>JACOZR010000049.1 GCA_016181245.1 Candidatus Woesearchaeota archaeon | reverse complement strand
AATGCCTTTATTTTTCCTTCATCAATTTTTGCACCGGCTGCTTCAAGTATCTTTTTCAAGTTCCCTTCACTAATGTCTTTCCCTAATTTATGCAAGATGAGAGCTGCATATACATATTCCATTTTCTATAAACCTCCAATGAATGTTATACACTTTTCTTCTTAATATCATACTCTTTTAACCTATTTAATACTTCTTGAGCTTTTTTAGCATCTTCTTCAGAGTATGCTGTTTGAACATTTCCTTTTGATTTCTCTTTTATTTCGCTTTTTATGTCTTCTGGTTCAGTATTTACTTCAATATTAAGATTCTTTGACATTCCTAATACCTCTCTATAAGCTTTACTTAACAATACTCTAACAGAATCTTTTGTTATGTACGAAACTCCCACAGCCAAAGATACTGCTTCATAATGAGCTTGCAATAAATTCTTTATATAAGTCTCAGGATCAACATCTAAAACTTCTTTGCCATAAACAATACCATCTTCTAAAGCAACTACAACATTTAACCCTATTTCTATTGGTTGTACCCCTAATTTAGCCAGCATTCCTGCAGCCTTAGTAGATATCGGTTCTCCTACTTTAGCCAAAATGCTTCTTCTCTTAATAACAACTTTACCTGCCTCAACAGCTGCAATTATTCCAGCTTGTCCTAATTCTCCTATAATTGGTCCTGGCGGAAAGTTAGTTGGTCCAGGCTCAACTGCTAATTCACTTGGAGCTATTTGTCCAGGCTTAGCAGCAACAAAAGATTTTGATCTCTTTATTGTTGTATAAATACTAAATGGATCTTTATCAGTAACCAATAAAGCAGGCATTGTCTTGTCAATATAAGGAATCAAGGAAGTAAGATCTCTCTGTTGTTTTATGTCTTCAATTGCTATTTTTAATAATCTTTTCTTGGTTACTCTAATTTTCAAGTCTTTTTTTAACTTTGTTTTAATTGATTGTAATTGAGCAGCAGGTAAGCTAGTTAAATCAGCTATTAAAACTACTTTATTCTTTTGAAGTAATTCCTTAAGATAACTAACTTCTATCTTTTTCTTCTCTGATACATGCGCTTTATGCTTGTTCATTTTTTCTTAGTTTTCATTGGTTTTTCTTTTGGTTTTAATCTTTCTTGAATATGTTCTTTGCTTTCTCCAATTTTAATAGCAGGTCCCATTGTAGTTTTTAGCTCAACATTTTTGATGTTATGTGCTTCTTGAGGCAATACATGAACTAAATTGTTGTATGCAGAAAGAACATTTTCTGCTAATTCTTCATCTGTCATATCTTCAGAGCCAACAGGAGCTTTAACACTAGGCTCCTTCTTTGTCTGTAATCTAACTGTTTTTTGTAGTTTTTGAAACAAAACTTCCAAATTAGCCTCAGGTGGTACAACAGCTCCAGATCTAGGATTAGGCATCATTCCCTTAGGTCCTAAAGTTCTACCAAATGTAGTAGCAATAGGTCCCATAAGGTTTGCTTGAGCCACAAACAAATCATAATCTCTGGTTAATTCTGTTACTAACTTAGGATTAGCCTGATACTTGCTAAATTCATCTTGAGAAACAACCTTATCAAATATTTTAGCAGATTGTGCTAATTCTTGTCCAACCAAAGCACAAACTCTTATTTTCTTTTTTCTTGCATTGGGTAAAACTGCAAAAATATCAATACTATTTCCTTGTTTTTTAACATCTAATCCTTTAAGGTTAATAATTAAATCAACACTCTGTTTAAAATTTCTTTTTTTAGAAAATTCCCTTAAATTTTGAATTGCTTGAATAATTTCTTTCTTTTCCAATTTAATTCCCTCCTACCTAACATGGTAGTAATAATGGGTAAAACTTTGTGGTTAAATAAGGTTTATAAGCTTTTTTATAATAAAATGCTTATGAAAAAAGTATTAGTAACAGACGATGGTAGTCAATATGATGTACTCCAAGCTAGAAGCGGGCAAGAAACCCTAGACTTAATCAGTGCTAATCCCGATATTTCTTTGTTAATAACTGATCAGAACATGCCCGGTGAATGGAGGGGTTCAGATGTCATTAGGGAAATAAGAAAGCGAGGTGTAAGTTTACCCGTAATATTAATGTCTAGTGCAGATGAAAAAATACTAACAAAATTCGCCAGGGAAGCAGGAGCATATTTTATTTCAAAATTAGATTTCAAGCTCAGAAGTTCACTTCCAATAATAGCTGATGAATTAATTGAAACAGGAGATTCCCAAACTTATCATTTAAATCACCCAGAGAACTAGATTCTAATAAAATAAACCAATAAATTATTGTGAGAAAAAGCCTTTAGAAAGCTTTATTGTGCAAAGCCTAAGAGATATTTTGTCGTAAATTGACAGATTTTAGTCTAAAAAGAAAACTAAGTGCACAATGTATCATCTCGTAATCATTCGGAGGTTCTAAGATATACAAACGAAAAGTACGAGGATCTTCAAAAAATGAAGGTTTTGCTCTTGTCCAAGTTTCAGGAGAAGGTAAATTCATAGAAAGCATCTCTCCGCATAAACCATCCAGTGTCGTTTCTGTTATTTTAAATCGTTCATTCCCTATATTTATTTCCGCAACCCATTCAGACGCATAGGACTCAGTTCCAGGATTAACACATATTTTTTTATAAACAAGAGTGCAGTCATTCATAATAAGATAAAATAAAACAAATCCTTATAATTTTATGCATGTTAAAGAAGGAGTGCACTAACAATTATCA
>JACOZR010000027.1 GCA_016181245.1 Candidatus Woesearchaeota archaeon | reverse complement strand
AATAAATTACCTTGATGCGAATAACAATGAATATAATCTTGATAAGAATCTAGAGCTGCAGATTTATACTTCTTGGACAGCAAGAAAATTTGGATTAGTTAAACCGAATAATCTACTAACAATATCAGTTATTTTGATTATTCTTTTAACACTGTATTTAGGCTATAGAAGATTTAGAAAAATAAACAAAGGAACTTTTTTTGATTACATGAAATACTTATTGCTTTTAACCAAGAGATTTTTTAGAAGATTAAGAAGAATATTCAAAAAATGATAAAAGATTTTTTTAACTTTTCTCTCAATAACCTCAAGCATAGGAGATTAAGAACATGGCTGACTATGCTTGGAATATTCATTGGAATTGCTGCTGTAGTTGCACTGATTTCTTTAGGGCAGGGAATGCAAAAGGCAATTGAAAAGCAATTTGAAGAGCTTGGCTCAGATAAAATAACAATAATGAGCTCGATGGGCGGATTGGCAAGCCCTGCTGTAAGCGCATTGTCAGCAAATCCTATAACAGAAGATGACCTTAAGATAATAAAGAAAGTTGACGGGGTGAAATTAGCAGCCGGCATCTTAATGAGGACTGCTGATGTTGAGTTTAAAGATAAGAAGAAAGGAATAATAATTTGGGGAACTCCTATTGATGAAACAAAGAAGATCGTTGAAGAGATGCAAGGCTATAAAATTGAAAACGGAAGGAATTTAAAGAGTTCTGACACAAACAAGGCTGTAATAGGAAGTTATGTTGCAGACGGCTTGTTTGACAAGAAGATAGGAGTAGGGGATAAAATTTCCATAAAAGACAAATCCCTTACAATTGTCGGGATTTTAGAAAGCGTAGGGAACAGAATTGATGACGGGGCAATATCAATCCCGCTGGATTATGCAAGAGACATATTCAATGAAGAGAAGCTTATTTCTATGATGATCATTCAGGTTGACAAGGGCTTGAATGCAACAAGAGTCGCAAAGAGCATAGAAAAAAAATTAAGAGACCACAGAAATGAAAAAGAGGGAGAAGAGGATTTTGTTGTTTCTACATCTGAGCAGATACTTTCTGTTTTTAATACTGTCTTTTCAGTTGTGCAAGCTGTATTAATCGGCATAGCAGCTATAAGTTTATTAGTTGGAGGGATTGGGATAATGAATACAATGTACACTGCGGTTCTAGAAAGAACAAGAGAGATAGGAGTAATGAAGGCAATTGGAGCAAAGAATTCTGATGTTATGCTAATATTTTTAATTGAGTCAGGAATGCTTGGATTAGTCGGCGGATTAATAGGGATTTTAATTGGAATCGGAATAAGCAAAACTGTTGAGATTATAGCATCAAAATTTATTGGAGGATTATTAAAAGCTTATTTTCCATGGTACTTAATTGCAGGGGCCTTGATGTTTTCTTTTTTGATTGGAACTATTTCGGGAGTTATGCCTGCGATACAAGCATCTAAAATGAAACCCGTTGATGCGCTAAGATACGAATAAAATTTTCTCGACGATAAAATTTAAATTATAAAATCAATAAATTTTACTATCAGAAAAAAATAATAATGTTTAAATATAAGTTATGCATTTATTTTTGTATTAAATAAAACAAAAACTTTTAAAAAAATGAACAAAAAGAGATATTGGAATTCTGTTTTTTTGGTCGGAGGTGAAACCATATTTGTGTAAAGAATGATTTCTAAAGTTGCTATTGTTTATAACATCCAAAAAGAGGTGAAAAAGGGAAAACCCAAGGATATTTATGCTGAGTTTGATACACTGGAAACTGTAAATGCAATAAAAAAAGCTATTTCTAGGAAATATAAAGTAAGTTTGATAGAAGCAGATGAAGATTGTTATAAAAAGTTCAAAAATGAAAAACCAGATATAATATTCAATATTGCTGAGGGATTATATGGAAGAAACAGAGAAGCCCAAATACCCTTAATGCTGGAAATGCTGAAGATTAATTATACTGGTTCTGGACCTTTAGCATTGGCTTTAAGTTTGGATAAATCTAAAACAAAAGAGATTTTAGAGTATTATAAAATCCCAACACCGAGATTTCAGGTTATTAATTCATTGAAGGATAAATCAAATAAGAATTTAAAATATCCTTTGATTGTAAAATTATTGCATGAAGGATCATCCATGGGATTATCCAAAGAGAATATTGTAAAAAACCAGAATGAACTGAGAAAAATATTAAAAAAATTATTTTTGAATTACAAAGAGTCTGTTATTGTTGAAGAATTTTTGACTGGAAGGGAATTTACAATTGGAGTAATTGGAAACAAACCAAAAGTTTTAGGGATGATAGAGATTTATTTAGATAAATATCCCAATAAATTTGATGCATTAACTTATGAAGCAAAGGGAGTAAAATATGATGATATCTATTCTGGAAAGCCTAGAATTTCCAAGAAGCTGCATAAAAAGATTTGCGATATTGCATTAAAAACACACGCTGTTTTGGGATGCAGAGATTTTAGCAGAGTAGATATAAGATGCGATGCTAAAGACAACCCATATGTTTTAGAGATAAATCCACTGCCTGGATTAAGCCCAAGCATGGAGCATATATCTTTTTTTCCTAAGATTGCCCGAGTTAATAAAATTAATTATGAAAAATTAATCAATATGATGTTGAATGCTTCGCTAAAAAGAATAAAATCTGAGAGGATACATTTAGAATGAATGTTGCAATTTTATACAATTTGATAAGAAAAGAGATCGTTGATAAGAACAAGCCATTAGATATGATAGCAGAGTTAGACAGCAAGGAAACCATCAATGCAGAAAAAAGAGCTTTTGAAGAAGCAGGGCATAAAGTAATTTTGATAGAGGCAAATGAAAGCGCTTATCTTAATCTTAAAAAATATAGGAAAAAAATCAATGTTGTCTTCAATGTTGCAGAGGGAACACATGGGGAAGCAAGAAGATCGCAAATTCCTGGGATGCTTGAAATGCTGAAAATTCCTTATGTCGGAAGCGATGCATTGACACAGGCTTTATGCTTGGACAAAGCTATGGCCAAGAGAATTATGATACAGCATAATATTCCAACACCTAGATTTCAGGTTGTTGAAAAAATAAATGAAAAGATTAATGACTTAAAATTTCCGTTAATATTAAAATTAGCTCATGAGGGATCGCAAATGGGATTGGATGAGAATTCTGTTGTGGAAAACCATTATTTATTAAGAAAAAAACTCAAGCATCTGATAAAAACATATAAAGAGCCTGTTTTGGTTGAAGAATTTATCCAGGGAAGAGAGTTTACAATACCTATTATCGGAAATCCTGGAATTACATTGCCTATAATTGAGGTTTTATTTACTGATGAAAAAGAAACAGACATATGGGAGCCTGATGAATCTGTTATTCCATTAATTGAAAAATGGGGAAGAAGAATAAAAATTCCATCTCAAGAAAAAGTTTCTGTCTGCCCTGCGCAGATTCCAAAGGAATTAGCAAATAAACTAAATGAAATTGTTTTGAGAACTTATGATGCGTTAAACTGCAAGGATTTTTGCAGAATAGATATGATATATAGAAATGGAGTTCCTTATATCCTGGAATTAAATCCAACTCCGGGGATTGATCCAAGCTATTGGTTTCCGAGAAGCGCTTATGCTGCTGGAATGACTTATTCAGAATTATTAGACAAGATTATTCATTCTGCTATTAAAAGATATGGCATAAAAAGAGGTGAAAATAAATGAAGCAAGAGATTAAACAAGAGATTATCACTCCATTATGGGAAGAGTTGCTTAGAAAAAGCATTGTTAATGAAGAGCAATTATCAAAAATTTCCAAGATAAATATAAAGAAAGAAGAGATTAAACAAGTAATAAAGAATTATCCAATGAGCATAAATCCTTACTATCTAAGCTTGATTAAAAATGAAAATGATCCAATATGGAAGCAATGCATTCCAGACATCAGGGAAATAGAAGATGAATTTGGTTTTGAAGATCCATTGAATGAAGAAGAAAATAGTCCTGTTTATGGTTTAACACATAGATATCCTGACAGGGTTTTATTATTAATTTCCAATAGATGCGCGATGTATTGTCGTTTTTGCACTAGAAAAAGAAAAGTAGGGATTGCATATAAAACAATGAGCAGAGAAAATATATTAAAAGGAATTGAATATATAAAGCAACATAAAGAGATAAGAGATGTTATATTATCCGGAGGAGACCCTTTATTATTAAAAGATTTGGATATTGAGTTTGTTTTAAAGAAGATCAGGGAGATAAAGCATATTGAGATAATAAGAATCGGGACAAGAGTGCCATGCACTTTACCGCAAAGAATTACAAAAGAATTATGCAATATGCTGAAGAAATATCATCCATTGTATATAAATACGCATTTTAACCATCCTGATGAAATCACAGAGGAAAGCAAAAGAGCATGCGGATTGCTTGCTGATTCTGGAATTCCTTTGGGAAACCAAACTGTTTTGTTAAATGGAGTAAATGACAATCCAGATGTAATGAAAAGATTGATGCAGAAATTGCTTACAATAAGAGTAAAACCCTATTATATCTATCAAGCTGACTTAACAAAAGGGACAAATCATTTTAGGACAAAAGTAAGCGATGGAATAAAGGTAATTAAAGGCATTAGAGGTCATACATCTGGAATGTGCGTTCCTCATTTTATAATTGATGCTCCTGGCGGCGGAGGAAAAATACCCATATTGCCTGATTATCTGCAGAGCTATGATGGAAAAACAATAAAATTAAAGAATTATAGGGATTTAGATTATGAGTATGTTGATCCTTATTAGCTTTTTTAATAACTTTTTTAAATGCTTGATTCTTATTAGTTAAAATGCCGACAAATGTTACAATAGAGTATCAATTAGCAGAAGGAGAATATAATGAAGCTAAAACTCCTAATGAAAAGATTATTGCATTAGAAAAAATGCTGTCAACTGCTCCGAAGCATAAAAGCGCGGAGAAGCTATTGCAGCAGATAAAACAAAGATTAGCAAAGCTAAAACAACAGCAAGAAAAAGAAAAAAAACAGAAAAAAGGACAACATTTTTCTATAAAAAAAGAAGGTGCCAGCCAAGTTTCTTTGATTGGAATAACGAATTCTGGAAAAAGCTTATTGTTAAACAGATTGACTAATGCAGATGTCAAAGTAGAAGAATATGAATTCACAACTACAATGCCAGAAATAGGCATAATGGATTATCATGGCATAAAAATTCAATTGATAGAGATTCCAGCTATTGTTGAAGATTATCTGGAAAAAGAAAAAGGACCTTTATTTTTTGGAGTTTTGAGAAATTCTGATTTAATCCTTATTATCTTGGATTTAAGCAAAGATGTTAATTTTCAGTTGAGCTTGATTAAAAATGAGCTTAAAAAAGCAAATATAAAGAATAAAACTGTTTTGATTGGAAATAAGAAGGATAAGATGATCAATCAAAGCCTTGAAAAATTCAATAATTTATTTTTAATATCTTCTTCAGACAATTTAGACAAGTTAAAAGATTTTATATGGAGCAATATTAATCTAATCAAGGTTTATACCAAGCAACCTGGAAAAGAAAAGGATTTTCCACCTATTGCGCTTAAAAAAGGCTCAACAGTCATGGATTTAGCAAAAGAAATACACAAGGATTTTATCAAGAAATTCAAATTTGCAAGGATATTTGGAAAATCTGTAAAGTTTAGTGGCTGCAAGGTTGGTTTAGAGCATGTTTTGCAAGATGATGATGCTGTTGAAATACATATTGAATAATATATTCTGCACTGCAAAAATGTTTATATATTAGTTATGTTCTTTGATACTATCTATTGTGTTTATTTTAACTAAAACCACAATCTATTGGGGTTGATAAAAATTAAATGCCCTTATTGCCAAACAGATACCAAAGTCATAGATAAGAGAGACAGTTTGTTAGAAACAAGAAGAAGAAGAGAATGCTTAAGCTGCAAAAAGAGATTTACTACATATGAAAAAATAGAGCCATTGGATATAAGAGTTATAAAAAAAGACGGCAGAAGAGAGCAGTTTAACAGGGAAAAACTGAAATCAGGCATTATAAAAGCATTGGAAAAAAGACCTGTAGAAACCAAAAAAATAGATGCAGTGCTGATAGATATTGAAGAAAAAATAGCTAAGAAGGGCAAAGAAGTTTCCAGCCAATATATAGGGGAATTGATAATGAAAGCATTGAAAAAATTAGACAAGGTTGCTTACATAAGGTTTGCAAGCGTTTACAGGGATTTTAAAGACGTTGAGGATTTTAAGAATGCTGTGAAGGAGATAAGATGAAAGAAATTATAAGGGAGGAATTATCAAGTATAAAGGGATTAGCAGTTATAGAGATATATAAACCCGGATGTCAACCTTGTGAGCAATTAAAACCAATTCTAAGTTCTTTAGAAGAGGGTTATAATGGAAAAGTGCAATTTTATGCAGGTCATTTTATCAACAGCGGATTAGGGCAAGAATTCAATTTAAGCATGGATCATATTCCAACCATTGTTTTTTTAAAAGAGGGTAAATTAGTTGAGCATTTTACAGGAGCTAAATATCTGCATGGAGCAACTGGAGAGAGAGGAGCAGCAGATGAATCTTATCTCAAAAGAAAAATAGATAAATTTCTAGATGAATATCCTATTACCTTACAAACTATTGGAGATTCTTCTTTAAATTTAGAAACAAAACTTAATTTGCATGAAAATAGTTTGATAACTTTAAAAGAAAGATATCTTAAAAAAGATGATAAGGGAAAAGTTATAGAAATTCCTGAAGAAATGTTTAGAAGAGTAGCAAGTAATATTGCAAAAGCAGATTCATTTTATAAATCAAGTAAAGACCAAGTCAAAGAAACTGAAGATTCATTTTATGAAATGATGACAAATATGGAATTTTTACCTAATTCTCCCACATTAATGAATGCAGGCAGGGATTTACAACAATTGTCTGGTTGTTTTGTATTGCCGATAGGAGATAGCATGGAAGATATTTTTGGAGCTGCAATGAAAGGCGCTCTTGTTCATAAAAGCGGAGGCGGAACAGGTTATTCTTTTTCAAAATTAAGACCTAAAAATTCAAGAGTAAAAAGCACAAGCGGGATTGCGTCTGGACCAGTTTCATTTATCTATGTTTTTAATGTGTACACTGAAACAGTTAAGCAAGGGGGGACTAGAAGGGGAGCAAATATGGGTATTTTGAGAGTAAATCATCCAGACATAAGAGATTTTATACATGCTAAGGGAGAACTAAACGAAATAAATCGAGAAGTGATTACAAATTTAAAGAAAGATTTAAACTTAGAAGATGATGATCCTTACATATTAACACTAAAAAGAAAATTATTGGAACGAACTCAACTAAATAATTTTAATCTTTCTGTTGGATTAACTGAAGAATTTATGAAAGCAGCAAAAGAAGATGATTATTTTGAGCTTAAAGATCCGCATACAGGAAAAGTTAGCGAGAGAATTAAAGCAAAAGGATTATTAGAAGAAATAGTTGATCAATCATGGAAAACAGGAGATCCTGGAATAATCTTTTTGGATAGAATCAATAGAGGTAATCCTACTCCTCATACAGGAGAGATAGAATCTACAAACCCTTGCGGTGAGCAACCTTTGCTTGCTAATGAATCATGCAATCTTGGAAGCATCAATCTAAGCAAATTTGTAAAGAATAAAAAGATAGATTATCCTCGTTTGAGACAAACAGTACATAAAGCAGTTCATTTTTTGGATAATGTTATTGATATGAATTCTTATCCTTTGCCTGAAATTGAGCAACTTACAAAAGCCAATAGAAAAGTAGGTTTAGGTGTAATGGGTTTTGCTGATATGGCCGTTATGTTAAGAATACCATATGGTTCTGAGGCTTCATTTAAATTAGCAGAAGATATTATGAAATTTGTAAGAGATGAAGCAAGACAAGCTTCTATAAAGTTAGCAGAAAATAGAGGGTTATTCCCTAATTGGAAAGGCAGTATTTATGACCCAGAAAGCCAATACTTCAAGGGCGAGGAATTAAAATTAAGAAATGCAACATTAACAACAATTGCACCTACAGGCACTCTTTCAATGATTGCTAATTGTGAACCGGGTGTTGAACCCATCTTTTCAATTGCTTATACTAAGACGGTAATGGATGGAAAAATATTACATTATAGGGCTAGAGGATTAGAGCAAGTGTTAAAAGAAGATGGATATGACAGCGATGGAATATTTTTAGAATTAGAACAAGGGAGATGGGATAAACTTAATCAATTGCCTGAAGAAATAAAGAAATTAGCTGTAACCTCAATGCAACTTACTCCAGAACAACATCTAAAAATGCAAGCTGCATTTCAAAAGTTTACGGATAATGCAGTAAGCAAAACAATTAATTTTCCTACTATAGCAACAAAAGAAGATATTAAGAAAGCATATTTATTAGCTTATGAGTTAGAATGCAAAGGACTAACAGTTTATAGAGATAAGAGCAAAGATATTCAAGTTTTAGAAGAAAAAGTAGCTGAAAAATTCGACTTTAAAAGCAAGCTTCCTAAAGAAGTTTTATCTATAACCCGAGAAGAAATAGTGGGAGATAAAAAAAGAGTATTTGTGACAATTGGGTATTGGGAAAATGAAAGAAACAAAAAAGAAATTGCGAGATTAAAAAAAGAGGGAAGACCTACCCAATTTTTCATAGATGCTAACTTTTTTGATCCAAAAACTCAAGCTTTAATAACTGCTCTTGCAATTAGAGGGTCAAAAGATTTGAGAGAAGGAATCCCACCTGAAGAGATTATAGAAGACCTAAAAAATCTTCCACCAAGCGATGAAATTGGTTATGATAAGGGGTTTGGACCCAGTAAGGAATATATAAATAGATCAATCCCAGATGCTATACAAAAAGCACTTTCAGGATGGGAACCACCAAAATATAAAATTGATGAAAAAGAAACAGAGAAAAAACAACATCTAATTGAAACTAAAAACACAGATGATAAAAATAGTCTGGGGAATGGATTTGGTTTTTGCAATAACTGCAGTAAATTTGGCGTAGACCACAGAGAAGGCTGTGATAAATGCATTTACTGTGGGAAGTCTAAAAAGGGTTGCAGTTAATTATTTTTATAAATTTTTTTAATTCTTTCAAAATATTTTTCTATATTTAATTCCAGTTTTCTTAATTTAACTTTTCTTTCTGAAAATAATTCTTCTGTAAGCGAGTCAAGTTCTTTGTAATTCATCAAATAAGCAACTTCTTTTATACCTGCTCCAACAATTGCCTTTGCACAAACAGAGCAGGGATAATAAACTGAAAACAGAGAAGTATTTTTTAAATCCTGTCTTGCAATCTGGTTCATTGCATTTATTTCTGCATGAGTTCCTCTGCAAACATTTTTTTCTTTGTCATCAAAATTAATTCCTTCTCTCTCTTTCCTGCATCCTACTTCCAAACAGTTCTTTATTCCGGGGGGAGCACCATTATAACCTGATGCAATTATTCTCTTGTCTTTAACAATAACTGCTCCAGTTTGAAGATATACGCAACTAGATCTAACTGCTATAGATAATGCAGAGAACATAAAATACTCGTCCCAGCTAGGTCTTTGTTTTTTCATAATTCTCTAAAGCATCTTTAATTAATAATAATTTTGATGGTTTGAAATATATTTTAAAATATAAACATATTTTTAAACTTATAA
>JACOZR010000044.1 GCA_016181245.1 Candidatus Woesearchaeota archaeon | reverse complement strand
GAAGATTCTACCAATTTCTATTTTTCAATCGCAAATAGCGATAAGAAATTTTATGATATGAGAACTGTTTATTTTCTTTATGACGAAATTTTAAAATACTGTTCAGAAAAAGGCCTGAATCTTCATTTGGGTATGGGAATAAAGGGTCAAGGATCTGAGATTTTCAAGGACAGGTTAGGTGCTCTAAGATTTGGATGTTATATAAAACCAGAATTAGGAGCTCAGGTTAAAATGTTGAAACTAATCAATAAATTACATTTGACTTGGTTGAAAAGCATTTATGCCAATTTAATGTTCAAAAGCTTTTTCGGAAATCTTATACCATTCTTTTAGTAGATATTGACCAATTTTCAATACTTCTAGCAATATAATCTATATCATCATGTTTCATGTATGTAGGGTCTATCTTAATTTGTAAAATATGTTTGAATATGTAAGATGCGTTCTTATGAGATTTTTTATTCAGATCATATTCGGCAAGATATTCCCACGGAATACTTCCAAAAATGTTGTTTTTTTCCAGATGCAATTTTAAAGAATCTCTTTTATCGACCAAAAAATTTACCGAGAAATAATTGGAATCACCCTTAGGACTAAGTACACTTATACCATTAATATTTTTCAATCTTTTTATTAAAAGTTCTGTAAGAACCTTACTAGTTTTTTGTAATTTATTTAATTTCATTAAATTTTTATATGCCAATTTTTTAGATAATGTGCACATCGAAAAATTAACATTTTCAACATACTCTACATTCTTTAAACCAGAGTTTTTTTGTAGTGTGTCTTTTATTTTCTTACCTATTAGATAAGATAACCTAAATGTTACAAGTCTCCAAAAAAGATATCTAAAGTATCCAATTAATTCAGTTTTCACATCAGGCTGATCTAGTTTAACTTCATCTAAAAAGTTTTTGAACTTTGATTTGTTTATTACAACAACACTACCTTCACTACTTGACATTTCTTTACCTTTACCAAAGCTGTATAAAGTGAAATCCGAAAATGCGGAAGGCTTTTGGAAATGTGATGCGTTATCCTCAATGATAAAAATATCCTTTCTACCTAGTAACTTTTCTGATGGTCTAGATTTTAAACCAAAATAATTAACCCATAATATAACGTCATTCTCTTTTAATGAGATTTCATTACTATCCATCCCTAGAGTTTCGATATCGTTGTCTACAAAAATTACTTCTAGACCGTTCATTTTAATCGGAGGTATGACAATTTTACATATATAACCCGGAATTAACACCCTTTTTACATTAAAATTTCTTTTAAGATATTTCAAAATATGATACAATCCTGTCCTACCTTGATATGTACATAAAAATTCTTTATGACCCAACCAATTACTAAAGAATCTATCGAAATTTTCAGTTTTTACATTAACAATACTGATAAAGTCGTATAAAGAATGAAAACATCTCAAAGGTGGGTAAATGTGCAATTTCATAATATTCACATATTCTTTCTATTAAGATAGTTGTTCAATAACTCAAACTTTAATTTGGATATTATATCCTTCAATGATTTTCTATATTGACTCCTTTCATTTTCTATTTCAATCTTCATTTTTTTCATTCCACTTAGTTCTATTTTACTTTTCAGAGGGCTTGACTTGAATCTACCCTTATAGTATATATCGAGGTTAGCATTGATAGGTGTTTTCCATTTTACCAATATGGAATTGCCATCAAAGTAAACTGCATAAGCAAATCCCAATCTTTTTACCCACCAATTGTAAAATTCACCTAGCGTTGCTTTCCATATATCTTTTGACATACCAACAGTCTTTACCATCTGTGAGAATACATCAAAATAAGACGGATAATCCTTGAAAACTCTGGTTGGATGACCATACCATATCACAGGAATTCTCTCGTTCAAAGTTTTTTTCAAAACATAATCATAATGTTCCGTCATATCAGAATCATCACGTTTCACCTCTATGAAACTTTCCAAACAAACATTAGCGGGACCATAAACATTCTCCAGGCAGCATTAGTCAACCGAGGAGTCAAAAAAATAATCGTCGCGTCGTCGGATAAGGCCTACGGCCACAACGACAAACTACCCTACCGGGAAGACACTTCTCCTCTGCGCGGTATTTATCCCTACGAGGTTTCAAAAACCTGCGCCG
>JACOZR010000051.1 GCA_016181245.1 Candidatus Woesearchaeota archaeon | reverse complement strand
CCTAGCCTCTGTGATCCTGACTGTGAAGGTGGAGAAAAATGCGATAAAGGAGGCATTGATATTAGCATATGGTATATTATCATACCGATAAGTTTAATAGGGATTGCTTTTTTTGTATTTAAGTTTAAGAAAGACAATGGATCTGGAATTAAACCGAGCCAATTGCCCTCTGAAGAGTCTTCTGAGGAAACTCTTTATAGTTAAATTCTCTGAAGATGAATAAAGTACTTGAATATTATTCTAGAAAGGATATTCAAAAGCACATTTTTAATATTGCGAAGAATAGAGAAATGGCTGTGAAATTCGGGGAGAGGGGATTTGGCAAAAGACCTGATATCCTCCCATTTGAAAATGATATTTTTGAACTTGTAAGGTCTGGCGCTACTTCATTTCATTTTTCCGAGGAGAAATGGTCAAATCCTCTTTTATTGGAAGCTGGAATGACGAAAAAAAAGTTAGATGAATTAAGGGTTGGTTGGGATTTGATAATTGATGTTGACAGCAAGAATTTTGAGTTTTCAAGACAAGCAGCTTTTTTAATTATTGAGGCATTAAAGTTTCATAATATAAAGAATATTTCTGTTAAATTTTCGGGAAACAGAGGATTCCATATAGGAATTCCATTTAAAGCATTTCCAAAAAAAGTTAATGATGTTGATACTAGACTATTATTCCCTGATGGACCAAGAGTTGTTGTTGCTTATTTAAAGTATATCATAAAAGATCATTTAACTGCTAGATTATTAGAAAACAATAGTTTAGACAAGATTTCTGAAGACATAGGAATTGAGAAAGAAAAAATGATTGAAAATGGAAAATTTAATCCATTTTCATTGGTTGATATTGATACTGTGCTAATCTCCAGTAGGCATATGTTCAGAGCTTCTTATTCATTAAATGAAAAATCAGGATTAGTTTCTGTACCTATTAATTCTGAAGATGTTTTAAGCTTTTCAAGAGATAGTGCTAAAATTGAGAATGTTAAGACGGATTTGGGATATATGAATGATGATGATTTTGGAGAGGAGGAAGCAAGAAATTTAATAACCCAGGCTTTTGACTGGAATCAGAAACTACCCTCTCAATCCAGCGAGAAAGTAAGTGAGACAAAAAAAGAATTTGAAACTGTTAAAGATATGATATCCGAAGAATTTTTTCCTCCCTGCATGCTGTTAGGATTGAAAGGATTAGAGGATGGAAGGAAGAGGTTTTTATTTATTTTACTTAATTTTTTGAGAAATACAGGATATGATTATTCCCAAATTGAAAAAGTTGTTTCTGAGTGGAATAAAAAAAATACTGAGCCTTTAAGAGATAATTACATCAATGCCCAAATAAGCTGGCATAAAAGGCAGAAAGGAAATCTCCTTCCCCCTAATTGCGATAACCAGCAGTATTATCCCGGAATAAATATATGCAATCCAGATGGTTTTTGCAAGTTTATTAAAAACCCAGTTCATTATTCTTTGAGAAAGAAAAGAATGGAAAATCAGAATAGGAAAAAAAGAAAATCAGCTAAGAAGACTAATTAATTCATCCAAAACTTTTTTACTCCTTGTTTTTTTATATTCTTTTAATAATAGTTTTATTTCTTTTTCATTAATTATTATTCCTTTTTCTTTTAATATGGAACTCATTCTTGAGTTTATGAAAAATTGAAAGAGCTGATTAACATTTTTTGGATTTTCTGTTATTTTACACCTTTCAAAATCTATCATAACTGGTTTATTATTAGAGATTAAAATATGCTTGTAAGGATGGTTCATTTCTTTTTTATTTACGTTTAATAAGTCCATTACTTCACATTGTTTTATTATATTTTTTAGAACTTTGATTATATTAAGTTTAGTTGCTTTTTCAGTCCAAGTTATTATTTCTTCTCCTTTTACAAAATTATAAGAAAATGAGTCTTCTGTGTAAGCTATAAGTTTTGGGCCGATTTTATGTTTGTTTAGAATTTTTAACCAGTAAACTTCATTCATTACTCTAAATGGCTGGGATTTCTTTGTAGCTATGTTCCCTTTTAAGTAAACTTTGCCTCTTTTACCCTGTGCTAAGAATGCCATAATGTGCATCTGAATGCGTTAAGTATTAAAAGTTTTTCTCTAAACTATGAAAATAATACTTTGTGATGCGTGGAACACATTTGTGACCAAAGAAGACATTTTTTCCTCCTGAGAGCTTCGGCTCTCGGCTGTCTTATTAATCTTTTATTATTA
>JACOZR010000026.1 GCA_016181245.1 Candidatus Woesearchaeota archaeon | reverse complement strand
AAACTACCACCCTCCTTCTTGCCGGAATCGACAATAACGTATCTATTGCCGCTTCTACTGCTGCAGGTGAAGAGTTATAAGTGTCATCGAGGATAATAGATCCATTTGGACCCTCCAAAGCTTGCAATCTATGTTCTTGTGGCTCCAAAGATTCGAGAGCCCTCTTGATAGTAACAAGCGGCACTCCTTCTACTATTCCCAAAGTAGCGGCAGCAAGTGCCGGGGCTCCTAAAGAAGTTAAAAAAGAAGAGAAGAAAGAAGAAGATGACAAGAAAAGTGAAGAACAAGCAGCAGCTGGTTTAGGCTCTTTGTTTGGGTAATTCACTTATCTTTTTTTTTCTCTTTCTTCCCTTTTACTTATAAAAATGCAAAATGACCTAAAAAAAGAAATATCTGAACTAAAGAATCAGTTAAATCTTTTAAATGAAGAGAAAGAAAAATGGTATAGGGAGCAGCATAAACTAAAAGTGACATTACAGGAAGAGATTAAAAAAATTAAGGTCATTAAAAATATAGCGGACAAATCTGGATTAGAAATCAAAGATGCCAGGAAAGCCAGAGATTCTGAAAATCATAAAGTGAAGAGTCTTATAACAAAGATAAAAGAGTTAAGAGAAAGGAAAGTTTTACTTCTTAAAAAATATAATGTTAAAGAACCTGAAAAAGTTCATTCTCAGATAGAGCAATTAGAGAGAAAAATAGAGACTGAGGCACTTTCCCCGGATCAAGAGAAGAAAGTAATGAAGCAAATTAATAGTTTAAAGAAAATGTTTGGAAAGGATAGCGAACTTGAAGCTGTTATCCAAGATATTAAAGATGTTTCTGCTAAACTTGATGATGCGAAGAAGAAAGCAGATGAATTGCATAAAAAACTGCAAGATACTAAAAAAGAAGGAGGATATCGTGGGTTTAAAGAATCTTCAAAGAAGATTACCGAGATTAAGAATAAGCAACAAGAAGCATATCACAAATTTCTTGATGTAAAAAAGAAGTTTTTAGAGGTTGATGAGGAGATTAAAGGTAAATTGAAACTTTTAAATACGCAAAAAAAATCAGAAAATGTGAAAAGAGAGGTGGAAAAGAAAAAAGTTGAAACAATGAATATTGCTAAGATTCATCGGTTGGCTCAAAAAGTTGAGGAAAAAATTAAGAAAGGACAAAAAATAACAACTGAGGATCTTTTGGCATTTCAAGCCCAAAAATGAAATGGTTTAATGATCTTGTGCTATGGACGCAACATACTTTTGCTCCATTTGGGTTATGGGGTTTATTTACTCTTTCTGTTATTGAATCAATATTCTTTCCTGTGCCTCCAGACATTCTTGTCATTATACTGACATTACAAAACCCAGATGCATATTGGATAATCGCCTTGGTTGCTACCTTAGGGAGTATTGTTGGAGGTCTTATTGGGTATGGAATAGGCTTTCTCGGAGAGAAAACCATCCTTGAGAAGATGTTTTCCAAGAAAAAAATTGATAGAATCCATAAATTATTTGACAGATATGGCGCAGGATCTGTATTTATTGCTGCTTTTACTCCTTTGCCCTATAAAATATTTACTATTGGAGCAGGAGTGTTTTATATTAATATAAAAAAGTTTATTCTTGCCTCAATTATTGGGAGGGGAGGGAGATTTCTTTTAGTTGGCTGGGCAGTTTATGCTTACGGGGATTCCATTGTAGGAAATTTAAACAAGTATGTCATTAATCCCATTACTATTAGTGTTATAGGTGGTGTGATTATTCTAATTCTCTACTTTAAATATAAGAAAAGAGTCACATTTTGAATATGAAGCATAGAGATATTGTATTAATATTTACTTGGACTGCACTTATTATTCTTAGTTTTTTCTATGATCAAGAAATTTTATATTTTATTCAATCTTTAAAAAATCCCGTTTTTGACTTTGTTTTTTTAGCATTGCATTATCTAGCCGGCTGGATTAGCATACTATTCTTTTTTTCATTGTATTTTATAATAAAAGACAGGAAGAAGCTAAAGGAGTTTTTAGTTAGTTATCTATTGACTATGTTTCTTGTTTTTTTATTGAAGAATATTGCGGGAAGAGACAGACCAAACGAGCTAGATGCAAAATCATTTCCTAGCGGACATAGTGCGGCTATGTTTTCCGCACTCAATTTTATTTCTGAGAATTATCTTAGATATTGGGTTTCTATTTCGGTTTTAGTCATGGTATCGAGAGTGTACTTAGAACATCATTATATGAGCGATGTTTTATCTGGAGCTTTTATAGGGTATTTTTTTACAAAAATTATTGGTTCAAGAGTTCTTAAAAATTTATAACAACCTTTAAATAACTTTTCTCTATAACCACTATAGAGGGGTTTTAATGCATAAACTAAGTTGGATAATAATTTTATCAGTAGCAATTTTTAGCACTAGTGTAATTGCTGCTAACTCTGATGTTGTAATAACAGAATTGATGTTTGATCCTCCTAATACAATCGTTGGACAAGCGCAGGATTCATACAGATGTGTTAACGATTCAAGTTGTCAGTGGATTGAAATATACAATAGTGGAGATACTGCGATAGACCTTTCTTCATGGAAAATAAGAACTGATGTTAAGGAAAATGTTGGCGGGTTTCCTACTCAAAATCATGATTTTGGGGATGTAATTATACAACCTAAGTCTTTTGTTGTTATTGCTACACAGTTAGGAGATGAAGATGGAGATGGTTTTAGTTTTGCCAGATTATATGGAAATAAAGATGGCATTTGGGATTCTTCAGATGGGTTTACTGCTGTAGATTCAAGTATTTCTTTCTTAGAAACCCCAGATTTATTTCCTGGAACTAATACAAATGAAGATATAAGGTTAGTAGAGGAAACAGGCACTACTTTGGCACCGCTAATTTTCTCATCTTATTATACTGATCCGGTTAATGTTCAGAAAAATAATGGTTATACGATGGAAAGGGATACTAGTGGCAAGTATCCGCAAGGCTTAGAACTTGGTGGATCTCCGGGGAAAGCGAGAAATGTTCCTCCAAAGTTTACAAGTATTCCTAATGTAACACTAACTGAAGATCAGGTATTACCTTCAAGATTATTAGACTTTAGAAACTTTTCCTCAGATTTAGAAACAAATGATAATGACCTTGTGTTTAGCATAACAAGCTTAAATTCAAATCCCTCTAGCCTAATTAGTTGCGGGGTTATAGGAACTGAAGATGATCCAAGTAAAACTTATTTTTTAAATTGCACTAATCTAGCCAAAGATACTTTTGGTACTGCTAGTGTTTTTGTAAGTGCAAGTGATGGTATTAGCACTACGAGTGGAAATTTTTCCTTAAATGTTAGAAACATCAATGATGCTCCTACCTTTACTAGCAATCCAATAAATAAAACCACTGCAACATTACCTTACATATATGATGCGGATGCTAATGATATTGAAGGGAATTCGCTTATTTTTAGCTTGAAAGAGCCTCCAATAGGCATGATAATTAATTCAACTACAGGAGTTATCAATTGGACACCTACAGCCTCTCAAATTGGGAATAATAACATTGAGATTGTTGTTACTGACAACTTAACCCAGGCTGAAAAAATAGCAGGATTGATTGCCTCAAGTTTTACTCAGAAATTTGATATTATTGTTGAACCGATTTTTGGATTTTCAAATGTAAATGTGGCTTATAATGGGGGGGCAATTGATGGTGTTAATCCAGAACAAACTATTCCAAGAGTATTTATTTCATCAGATTTCAATGTAACATTGAATTTGATTAATAGACATCCTCTTGAACAGGGATTGAATATTATTATGGAAGATATTGTATTAACTGCGAAATTTTACAAGGGTTCTCAAGTTGTATTTGACAGAGAGATTTCTTCTGGATTTACAATGAATAGTCTTGAGACTAAACAAATTCCATTTACATTTAATGTGCCTAGAGATTTAGAAGAAGGAATCTACACTTTAGATATTAAGGCTAAAGGAAATCTTTTTGATGTTGATGAAGATTTAATAGATAATATAGTTCCTCAGTCACAAACTTTCACATTGAATTTAGATGTGCAACAAGCAAGGCATGATGTTTATATTTCCTCAATCAGCCCTGTGGAAGAGGCAGTATGCACAAAACAGTCTAAATTAAGAATAGATGTTAAAAACTCTGGAACTAGAATTGAAAGAGACTTACAATTAAGTTCTTTTTATTCCCCATTGAATATTAGTCTTAACTCAATCATAGACAGATTGTCTCCGGGAGAAACAAAAACCACTTTTGTTAATGTAACTAATGGGGGTGGACTTCATAATGTCACTGCCCAGATAACTTATTCTGAGGGAACAGGCACTAATACTCTTGTTGGTTTTGAAGCCTGTACAAGAATAGGAGATTTTAATAAAGACTTTTGCATTAATGAAAAAGATTCTGCGCTATTATCAAAAAAAATAGGTTTGAAGAGTTCAGATGCAAACTTCGATTCTATTTTTGACATAAACAAAGATGGATTTATTAACTTTAATGACTTTTTTGAATTGATAGATATTATGGACCCTGAATGCACAACTATTGTTGCTCCTGCTAGTGATGAAACAACACCTCCTGCAGTTGTTGTTAGTGGAGAAGGGTTTAATGTCGGGATTTCCCAGATTAAGATTGTTTTGCAGCAAGGAACTTCATTTGTATCTCAATTTTTTGTAACTAACAGAGAAAATACCTCCATTATTACTTCAAACAAAATTGATGGAAGCTTTTCTGTAGAAGATAAGACTGTTAATTTTGAGTTCCCGAGTTCTTTAAGCTTACTTGCAGGAAGCACTTCTCCTGTCAATTTGAAAGCTGATGCTCCTGAGCAATTTAAGGCAGGAGTTTATAGTGGATCTTTAAGCCTTAAGACAAATAAGCAAACAACAACATTACCTCTTGAAATTGAGGTTATACCGGACATTTGTGAAGAAGGGATTAAAGGAAGCGATATTTCTATTGATATAACTGATCCCGATAAAGGTGAAAATCTCAAACCTGGAGATAAGATTGATGTTGATATTTCTGTCAAGAATAAAGGAAATACTAGGGATATAAGTGTAGAAGGCATTCTTTGGAATGTTGACAAAGATGAGGAAGTTGAATCCATAGAGATTGATTCTATTGAAATAGACAAAGGAGATACTGAAAAAGACGATTTTGATTTTGAGATAACTGTTCCTGAGGATGTTGAAGATGATAAAATTGTGTTGTATATTAAAGCATTTGAAGATGGAAGCGAAGAAGAAGCATGTAATGTTCAGAGTGTTGGCTTAGATGTTGACAGAGAGAGAAATGATGTTAGAATAGTAGAAGTCGTTGCTCCAAAAGAGCTAAAATGTGATAGCAACACAGTTATAAGAGTTAATGCGAGGAATTTTGGTAAAGACGATGAAAAGGCTTTCTTTAGGATTACTAATTATGATATTGGATTAAATTTAGAGTCTAGAACATTTGACATAAAGGAATTTGATAAAAATGGCGATTTTGTTTCTGAGTCTATGTCTTTTAATGTTCCTGTAACTGATAATGAAAAATCTCTTTTCATTGTATCTATTGTTTATAATGATGGAGCAGATATGCAAAGTGTTGATAAAGAGATACAAATTACATGCGGAGAAGATAAGACTATTGAGTCAAGTGTTGATATGGAAGCTGATTCGAATGAAAAAGATGGAAATACTCTTATTACAGGCGATAAAGGAGTTAGTGTCATAAAATCATATAATGAAGAAATAGAGTCTGATGGATTGCTAATACAAACTGCAGTATTCCTTTCATTTGTACTAGGATTAGGCGTTGTTGCTTATGCCTTAAAAAGTGCTGTTTTAGCTAAGAAATAAGTCACCGAAAGGTTTATATAAGTTTTCATGACTACATAATAATAACAATTATCCTTAAGGGGGTTAGAAATAAAATGAAAAAGTTATTAATGAGTTTATTTTTAGTATTTTTAGTTAGTTTAAGCGTTGCTAGTGCAGCTTTAACTGCAACTGTAAGCGCTAAATATCCTGGAACACAGACATCAGCAAATCCTGCAGATGCTGTAACTTACGAAGTTACTGTTCAGAACACTGTTGCATCTCAAGTAGATGTTGTGTTAACTAGCACGGATTTGGTGCAAGGAGCTAATAAGGTAACAGTTCCTAGCATAGGTACAATAACTGTTCCTGCTGCGTCTGGTACTACATTAGGTTCTGGAAAAGCAACATTTACTGTAACTACACCTACATTATTGAAAGGAACTTACACTGGAACAATTACTGCTACTGATTCTGCAAATTCTGCAACTAAAGGAACAGCAAGTTATTCATTAGTTCTTGGGGAAGTAAAGTCCTTAGATATTGAACAGAGTATAATCAAGATAAGTACTTTTGAAGGCCAAACAAAAACAACTGATGTTGTTTTTAAGAATAAAGGCACTGTTGCTTTGAGCAACTTTGAAGTAGCTCATACATTATCTACTGATGGAAGTTCTGTTATATTTGATAATACAGATAAGGAAGATAAAATCGTTTTAGAATACAAGGTGGATGACAAAGAGCTTTCATCTTTGGTTTTGAATCCTGGTGAATCTAAAACATTAAAGATTAAGACAATAGCAGATGAAGGTTTCGATTTAGGCACTAAATCTGGAACTTTTACTGTTAAATCAAAAGTTCAAGGAACAACAACAGAAGTTGTAGATTCAGCTTCTTTTGATTTAGAAGTGACTCCTGAGCTTTGTGAAGTTGGTCCTATTGGCACTAAACTAGTATTAGACATCAAAGAACCAGACAACGGCGAGAATTTCAAACCTGGAGACAGAATAACTGTTGAAATTAATGTTGAAAACAAAGATAGTGAAGACAGAGATGTTGAATTAGAAGTTTCTCTTTGGAACTTGAACGAAAATGATGAATTACTTAGCAGCGATGAAAGCTTGAACATTGACAGCAATAGCGATGAAGATGTTGAAGTTGAATTTGTATTACCTTATGGGGAAGAGATAGGTTCAAGCGATAAGATTGTTATCTTTGCAAAGGCTGTATTTGATGATAATGACTTTGAAGAAACTGATCAATGCGCTGAAAAATCAGTTCCTATTGATGTTGATAGAGAAAACCATGAAGTTATAATCAGAGAATTTGTTGCAAACCCTACAACTTTAAGTTGCGGGGACAATGTAAACTTCAGAGTTTCTGTATTAAACATTGGTAAGAAAGAAGAAGATAATGTTCAGATAGCTGTAAGAAGCCCAGATTTATTTGGTGTTAATGACTTACAATCAAATGAATTTACTTTGAAGAAATTTGACAAGAGTGACAATGCAGCTGTTAAAACATTCTCATTTAGACTACCAGATGAAGTTAAAGCAGGAAGCTACAATGTAGAATCTCTTGTTTTGTTTGATTCAAAGTCAAAATCTGATGTTGAAACTCAGACATTAACAATTGAAGCTTGCGGAGAGCCAAATACCAAAACAGGAAACAAGGCTGCTGTAAGCTTATTACAGAAAACATTTACAGGAACTAGCGGAAAAGTATTTGCAGTTCCAGTTACATTACAAAATTCAGGTTCTGAATCTGTAGAGTATACTGTTGAAGCAAATGCAATTGGTGGATGGGGAACAACTGAGTCAGAGGATGTTTCTGTTGCACCTGCACAAGCCTCTACTGTATTTGTTTATGTAACACCTAAAGCAGACTTAGAAGATGGAAAGTACGCTGGAAATGTTGTTTTGAGACAGAATGGAAACGTAGTTGCTACTGAAACATTCAGTGTTGATGTAGGAACAACTCCAACTGGAAACACAGTATTCCAACCTACTACAACTTCAGGATCTTTCTTTAGAAACTGGGTTGAATCTGGAAGAATCTTCTGGGTTTTAGGAATAGTAGTATTGTTAGTGTTGATAATCTTCTTTGCAAGATTGATTTTTGCAAAGGAGTAAACACTTCTTTTTTTATTTAAATGGCATAAAAAATGAAAAATAATCTCTTTTTATAGGTCTTGATAAAGATAAATGGGAAGAGTCACCAGGATGGGTAAAAGATATTTGGGTTTATATACTTGAAAAACCATTTAGGTATAAACTGCTAATTGAAAATTCTTTTGCAGTAGTGGCTACAGAAAAAGACCCTAGAGAAGGTTTTGCATTTAACCTATACTTTTTATTTTGCAGGGGCACGACGCCTAAACAGAGTAGGGCTAATGAAAGAATTTATTCTATTGCCAAGAGATGTGCTGGCTGTACAAGCAAATTCATTGGATCTCATAGAGATAACAACAGAGAGGCGTGCATTGTACAGCTTTATAATGAAGATATGCTTTTAGAATCATTATCTATAGGGTTATTTGGGAAGAATACCCTCTTGCAAGAGATTGATAGAGTATATTTAGCGCATGTGATGACATTGAGAAAAAGGTGTTAGAAACTTCTTAAAGAAGGGTATTAAGCTTTATAATGATAAGATTAGGAAAAATAAATTCTTATTTTAAATGATAATTCATTAATACCATTCTCCCTTCATCATAAATACTGTCTGGTTTAAACCCTAATCTGCTATATACTCTCTGTGCACCCACATTTCCCGAAGATACTACTAAAGATACAACTTGTTTTCCTTCTTTTCTGGCTCTTTGAATACAGTCTTCTGCTAATGCTGTTCCAATTCCTAGACCACTTTGTCTTGCCATTACCCAATTGATTAAAGTTCTTTGAATTCCAAATGGTTCGTCAAATCCCTCAATTAATATTCCGTCTAAAGAGTCATTTGTAAAATGCCCCACAAATCTCTTTGATTTATTTGGAGTTAAATGCTGCTGCATAAAATCTTGTGTATATTGTGCTATTGCTTCTTCTATTTTCCCTTCGGGATATAAACTAGCTATATCTCTTAGTCTTGAGCTGAAGAGTTCTAGATAAACAGGTATCAAAGCCTTATCTTCTTGTGTTAGTATCCTGCACCCTCTACTTTGTAAATCGCCCATTAATCCTATGGCGGTATAATATAGCTCTGGAGCCATAGAAGAAAGAAGCAGAGAGTCCTCAATAAGACGATTTCTTTTGTTTAACTCTAATTGTCCTTTCATTTTTAATTAAAAGAAGGGCATAGCAGGACTTTCGCTGAATTTCGAACCTGCGATGGTCGCTGGCTACAGGTTTTCTGCAGGTTCAGCTATTCTTTTGGAATATCGACTGCCTTAACCGTTGCCATGGATAAAAGTCCATCTTGGCGATATGCCCCTTGTGTTTTTTAAATATGAAATAGAATTAAAAGGTTTCCATTATAGCAGTAGTTGAGAAAGTGAAAAAGTGAACGGAGTTTGAAAAATATTGTCTTTAGAAGCCTCCTGCTTGCCGTTCTTAAGAAATTGTAGTGCAAGCTGTTTTTGCTTATATCTCCAAAAGGATAATCTTCCATTCAGTCTTTTTTTGTAGACTTTTCCCAATACCTCTTTTTTGAAAAGTTTGACCCTTTCTTCTCTATCCAAGACTTTATGTTCAGGGGAATTATTCTTAGGAAGATTCCCAAATAGAAACCTAAATGCCTTCATGATCTTTCTTTCAACAAGCATTTTTCTTCTTTTTTCTTCTTCTAATCCAAAATTATAGAAGTCGTTTTCTCTTTGTTTTTGATTCCAAATTCTAAAATTTCTAGTTTCGACTTCTTTTTGAGGATATAATCTGGAACATAATGCACATTTATACTTCAGTCTAGACAAAAGTAATACAAGCTCATATCCGCAGTTTGGGCATATTGACATGAAAATAGAAAAATTAGAACTCAATAATAAAGCTTTTGTTGAAAATTAATAATCTCAATTCTTCTTTCAGACTATTTTTCGGCTATCTTCCATAATAATTCAAATTGTTTCCTATAAGCATCAGCAACAGGTTTGCCTCTCATAATAAGTAAATAATCTGGATTTCCCCAAATAATAAGTTGGACATTATCTCCATAGATCTGAACAGGGTTTTGGTTAAAGAATTTTTCTGGAATCTTCCTATAAGCTGAAGTTCCTTTTTTGAAAAGTCCTTTTGTTCCTTCTTTTATTATTACTCTCTCTTTTATCTTATAGTGAATCATATCTCTTTCATATTGGTCTAAAATTAATTTATATTTAGCTAACGGAATAGACTCATCTACTGCAGTGCATAAAACAGTCCCGCTTTCTTTTAAATTATTAATTATATCTCTTAATGCAATCCTTGTGATGTTTTTTCCTTTATAAGCTTCAACAATTAAAGGTTGTTTTGATTCTTTTTTTAGTTTATTTAACTCTGGAAGCAACTGCTTGTAATTTTCCACTTTTTCATTTAAATACTCTAAAATTAGTTCTGGATTTGTTGCTTTATATAACTGAGATTTTTCCTCTTTTACAGAACTAACAAAGCCTTTTTCAATGAGCTTATACAGCAACTTGTAGACTACCGACCTATCTATTTTTATTCTCTGTGATAATTTTCCGGCCTTGCTTTGTCCTAACTTCAATAATTCCAGATATATCTACTCCTTTATAATTTGTTTTAAGATCTCGTCCTTCTTCGTATAAAGGAGATGCTCCAAGATATCCTAATCTTTCGTTAATATCTCTTCTTTCATAAACAGACATATAATTATAAAGAAGTAATATTTAAAAAGTTACTCATTCCAGCCAGGGTATTTTAAATGAGGTATTCCGGTATTACAATAAGCACATCTCATTGCAACACTTTCAGCATCTAGGGCTTCTTCATAGCTTATTTTTTTACTTCCAGATTCAAAAACAATATCTCCTGATTTAACTTTTTCAACAAAAATTGCTTGATATCTTTCTATCCCTTGATTAAACGCTTCCATTCTTTTCCAGAAAGCCCTTTTAAAAAATGGGTCTTTATCTAATTTTTCTTTATTTTTTGTATATTCTTCAGCATAATCTTGTGCTTCGGATTGTGCATCATCAACTTTTCCTATTTCGCCCCAAAGCTCGTCTAATTGACGACATTTGCAATTAGCTCTTTGCTGTAAAAATCTTACATTTTCAATTCCTTGATTTTTTTCTCTGTTCATTTTCCTCTCCTATTTTTTATTCCCTCAAAAATCTGGAAAATATCCCCGCAATCTTCCATATGAACATAATCAG
>JACOZR010000017.1 GCA_016181245.1 Candidatus Woesearchaeota archaeon | reverse complement strand
CTATGATAATGGGAACAATCTGCAGCAGAACCATCTCCATTGAAATATTGATCAATTCCGCCATAGCCAGATTCCTCTGTTGCATGTGAAACCAGTGGTTCAAGATATGCTTTGTATGCAGTTTCAACATTTTCCATTTCCAGCTCTCCAGAAATAGCAAAAGAATTAAGCCATGGCCACTGTGCGCCAGAATAAATATCATCTTTTTTGTATTCTTTATCAGTGGAAGCAAGAGTCCTTATTCCTTTATCAGCAAGTTTCTTTCGAACTGTGTTTAGCAATTGCTTCTTTGGTTCCCCACTTAAAATTTCCAAAGCAAACAACTGATTTGGTGTAATTTTATCAACCACATTTCCGCTGAAATCAATTCTATCTGCCAAATATTCATCTGCCGAAAATAATTCAAAATTTATCACAGCCTTTTGTGTTATTTCATTTAACTCTGGATAAAGCTGAGAATATTTCCAGCAATTCCAAATATTCAAAGCTTGAACTTCAACTGGAAATCCCTCTCTTGGAATAATCATCCATGTATCTAAAGGTCCGCATTTCACAAATCCATCTTTGTTAATATAATTTGCAATCATCCCTCTAAAATATTTCAGAATAACTTTTTCTTTCATCTCAAGAAATGCAAGATCGCCGGTCATCTCATAATATTGGAAAAGCTTTTTGAGCAACCACATCGTTCCATCCATTGAGTTATAACTATTAGTTTGCAAATCATGTGGCAATCTCCCATCATTTGCCTGCTGTGCTTCGTTTATCCAAAAGTCCAAAATCTTTCTAACAACATCTGGATTAGCAGTTTTCTTGGAAATCTGCATAACCTTGCCAACTAAAAAGTTCAAAGATTTCTCATTTCCATTTTTATAAGCCTCAACAGCCTCGTAACTTTCCTTAATTGCTTGTTTGCACCACACTTCAATCTGTGAAGTATCAGATTTCATAATTAGATTATTCTCTTCAATGTATTTCAAAGGAGAAAAATTCTTTTCAGTAATAATTTTAATTATGACCTCTTTTGCAGTATTATCGGTAATTTTTTTCTCTTCGAATAATTTTAATAATTCAATCATGTCTTCTGATTTAACATTAGCCCCTTCCAAAGTTTTCTTATGGTAGTTAAGTTGATTTGTTAAATCTCTAATAATCCACTTGGCAGCAATTTCAGAATCTACTTTTTTAGATACTTCTTCAAAAAGATGCGCTAGTTTCTTATTAGAAGATAAAATCTTAGAATCACTTTCCTTTAATTGATAGTCTGAAGTAAACCTAGAAGCCTTTTCTTCAGAAAGCTCAGGTATTGTTTTCTTAACTTCATTTATCCATGAATCAGAAACTTCAATTATAGGCAAATCAGTTTCGGTTATGTATCCATAATCATCTTCCGATTCCTTTACTCTTTGCAAAAATGTAATTCCTTTGTCTGAATTCCACCCTCTTGTTTCATTGCTATTGGGAACATCCTTTTCTTGTCTTTCTATTTCATAGCTTAAAGCATCTTCAATATCTTTCAATCCTGTAACATTCTTAATCTCAACTTTAGCCCCAGTAGTTGAAACATTTAAATCAGCTTTCAAAGCAAATTCTGACTTTTTATCATAAACATCTAAATAACTTAAATCAATAACCAATTTTTTTAGAAATTCTCTAACTTCTTTTGGATCTTTAAAATCTGGTTCAGTTACAATTTCAACTAATGGAATTCCCGATCTGTTATAATCAACCAAACAATAAGAACTCTTATGTATTAATGCTCCAGGATCTTCTTCTAAATGAATTCTCCTAATGTTTATTCCTTTAAAATTTCCATGATACCCTAAAGGAGCTTCATACTGAGTTATCTGAAAGTTTTTTGGTAAGTCTGGATAAAAATAGCTTTTTCTTGAGAAAAATGTTTTTTTATTAATCTTGCAATTTAAAGCTAAAGCAATTTTCAAAGCCTTTTCAAAAGCTTCCTTATTCAAAACAGGCTTAGCTCCAGGAAACCCGCAACAAATCTCACAAACATTTGAATTAGGCTTACCAGACTGCTTAGTAGAACAAGAACAAAATATTTTAGACTTAGTATTCAGCTGCAAATGGCATTCAATTCCTATCTTAGTCATGAGGCATCGCCCTCAATAATTGTTGTAACAAATCTTCAGTGTTATCTGTACAATGCAATGGAATTAAGTTAATCTCTAATGTATTAGGAAAAACATTAGCCTGAAATTCATACTCACTAGATTCTTTTTTCAATATTATCTGCAAAAACACAGGTATATCTTTTTCTTTAACTTCTGGAAAAGAAACTATCTCAACATTGTTAGTTTTAAAACTATTAACTAGTTTGTTCTTAAGTTTTTCAAAATTCCTGAATTTAATAACTTTATATGCCATATTTCTTTCCCATACCCAATAACTTTTTTTCATCTAAATGATTTCCAATAAACATTATTCCTACAGGCATTTTATTAAAATCTCCTGCATTTAAAGACAAATGAGGCAATCCTGCCAAGTTTGGACCAACAGTCATAACATCCATCATATAGCTTTCTGCAGGACTTAATTTTCCAACTTCAGAAAACTTTGGCGCAATTATTGGCATTGTAGGCGAAACTATTAAGTCATATCTCCTGAAAGCCTTTTTGTATTCATTTATGATTAAAGTCCTCATCTTCATAGCTTTCAAATAAAAAGCATCCCTGTATCCTGCCATTCTTGTAAAAGTTCCTAAGATTATTCTTCTTTTCGCTTCTTTGTTAAAATAAGTAGTTCTTACATTTGAAAAATATTCATTATAAGATAAATTTAATTTTTCCTCTTGTCCATATCTCATTCCACAATACTTGTTTAAATTCGTTGATGCCTCAGCCATAGCAATAACATAATAGGAAGCTAAAGAATACTTAGAAGCTAAAGGCAAAGATATTTTTTCATATTCAATATTTAATTCATCTAATTTTTTTAAAATTAAATCCTTTATTTTTGGATCAATGTCCAAAGTTTCCTTGATCAATCCTATTGTCTTGACTTCATTATTACTAGATAATTCATCATATAATGAAGTAGAATCTTTATTGTCTTTTCCTTTAATCACATCAAAAACCAGCTCAACATCATCTAAATACTTTCCAATCACTCCAATCTTATCCAAAGAATTAGCATAATCAATCAACCCGTATCTTGAAACAACACCATATGTTGGAGTTAATCCCTGAATACCACAAAAAGAACAAGGAGCAGCAATGCTTCCTCCAGTAGATTCTCCTATTGCAACATGAGGAAATTCAGTTAAAGCAGTAAATCCAGCCGCTCCCCCAGAACTCCCCCCAGTAACTCTTGTTTTATCTCTAGGATTCCTGGGAACTTTATAATCTGTATTGACATTAAAAGAGCCAAAGCCAAAAGCATCTTGGTTTGTTTTTCCTATTATAACAGCCCCTTCTGAAATCAATTTATTTACAACAGTTGCATTGAATATTGGTTTATATCCCCTTAAAATATTAGAACTACAGGTTGTTTCAACTCCTTTTACACAAATATCATCTTTTAAAGAAATAGGCAGTCCAGCTAATTTTCCCTTAGGGTTTTTATCAATTTTTTCTGCTAATTCTAAAGCTAGATTTTCAGTTACATTATTAAAATAGTTATAATCATTGTTAATCTTTTTTATTTCACTTAATATAGACTTAACTGTGTTTACAGCAGAAATTTTTCCAGATTTTACTCCAGTTATGTATTCTTTAGCTCTCATAGTGCTTTAGGTCCTTTAAAATATCTATCCTCTTTATTTTTTACATTTGCTAGAACATCTTCTTTGCAGCTTTCAACTTTGTCTTCTCTAAAAACATTCTTAACTTGTAAAGGCTGAAAAGAAGGCTCAACGTCCTTTGTGTTGACCCCTTGAAGCTGGGAAAATATCTTTAGAATTTCATTTAATTGAGGCAAAAGCTCTTCCTCTTCTTTCTTGTTTAGCTTGATTCTGGCATTATTAGCAACAGCACTAAGAATTTTCTTGTCAATTTTCATAAATCAACAAAAGAAATAGAATTTTTAAATGTTTAGGCTTCCTTATATAATCTTTTTATCTCATTCATTATCTTATTGGTGGCCTTTCTTGTAATCTTTCTATTTTCATGTTTTCCAATATGTTCATTAAAAGTCATAGGTTTGCCTATGTTTATGTTAACTTTCTCAATTTTAACAAGCATTCTCCTTCCCCTAGGCATTATTCCATAAGAATTAACAACTGCAATAGGTAAAACCTTAACACCCGATAATATGGCAATTCTGGCAACACCAGTATGCCCTTTAAGGATAGTCTTTCCGCCATCAATGGTTCCTTCAGGAAATATAGCAACTATCTTGTCTTCTTTTAAGAAACTAACAGATTTGTTAACAACATTTGTGCTTTGCCCTTTTGCAGTTTGAATCTGGTCAAATAGCTTCATAAAAAATCTAGATCTAGCAGGTTTCCTAAACAAGCCAGAATGTGCTAAAAAATATAATCTTCTATAGGTCAAGAAAGATAAGAACATTATGTCAGAGTTATCTTCATGGTTGCAAGCTATTAAAAGAGGTCCTTTTCTAGGAAAATTCTCCATACCTTTAATGCTAGGCCTATAGAAAAAAGAAATAATGAGTGTATTTACAATCCATAAGATATAGTAAATGACATAAGCAGCAATTTTTTTTATTATATTTACCATACTGAGAAAAAAGTGTTTATGAAGGACTATTTATTCTTTTTCCTTGTTATGTCTAGTCTTATGTTAGCTTCCTTTAGCTGTTTATCATCTACTTCTGCAGGGCTTCCATCCATAGGACATTGAGCATTTTTATTCTTAGGAAAAGCAATTACTTCTCTTATATCATTTCCTCCCAACAAAAGAGCAACAATCCTGTCAAATCCTAATCCCATTCCTCCATGTTGTGGCCCAGCATAATCATAAGCGTGTAATAAAAATCCAAATTTCTTATGGGCTTCTTCTTTGCTTATACCTATAAACTTCATAATTCTTTCTTGAATTTCTGGTCTTGTTATTCTTATAGATCCGGAACCAATTTCAGTCCCATTTAATACTAAATCGTATAAGTCCCCTAAGACCTTGCCAGGATCAGATTCTAAAAACTTCAAATGTTCTTCTTTTGGCATAGTAAACATATGATGCTCTGGTTCCCACTTTTGTTCATCTTCATTATATGCAAATAAAGGAAAATCAACAATCCAGCAGAATTTCAACTCATCTGTAATTAAATTCAAATCTTTTCCTAACCTTAACCTTAATTCACTTAAAACCGAGTTAACAATTTTTTCTTTATCAGCTATAAAAAACAAATATCCTTTTTTTATTTTTGTTGCTTTAATCAGTTCTTTTTTTACTTCATCAGAAAAGAACTTAGAAAGGTTTGATTCTAATTTTCCATTTTCATATTTTAAGTAAGCTAATCCTTTAGCACCTAAAGAAATGCAAAGTTTTGTGTATTCTTCAAGTTCACTTCTTGTAAAGTCTTTTTCAGGATTAATGCATTTTATTATGCCTTTATTTTTTACAACTTCTTTGAAAACAGAAAAGTCACTCTTTTTGACTATCTCTGTGATATCATATAATCTTAAGTCAAATCTTAAATCTGGTTTGTCATTTCCGTATTTTTCTTTCGATTCTACATAAGTTAATACTGGAAACTTCTCAACTTTTTTATTTAAAGTTTTTTTAACAATATGATCATATAATCCCTCAACACATTCTAAAATATCTCTTTGATTTACAAAAGACATTTCCAAATCCATTTGAGTGTGCTCTGGCTGCCTATCAGCTCTCAAATCTTCATCTCTTAAGCACCTTGCAAATTGGAAATATCTGTCATAACCTGCAATCATTAAAATTTGTTTATACAATTGCGGGGACTGTGGTAAAGCATAAAATTGCCCGGGGTTTACTCTTGAAGGAACAATATAATCTCTAGCTCCCTCAGGTGTAGGTTTTACCAATAAGGGAGTTTCAATTTCAGCAAAACCTTGATCATTAAAGTATTCTCTAGCAGCATTAGCTACTTGTTGTCTAAATAATAAATTTTTTTGCATTACACTTCTTCTCAAATCTAAATATCTATATTTTAGTCTAATATCTTCAGAAGCAGCTGTATCTGAATCTATTTCAATTGGAGGAACCTCTGCTTTACTAAAAACATGTAATTTTTCAACAAAAACCTCAACTTCCCCAGTTTTGAGTTTCTTATTTTCCATACCTTTCTTTCTCTTTTTAACAATCCCAATTACCTGAATACAATCTTCTCTTCTCAACAACTCTGCACTCTTATGGGTCCCTTTGTTAAATTCAGGGTCAAAAACAACTTGCGTTAAACCATATCTATCCCTTAAATCAATAAATATTATTCCTCCGTGGTCTCTTCGCACATTTGTCCATCCACAGAGAGTTACTTTCTTATTAAGCTCTTTAGAAGAAATGTCACCGCAAGTATGTGTTCTCAATGAAGTAGGAAACATACTGTTACCAGAAGGTGTACTTTTATAAATTTTTTTATTATGAAATGAATATGGTATACCTCTCTCCAGAGAAAGAAAAAGAAATGAGAACCCATCTAAAGAGTTTATATCCTTCAAGAGACTCAGAAAGGTTTCACAGAGTTTTAGGGTATGCATTTACAGTTTTAGGTTATCAAGGAACAGAATCCCCAATAGTAGCTTTTAACAGAAGAACATTACAAGAAGAGCCCATAGAAGATATTAGAGCCTTGCAAAAATTTGACCCGAATGTGTACGTTTTCCGTAGAGAAGAAGAGTATACTAAAAAGGATTCAAAGGTGCAAGTAATAACTGTTTATTTAACTGGTGCAAGAGTGAAGGGCAAAAAAGCTTCATTATGGTACATAATAGCAAACAGTAATCTAGGAATAACTAGGTCAACAATGGACAAATCAAGTTTATCTACAGTAATAAAAGGAAAAATGAAAGGTTTTAAAACTCGTGAAGAAAGGCTCGAATGCGCAAGAATAATGACAGAAGCAGCATTAGAAGATACAATAATAAAAGGAGGTAATGGTACATATTACCTAAGTTTTACAGACATCGCAGATCTTGTTAATTCCCATAAAGCTTAATAAAGAAGTAAAAAATTTAGAATTCTTATGTTTGAACTTAAAGCAACTTCAAAAAATGCTCGTTTAGGTGTATTAACTACAAGACATGGAAAAGCAGAAACTCCATTCTTTATGCCCGTTGCAACAAAGTTAGCAGTTAAATTAATCTCTTCTAAAGATTTAAAAGATTTAGGATTAAAATCAATTATTTCCAATGCATTTATTTTGTATTTAGAACCAGGTTTACCTTTAATAAAAAAAGCAAAAGGAGTTCACAACTTTATGAATTATCAAAATGTAATTTTCACAGATTCAGGGGGTTTTCAAATGGCCTCTCCTGCTTTCTTAGAATCAATAAATGAAAAAGGAGTTTCTTTTAGAAGCCCTATTGATAACAGCAAGCATTTCATTACACCTGAAAAAGACATGGAAATTCAACAAAGTTTACAATCAGACGTTGCAATGGCTCTTGATTATATGCCAAAATTTGAAGATAATTATGAATGCATTAAAGAAAGTGTAAATATAACTTATGAATGGGCAAAACGCTGCAAAAAAGCCCATACAGATAAAAAACAATTATTATTTGGCATTACTCAAGGTGGTACTTTTAATGATTTAAGGAAAAAAAGTTCTGAATTAATTTGCGGTTTAGACTTTGACGGTTATGCAATTGGAGGTTTAGGAATGGGTGAAGGTTCTGAATTATTACACAAAGCTGTAAAAAATTCTATTCAATACATGCCAAAAAATAAACCTCGTTATTTAATGGGCATTGGGAGTGTAAAAGATATTGTTCAAGGAATTTCTAATGGTGTTGATATTTTTGATAGTTGTTATGTAACCAGACATTCAAGGCATCATGTTGTTTTTACGCGAGAAGGAGAAGTCAGAATAAATAAACAAAAATTCAAGAATGATTTTAATCCTTTAGATAAAAATTGTACATGCTTTGTTTGTAAAACTTACACAAGAGCTTATATATATCATTTAATAAAAATAAATGAACTAACTTGGAAGAGATTAGTTACATGGCATAATCTATATTTTGTCAGAGAATTAATTGATGAAATAAAAACTAAAATAAAAGAAGATAAATTTGATAGTTTTTATAAAAATTTTATGAAAAAATGGAAATGAAAAAAGTCATTTATTCCTTGATTAACCGATATTTATCTTCAAAAATTAATCAATTCACCAAAGGGAGACTATTTAAAATTTCTTCAACACCTTCAAATCTTCTATCTTTTACTCTTCCATAGAAAGTAATATTCATAGTAGGATTTCCACTAGGCACAATTTTGTGCCCTGCTCTTCCCGTACTATACCCAACATATGCTCCTAAACCAGCAAATCCAGTAGCATAGGTTATTGCAGTTCCCTTAAGAAATTGGTGCATATCTTCAGTAGGCAGTCCCAATACACAACTCATTCCATACGTTGATAGAGATACAAAAATGCCACTTAAGACTCCGACAATACTGCCCCCACCACCACCTACAAAAGCCAACCCCAAAGCCCTACTAAAAGGTTTTTTCCAACCTCGTGGGGATTTCGAATAATTAAGATTTCCATTTATTTCGTTAACAAAAATATGTGGTCTTTCTAATGTTAAAATTCCATCTTTATACCTACCAAAACTTTTATCACCGTCACTTATGTTTGCATGACAATCACTTAAGAAGGTAAATTCAACATTTTCTCCTGTTACCTCAACAGGAATATCTATCTTTCCCAACCTGTAGTGACTATGAAATACACCATTAAATTCATATCCTCTTTTTAAGGGAGTTACAGGATCTAGAGCTTGTACAAGAACTAACCCAGAATCATCGACATTTCCATCTTCTCCTGTCATATTTATTCTAATCTTGACAAAGCTGACTATTTCTTCTAAAAGTCCTTCATCGCCACACCATTTGTCTATTTCTTGTTCATTTTTTTCGCCCACATCGACATCAGAGGTAAATCCATGATGGGTACGATATTTCATGATATAATCCACAAGGGTAGGATAAATATTAACTCCCCTTACGATTAAATTTCTTCTTGAGTTTACAGTTTTTTCTAAACTCCTGTAAGGCAGCAAAAAACTTTCACCAGGCACATAGACTTCATTACCTTTATATTTAACTCTCCCATCTAACAATTTCAATACATTTGTCTTTGAAGAAGTGTCACAAGCAAAATTATCTGGACTTTCTCCATCTCCTTTACTTACAAGCATCAAATCAGGATTTTCATACACTGCTTGTATATCCTTTACTGAAACCATTTTACCGCCTATATCAAATAAGTCAATTTAGCTTGTCTTACATTAATAACAGGAATGCCTATAACCTGATTTAGAACGACCCTTTTGTCTCCCGTGTACATTGTGATTTCAGGATCTGGTTGTTGTTTTGGTTCAACTACAACAATTGAACCATAGCGCTTATCAAGAGCAGTTTCTGCTTTATTTTCTCTATAAGCAACTACTTGTAGCCTTCCAAAGCAAACTTCCAAAATTCCTTCAGTTTCTGCAATACATCCCCTAAGATCAACCTCCATTGGTTGCTCATAATTTATGAAAACTTCATCTACGTTTTGATAAGTTTCCCTACCCGGAACCTTAACATCTACTTTTCCCCTTAGTATTAAAGACTTTGTTGAAAAGCTTCTGTGTTCATATATTCCTCTATTAATTTCTTGCTCTCTACATTCTATCTTATCCACAAGTGTCAAATTTGGATTTTCCATTACACTAACATTCTCCATTTTTATTATCCTCCATTTGTTTAATTACTTACAAATAGAACCAAACCACATTATTTAACTAAGGTTACATAAAAATATAACCAAATGGTTACATAACCAAAAGGTTTAATAATATCAAAAGTTAAGTCAGTATATGACATTAGAGATAGTAATACCAGAAGCGAATGTTAAAAACAGGACTACAAAAGATTTAGTATTTTCAATATTAATTGAGGAAGAATCTAAAACATTAACACAATTACACAGAGAAATAAAAAGAAGATACGGAATATCTGTAACATTCCAAGCAGTTATAAAAGCAGTTAACTCCCTTATAGTCCATAAAGTTCTGGTAAAAGAAGGCAAATTCTATTCATTAAGTAAAGACTGGGTTTTTGAAACTAGAAATTTCTTTGATAGAATATACACAGAAAATTTTAAAGTAAAAAAGCCTATGAAAAAAGTAGAGCTTGGAAAAGAGATTACAGTTTACACAGTCAGTAATCTATTGGAGTTAGATAGATTATGGAATGATTTATTGACAAATTGGGCTAAAAAAGAAACAGAAGATAAAAGAAATGTATGGAGAGGAAGCCATTGTTGGTGGTTAATGCCAAGGCTGCAAGAAGAAGACATTTTACATGACTTATTTGCAAGACATAACATCAAGACCTACAATTTACTAAGCGAAAACACACCATTAGATAAGATAACTATAAACTACTACAAAAGTAAAAAAGAATTCATTAAAGTAAAAAGTGATATTAGTCTAAATTCAGATCTAAATTTATCCTCATTTGGCGAATACCTAGTAAAATTTGAAATTCCGAAAGAAATATCTCAAAAATTAGAAAAAATTTACAAAAACACAAAAAATAATAAAAACCTAGATTTAAAGAGAATTCTAGATATATTCAAAGAAAATGGCGAAATTGAAGTAACAGTAATAAAAGATAAGTTTATTGCAAATAATATAAAGGATGAGGTGGTATCATATTTTAAATAATAAGTGAAATAAAATGAGGTCTGAAATTCTTGAAGTAAATAATATTAAGTATAATGTCAAAATATTCTTCGAAAAAAGGAATAATTCATCAGCTTCAATCAGAAAAAAATCAATCAACATAAGAATTCCATTATCTTTAAATCGTGAAGAACAATTCAGAAGTATTCTTAAGATGAAACAGTGGGCAAAAGAGAAAATTCAGAAAAACCCCCAAAAAAAAGATATTATCAAAGAGTACAAAGATGGGGAAAATATAACAATTGGTAATAAAGGATATATTCTTTCAATAAGCTACAAGAAAAAGCAGAGCAGTTTTGCGAGAATCGAAAACAACACAATCTACCTTGTTATCTCTTCAGAAATACCAGATGATAAGCAAAAATCGCACATTTCAACATTGCTCAGCAGAATCATTGCCAAACAAAGACTGCCAGATCTGGAGAAAAAGCTTCATGAACTTAACAAAATTCATTTTCAGGCAAAGCTTAACAAAATATTTTTCAAAAATCTGCGCTCATTATGGGGAAGCTGCTCGGAAAAAGGGAACATAAATATCTCAACAAGGCTTCTCTTTGCACCGGATGATGTATTAGAATATGTGTATATCCATGAATTAGCGCATCTTATAGAATTCAATCACTCTGAAAAGTTTTGGGGGTTAATAGCAAATGCAATGCCAAATTACCAAGAAAAAGAAAAATGGCTCAAACAGCAGGGTGAAAATATAAGATTTTGATAGGGGGACGACAATCCCACCAATACTAAATTGCTAGGTAAAATACTACATAAGTAATGGAAATAAAAGTTTAGATTGTTACCTTTTCTTAGCAGTTTTCCATAGAATGTTAAAATATTTCCTATAAGAATCTGTAATTGTCTTACTTTTTATAAGTACAACTTTTGGAGATTCTGTTAAGATGAAAATCGCAACCTTATCCCCGTAAATAGTAGTTTCTGTTGGGCTTTTATATTGTTTTGAAATATACCTGGCCTCAGCAAATTTCCATGTAAAGGGCTTTTTTGAGGCATCATAATTAAAAATAACCTTCATCGATATTCCTATTTGCTCTAATCTCTTAAGATAATGCTTAAAATAAAACCTAAGAACATTTGAAAAATTTCCTTCAGAACCATAGGTAAGTACATCTTGCTTTGATCGAATAATGTCTTCAAGAATTGTCTTTAATCCCTCCTTTCCTTCATAAACTTCTACAGACTCATCTTTTTTTTCGGGCACAATTTTTTCCAATTTTGGCAAAATTGTTTTAACATCATCCATTTCTTTTTTTATTTCCTCTTGTTTTTCTTCAAGATAACGAATAAGTCTTTTTGGTTCAGCTGCATGGAAATGTTTTCTATTATTTTTTATTACATAAGAGACTAGACCTTTCTTTATCAAATGGCTTAGTCTATCGTAGATATGGGTTCTATTAATTCTTGTTTTTCCTACAATCTTACTTACCAAAGAAGGTCCTAATGAAAGTAAAGCTAAGTAAATATCAGCTTCATTTTCAGTTAAACCAATTTTAATCAGTGTTTGTTTTTCCATAGAGTTTAGGTATTTCTTTTCTTTATAAATTTGTTGTTTTATTATAAGACAACAATAATTATTATACCTCAGTAATAACCTAATATTAACAAAAATCAAGGAGGATAAGATGAACGAGGATAAGATCAGGATGGAAGCACAAAGCATATACCAAACTTGTCTTGATGAAAAAATAAGTCCAGAATACGCAATAGCTGAAATTGATAGGTACATTGGAGGAATAACAGCAACATTTTACACTCCGCAAAAGTTTACAATTCAAAACCATAAAAGAAGGATTTCCTTCAATACACAAAATCAATCCAAACAAAAAGTTAGAATCAGACAACAACTTGCATTACTTGCTTACCTAACTGCCCAAAGAAACGGAAGCAGACTTCCAGGACAGTTACACATCAGCAAGCAAGCAAGCACAAAAGACCACACAAAAGGCATTGAAAAATTATTAGGAGGATAAAATGAGACTTAAAGAACTACAAACTTGGACAAAAAACGCTTGGAAAAAAAGCGACAAAAAAGTAACAGAAAAAGATGAATTACTTTTCCTGTTTGAAGAAATTGGAGAAGTAGCAGAAGCAATTAGAATAGAAAATGGATTCAAGAAAAATAAAACAAAACCAGACCTAGAGGATGAGTTTGGAAATGTCTTGCTTTCTTTAATCACATTAGCAAATCGCTATAATGTTGATTTAGAAAAAGGCATGAAGAAAACAATAAAGAGAATTGAAGAAAGATACATTAAAGGGCAAAGGAGAACAAAATGAAAAAAGAATTCAAAATAGCTATAGCAACCAAAGACCTATCTGATTATCTGGAATTTTCTATTAAATCTTTCATATTTGGGGGAAGAGCAAAGGAACTACCAAGAGATATAGGGGGAAAATGTTGTGGATTCAGAACTCAAAATGACAGAGATGTAATCTTATATCCCATAGGCATTTTAGATGAAAGAAAACTTCTTTCTTGTAATTTGGTAATAGCTGCATGCACCCCTGGGGTAGAAGATATCATTGAAGAAACAATAGGAAAAGGGCTCATAGTAGGCAGGTACAGCAAGTTTTACCCAGGGAAAAGTGCATACACAAGAAGAACTCCTGGAGAGGGGGGTTACTCTCTAGATATTCCAAAGAGTCCAACAATAGCATTTGAGTTATTAACAGATGATAGTGTTTTAGATGGTTTAGATAATAGAACAGAACAAGAGATAGTAAAGGCAATAGAAAGTGTAAACACAAAGCTGGAAAGAAAAGATCCAATCATAATAACGCCTTATTTACACTCGGCTCTGTCAAGAGAAGTTTAGAGGAAACAAATGGCAATCAGCGCATTAAAACTAAAAAATGAAGATAGAAGTGTATTATATTCAGAGTGTATAGAATCTTTAGATAGGTATGGTGGAAGATCAATAGCTTATAGCGAGGACTTGCAAACTAGGTTGTTAGAAGAAGATGAATTTGATGTTGTTAAAAGGCTTTTAGAAGGAATTGATTGGGCCAAAGTTGATGTAATAAAAAGAGGCGCGATTAAAATGGAATATTTTCATAATAGACCGCCAAAAGCCCATTACGAAGATGGAGACGTTTTAGATGAACTTTTAGCCAATATATCTTCTCCAACAGGAGAAAGCACAGAGTACACAATGAGATGGAATGCAATTTCGGGAATAGTTAAAGTATTAGGAAAAAAAGAGTGATAAAGATTAATACCACTCTGGAAAAAACTCCAATTTCATCTCATCAGAGATTATAACAGATTCAGTTTTTTTTATAATATCTGGAAATTTATTCCTTATTTCGTGAGTTAGGTTATAGAAATCTTGTAAAGTTTCGGTCTCTATTTCCAATTCTACTTCCCAAGGTCCCAAAGATTCTATTACATGGACAACATTAGGTAACCCCATGCAATATCTTAAAAAAGGATTAGACTTAGATTCATAGTTTTGTAAGTAAATACATAATTTAAAGAAATTATAACCTATTGTTTTAGTATCTAAAAAAGTTACATATCCTTGTATTACGCCATTAGTTTCTAAATCTTTTATTCTTCTTTGCACAGTCTTGATATTCATACTCATATTTTTAGCAATATCAACGTAATTAAATCTAGCATTATTTGCTATTAAATGAAGAATTTTTTTATCCTTCTTGTCAATTTCGATCCTTTCTTCGTACATAATCCCCCCTATAGTCTTAGAAAATGTTTTCTTATTCAAAAGATAAGTTCTCTGTGAGGTATATCCATCAACAACAAATACCACATCATAAGAGGTAACGTATTTCTCATATTTTTTAAAGAAATCAGCTTTTATAATATTTAACTGCTTTATACTTTCTACATAAGCCCCAATCATCAAATCCCATCTTCCCTCAGTCTTAGCAACCCAGATTATTCTCTTATCCTTTAGGAGATAACTGTAAAGTTCTTTTTCTTTTTCAACATTTAACCCCGCTAGTTGCAGATATATTTTTCCCAAAAATAATCCCAGTTTGCCCAAAGAGAACTGTGTAACAAATTTTTTTATAACCCCATCTTCAACTAATCTCTTGATTCTATACTGCACATTATTTTTCCCTATACTTGCTTTTTTGCCAACTTCTGAAAAGGAAGCTCTTGCATTTGTATCTAACTCTAAAAGTATCTTTTTGTCTACTAGGTCCAATTTTCTCATATTTTAGTCATATTCCCTTTTATTTTATAAATATTACTATTTTGACTAAATTACTTGTTGATAATTTTATAATATAGTTAATTATTACTAATAAGTAAATAATGGAAATTCAAAATGGAAGAAAAGAATAAGAAAGAATCTAAAATTCAGAGATGGTGTATCCCAGTAGTAATGGCCTTAGAAGCGGGAATTGGGTATCTTGTGGGAATAGGTGTAGGTCCTGAAAGCATTGAAATGCGTGATGTTAATGGAGATAATATACAGGATGTTGTAGTTAGAGCTAAAACACCACTAGAAAGAACTGAATATTACTTTTATGGTATTTCTCAAGGAGACAGCATATCAGGACAAAGTATATCCTACTTATCAGAAAATCAGATCAAAGAAATGTATGAAGGAAAAGTAGAAGAAAAGTATAGCAAAATTGGAAAGAGTGATTAAAATGGCTCAAGAATCACAAAACAAAAAGGAAAATAAAGAATCTTCATTAAGAAAATTTTTATCGAAAAGAATGGACTATATAATCTATGTAGCTATAACTGCTTGTCTATCCCCTCCTTTTGTCTATTTGGCTAATTATGAGAAAGAGAAGAGAGAACGAGAGGTAATAGAAATAGTAGAAAAGAATAGAATTAATGAGATTAGAATTAAAAATATCAATTCTGATGGGATAGAAGACATTTTATTAACTACCTCTGGAGGAAGAGATATCCCATTTTATGGAATTGTCATAGGAGATAGCATAGTGTACAAAAATGTTGACCAAATAAGAACAATGTATGAAGCAGAAAAAGAGGCAATGCTATATCAACAGGACATTAAAACAAAAGAAAGACTAGAACAATTTCTTACAGAATAAAATCTCAAAAAACAATTACCTATTTAAATTAAGTAAAAATTAGAGGTTTATGAAATATCAAAAACAAGCAGAAATAATATTGAATAAATGCTTAGAAGTAAAGAAAAGTGAATCAGTTTTAATAATAACAGATGAAAAAAGAAAACAAATAGCCGAATCAATTTATAATTTAGCTAAATCTATTGCAAAAAAAGTTGATTTAATTGAAATACCGATACCTGCAGTGAATGGTGTAGAACCTCCTGAAGAGGTAGCAAAAAAAATGTTAGATTATGATGTTATCTTAGCACCAACAACAAGAAGTATAACTCATACTCGCGCATCAAAAGATGCAGCTAGTAAAGGAGTAAGAGTAGCAACATTGCCAGGAATAACGGAAGCAATAATGAATGAAAGTATGTTAGCCGATTATGACGAAGTTGAAAAATATACACTAAAAGTTTTGGGAATAGTAAACAATTCAAAGTTTGTTGAAGTAAAAACAAGTAAAGGAACCAATATATCTTTTTCAGTTAAAACAAGAAGATGGATTGCTGATACTGGAAAAATTGGGAAGATAAGAAATTCAGGTAATCTTCCAGCAGGAGAAGTTTTCATTTCGCCATTAGAAGGAACAGCAAATGGAAAAATAATGATAGATTCTTTTAGAAAAGATGAAGAAATCTACGCTCATGAAGGAACAGAAATAACAGTGAAAAACGGAGAAGCTATAGAAGTTTCAGATAAAAATTCAAAAATAGCAAAATTATTCAAAGAAGTAGAAAATGGTACTAATTTAGCGGAATTCGGAATAGGTACAAACTATAAGGCTAAGATAATAGGAAACACTTTACAAGATGAAAAAGCATTAGGTACATGTCACATAGCCTTTGGCTCTAATTTCAGCATGGGCGGAAAAGTAAAAGCAGGTATGCATCTAGATTTAATAATTAAAGATCCGACAATAATAATGGATGGAAAAGTTATAATGAAATCTGGAAAGCTAATATGAAAATAAAAGAATTTCAAAATTACTTAAAGGAAAAAAATATTGATTTAGCCTTATTCTTTAACAATGAGAAAATAAGAGATTCTAGTTTCTGTTATTTTACCCAAATTCCTTCATCAGCTGATATAAACGGAATATTAGTAATACCTTCCTCTAAAGCTCCTCATTTATTAGTCTCAATTTTAGAATTAAACATTGCTAAAAAATACTCAATAATAAAAGATGTTAGAGAATTAAAATCATTAAAAGAAATAAAAGAAAAAACTATTGGCTTAAACTATAATTGTATAACTCTAACAAGGTTAAAAAACATAAAAAAAGAAATTAAATCTAAGTTTATAGACATTAGTGAAAAAGTTTCAGAATTAAGAACTTTAAAAACTAAAAATGAGATTAAATTATTAAAAGAATCTTGTTTAATAGCTTCATCAATAATGAAAAAAGCAATTGATTTTTGTAATAAAGACAAAACAGAAATAGAAGTTAAATATTTTATTGAAAATGAAATTAAAAAATTAAATTTAGAGTCTTCTTTTACGCCAATTGTAGCTTCTAATAACAACTCAAAAAATTCACATCATATTTCAGAAAATAAAAAGCTTAAAGGATTTACAATAATAGACTTAGGAGTTAATTATAAAAATTATTGCTCAGACATTACAAGAACAATCTACATCGGTAGTCCCTCAAAAAAAGAAATAGAAGATTACAACAAAGTTCTAAAAATTCAGGAAGAATCAATAAAATGTAAAGAGGTTAAAGCATCTAAATTATTCTTAAAAGCCAAAAAAATTCTAGGTAAAGATTTCATTCATAGTCTAGGCCATGGAATAGGTATAGACATTCACGAACTTCCTAATCTAAGTGAAAAATCAAAAGAAAAAATAACAAGTAACATGATTTACACAGTTGAACCTGGAATTTACAATAAGTACGGAATCAGAATTGAAGACGTCATTCTAAACAAAGAAGTTTTAACTAAAGTAAATAAAGAAATAGTTATTTCTTCTTAGAAACTTTTTTAACTTTCTTAACAGGTTCCAATTTATCTTTCTTAATAAAAGAAAATATTAAGCCAATAACACCTATTAAAACAAACACAACTCCAAATATTAAGATTTTGCCTAAAATAGCTTCTTTGAAAACATCTATAACTGAAAGGGCAAGTTCGGCAAATCCCTCTGGAAGGTGAGTTATAGGAATTTTATTAGCAACAAAGAATATAGCTAAAAGCATACTTCCAACTAGAATAAAGTTAATACCAATAGTTCTAGCAAAAGATTTAATTGAAGGTTTTCTTAATAGCCATATAAAAGATACGAGTAACAATATTAATAATAAAGAAGCATAAATCCCATATCTGAACCAAGTAACATATTGTCTTAATTTAGCCCTGTTATTTTGAGGGTCCCAAACCTGAATCAAGTCAGCATTGGAAATTTGCCCTATTGAAAAGTTTTTTTGCTCAAGAACAGTTATTAAAAATTCCTTCACAGGGATTTGAGCAGGTCTGCACTTAGGCTCCCCATTCTCAAAAGGTATTTGATTGGCGCTACAAACTGGAAAAGCTTGTGCCTGTTGCTCAAAAAAGCTAAGAATTTCATCCTGGTTTACATTTATCTTAAAAGTCAATTCGTTTTTATCAGAACGCGCATAAGCCAAAACATCAGATAATAAAATAAAAAAGGTCTTTTTTAAGTTCTCTGAAGCAAGTTCAGGAGGAATTGGTATAGGAATATCTTTTAATGGAATTTTTTCCTGAGCAAGTTTTTCAACGTCAACTTTTTCTAATGCTTCTTTATACACATCAGGATAAAGCATTATAGAATAAACTGTAACACCAATACTTGCAGTAAAAACAGTAAAAATAAGGAGTATAGATACAAAAACTGTGCCAAGACCTCTAAAAAATCCCATTGTGATTGAAAATATATTTTCGTTTATATGTCTTTCTGATAGTTATTTAAAGAAGATAATCTGGCACTTCTACATTGCCAAATCTGGTATTGTCTAAATATAACTGTTCTTGTGGGTTTAACTTGCTTAACCTAGCTTCTAAAACAGTTCCTATTTCAGGAAAAGCAGAATTATAAAAAAATCCTTGCATCCTATACCATGGCACAATTTTTCCATCTTTATCATGAACAATACGAAAACTTAATTGTCGTGTTTCTGAATGTTTTTCCCTTACAACACAATCTTTTATATCCCCACTAAGGTCAAGTGTTTTTGCTTCCCATCCAAAATCAAAAAAAACAGTTCTTCCTAATTGCGGACTTTCAAAAAAAGTGGGTAATGCGTAAGTATCCCAAGATACATGAACTCCTTTCAATACAGGGAAAGCATATTGAGTCCCAACACCAAAGTTACTATAAGCTCGATATTACCTTCAACATTACCAGTTCCATATAAGCTTGTAACTCTAGTTGTTAAAACCCCGAGTTCACTATCCGCAGTTTCAACAGCATCTTTAAACTCAGCAAATTGCTGAGGGGAATATCCTTTTAATGGAGAAGTATAATGTGGAAAAGTAAAATGCCATCTTGTAAAGTCTAAAGCTGCAAATCTTGGAAATTCCTCAGTTCTAACTCTAGCCCTTTCCCTTATTACTTGCGCCTTTAACTCTAAAATTTTAGCTCTTCTTACAGAGTCTCGAGTTAAATCTTGAATTATAGTCATTTTATAAAGTTAGTAACTAGGAAAAATTATAAAGCTAACTAAAATAAAAGAAGGACAAGTAAAGACACAATTTATATATTTTTCTGGAATTTAATATAATATGGGAACAACAGTAGAATTCAAAGATACATTGAAGCTTACAAAAGAAAACGGATTTCCATTAGAGCTAAATCTTGAACAACATGTTGCAGATCCAGAGTCCTCAAGAAGATTTTTAGGCAAGGTAATAAGTTTCCATGCTAAAGGTGAAGTAGTTTATAATCATTTTCCAGCCAGAATATTTCTTGTTGAAGATATAGATGGGAGATGGTTATATTGGGGTAATGGCATTGTATTAGAACAAACTATGGGAGATATGATGACAAAGGGAGAATGTATAATTACAAAAATTTATCACCCGTCGTTTCAAAAACGTATGACAATAGAAGAATCTCCAACGGGAAAAAGTTATTATAGTGAAGAACCTAGAAGCCTATTAGACTTAGATCACCTCCCTATTAGATTAGCCGAATTTAACCAAAAGAGAAACATTAATTTTTAATAAAATAAAAGCCAGATTATAAAAATTTCCCATTCTCATAAACTAATTTTCCATCTAAGAATATTTTTCCATTTTTCATTGTTTTAATAAAATCCCAATGAACTGCACTTTTATTTACACCGCCACACTCAGCATAAGCGCTTCCAATTGCTAAATGAATAGTAGAATTAATTTTTTCATCAAATAAAATATTCCTTACAGGTTTAGTAATTCCTTCATTTAATCCAATTCCCAACTCACCTAAATATCTGGCTCCTTCATCAGTATTCAACATACCTTGCAAATAATCATTATTTTTAACAGCGCTAGCCTTTACAACCTTACCCTTGTTAAATTCCAACTTAACACCCGCAACCTCTCTCCCACCTCTAATTGTAGCTAAATCAAATTCAATAAAACCTTCAGTCGTTTTTTCATTAGGAGCAGTAAATATTTCTCCATCAGGCATGTTGCATCTTCCATCTCCTTTTACCCATTTTCTTCCGCCAATGCTTAATGTAATATCAGTATTATCTCCAACAATTCTAACTATATCTCCATTCATAATATCAACAATTCTATCCATTGATTTAGATTTCTTTTCCCAATCCTGTATACAAGCATCATAAACAAAATCTTCAAATTCCTCAGTGCTCATTTCAGCTTCCTGAGCTAAAGAATCACTAGGATAATCAAATATTACCCATTTCTTCTTTAATCTCTCTTTGTTAATAGGATCAACAATTTTTTGCCTTAAACTTATTTTTTTAGGATCAATATTAGTTAAGCTTCTAGCATTCCTTCCAGCATCAATCCTGATAAAAGCATCCATTTTCTTCATTTCCTCTAAACTTAATTCAGGAAAATGGTTTAATTGCTCATCAGAAGCATTTTTGTAATAAGTATAAGCCTGCCATGGAAAATCTATCTTCAAAATAGGAAAAGCTCCTTTTTTTAATAAAAGAGTATAAATTTCCTTTAGTAAAGGTTCTGCCTCAGTATCAGCCAGTATCTGCACAAATTCTCCTTTTTTAATTTTTAAAGAATAATTAACTAAAATATCAGCCACTTTCTTAATTCTTGCATCATCCATTTTGCAGAAAATCACAAATAACTATATAAATCTTATTTAATTACTAATATTTATGTATGAAGATTTAGCAGATTTCTCATTAAAGTATCTTAGAGATAAAGGAGCGAAATACGCAGAAGTAAGGCTGGAAGAGTCTAGTTCCAATGATTTTGTTTTAAAAAATGGAAATTTAGAAGTAGCTTCTTTTAGTGAAATAACGGGTTTAGGCATAAGATTCACAGTAAATGACACTTTAGGTTTCTTAAACATTAATTTATTAGAAAAAGAAAAAATAAAAACTATCATAGAAAAAGCAATTAGAGTAACAAAAAATTCAAGCAAAATTGGAGAAAAAACCAAGTTTTCAGAAGAAAAAGCTTACACAGCAAAATATGCTATTAAAAGAAAATTAAATGAAAATCCTGATGATAAATTAAAAAAAATCTTTGAAATTGATAAAATAATTAAAAATGTTGATAATAGATTCATAAGTGTAGATGACACATTAACAAAAAAATACTATATTAATAGTGATGGCTCAAAAATTATATCTGAAATTCCTCGAACTACATTATTTTATTTCTTAACTTTATTACATGGTAAAAAATCAATACAAAGGCATTTCATGCATGGAAGTACAGCAGGTTATGAATGCTTTAAAGACTGGAATATACATGAAGCTCTTGCAAAAGAAGTCAAAGCTTTAACTGATAATCTAAAAAATGGAATAACAATAAAACCTGGAACAATGGACTTAATAACAGCTCCTGAGGTAACAGGTATTGCAGTCCATGAAAGCTGTGGCCATCCCTTAGAAGCAGACAGAATTCTAGGCAGAGAAGGAGCACAAGCAGGAGAAAGTTTTGTCAAAAGAGACATGGTTGGAGAAAAAATAGGCAGTGAATCTGTAAATATTTATGATGATCCTACAATGGAAGGCAGTTATGGCTACTATCTTTATGATGATGAAGGTGTAAAGGCAAGAAAAAAATATTTGCAAAAAAAAGGGATAATTACTGAATTCCTGCAAAACAGGCAAACAGCTTTTGAATTTAACTTAAAAAGTAATGGTTCAGCCAGAGCTTCAGCTTTTGACCGTGAGCCTTTAATTAGAATGAGTAATACTCTTGTTGAGCCTGGTAATTTTTCTGAAACTGAAATCTTTGAAGATGTAAAAAAAGGACTTTATCTTAAAAGCTTCATGGAATGGAATATTGATGACAAAAGATGGCAGCAAAAATATGTCGGAAGTGAAGCTTATTTAATAGAAAATGGAAAAATAACAAAGCCTGTAATTGCTCCTGTCTTGGAAATAACAACACCTGCCTTATGGAGCAGTGTAGATGCTTTATCTAAGAAAATGGAGTACTTTGCAGGTCCTTGTGGAAAAGGCGAACCACTACAAAGTATGCCCGTCTATATGGGTGGTCCTCACATGAGATTAAGAGGTGTTTACATAAGATGAGAGAAGCTGCTGAATACTTACTAAAAGAATTAAAGAAAAAAGGAGCTGATGATGTAATTATAAGAGCTGTTAAAAGTGAAGGTGTCAATATAAAATTCGCAAATAACAAAGTAGTAAAAAACGGCTTAGAAATGATGTACGGTTTAGGTGTGTTTTTTACAAAAGATAAAAAAATTCTAGCTACTAATTTCCAGGATAAAGATCCAAAAAATTTAAAGAAACAAATAGAGCTTTTTGTAAATTATTCAATAAAATTCTCTTCATTTTTACAGGCTAATAAAGATTATAATGGAATAGCTAATGGTAAGTTTAAGTATTTCGATATTAAAGATTTATACGATAAAAAAGTAGAATCCATAGATGAAATAGATTATGTTCAAAAAGGAATTAATATTGCTTTAAAAAATGCAGAAAAAACAAATGGAATTTTTGAAAAAAACATAGAAAATGGATTATTATTGACTTCAAATAACGTTGATAAAGAATTGAAAGGCACTTATCTTTACTTTTCTATAAGATCATTTAACAAAGATGGTTCTGGTCACAGCAATACCTGTTCTAGAATGTTAAATCAATTAGAAATTGAAAAAAGCTCTGAAGAATCTTCAAGAATAGCAAAACTTTCTATATCTCCAAAAGAAGGAGAATCTGGTAAATATGATATTGTTTTTGGAAGAATGCCAACTATTGTATTTGCAAATCAAATAGCAGAAAGCTGCTCCCCTTTTTCAGTTGAAGCTGGAATTAGTTTTTTAACAGATAAAATTGGTAAAAAAGTTACTTCAATAGATTTCATAGATGATGGCACAAAAGAAAATGGCTACAACTCTACTCCTACTGATGATGAAGGAGTTCCCACACAAAGAACTTCATTAATTAAAGATGGAATTTTAAAAACATACTTGCATAATTCTTCAACAGCAAAAAAATACAAAACTCAATCAACAGGAAATGCTGGTTTAGTAGAACCTCATGCCTCTAATTTGATAATTGAAAAAGGAAAATGCTCTGAAGTTAATGATTTAATTAAAGAAGTTAAAAACGGACTTTATGTTACAAATGTATGGTATACTCGTTATCAAAACTATTTAACTGGCGATTTTTCAACTATACCTAGAGACGGCTGTTTTGTTATAAAAAATGGTGAACTAAAAAATTCTGTAAAAAATATTAGAATTAGCGACAACATGCTTAATATTATGAATAACATTATTGCAATAAGCCGAGATAAAAAACAATTAAAAAGTTGGGAAGCTCACGATCCTGGATTTGTTCCAGAAATTTTAGTTAAGAATGTGAATGTTAGTAAGGCTAAGATTTGAATTTTCAATGTTGTCTAAATCTTAATATAGTATTTTTGAAATGAATATGTATTGTACTACTTCTTGAAAATCAAAACGTCTAAATCTTAATATAGTATTTTTGAAATAATTATTATTTACGTAACATTTGGTTTATAGCTAATAAAAGCATAATTTTATAATTATTCAATATATTAATTAAATATGTCAAAAATACTCCAACTAAAAATATCACTAGAAGGCATAGCACCAAAAATATGGCGAAGATTTTTAGTAAAAGAAAATGCCACATTTCAGGAACTGCACAACACTATTCAAGCAGTTATGGGCTGGGGTAATTATCATATGTTCGAGTTTCAGATAAATGACATTTGCATTTCACCAGATGAAGAAGGGCATAATCCAGCTGAAAATAGCCTCAAAAGATTATATGAGTCACCCGAGTTTATTAAGATGCTTGAACAAACAAAGCTGAAAAATGGCTCTGCATCCTTAGATATTGATAAAGTAAATAAAATTCTAAAAGAGCAAGAACGTAACAAAAAGACAGCCACCTACAAGTTAACCTCCAAGATAAATATCTTAATTCATTTAGAAAAGCAAAGATTCAATTACATATACGATTTTGGTGACAACTGGAAACATTTTGTAGTTGTTGAAAAAATTCTGGATTCCGCTGATGCTCCTTTCATTCCTTTTTGCTTAAGTGGAGAAAGATCTTGTCCGCCTGAAGATTGTGGAAGCATTCCAGAGTATTATGAACTACAAAAAATCAAGAAGAATAAAAACCGTAAAGAATACAAAGAGAGAATTGCCGAATGGCTTGGAGAGGATTTTGATTTTGAGTATTTTGACCTTAATAAGACAAACAAAGAACTCCATAGATTAGCCAAAATTGATGGAAGAATAAAGAAATGGCGACCAAAATGACCAAGAAAGTACCTAACAGAAAAAATGTAGATAAGCCTAGCATCTGGTCAGATGACTCTTTCATTGAAACTTTAAATCCAGATGACATGAAGGCAAAGATGCGCACTTTTCATATGAAGCATAATGAAGAGATGAACTTCAATTGCTCAAAGTGCAAAAGTAAGATTTCAGCTCATAACAAAGATTGGCACAATGGAATGTGTGATGCATGTTTTAATAAAGAATTTTTTCCAGAGGATTAGAAATGGACAAAGATAAGGCACTCGTGGTTTTTCAGGATAAAAGATAGGGAGTTTGCTAAAATTGAGTTGTCCCCAATTTGGTTACAACTGAAATTAGAAGAAAATAATATTGAACCTTCGTAGAGTAGTAAATAATAATAACTTAATTTATATAATAGTAGATACATAAGTATTTAAAATTAAAAAGAGGTGTCAGTACTATGTCTGAAAATGGAACCGATATTGAATTGAGTCCTGGGAGTAAAGCAGCAATACAAAGAGCAGAAATATTTTTAGCAGACTTAAAAGAATCAAGTGACAGGATAAAGAAAATATTTGAAATAGATTCTGATAATGATCATTCTTGAAAACTACTTTTTAAATTTTTTTATTTCTTCTTCTTTTTCTCTAATCTCTTTTTCTCTTTCTTTAAGTTCCCGTTCAAATTCTTTAACAATTATTTGTGCTTGATTTTGTACACGTTGTATATAATCTCTTAACTCTTTTTTTCTTGGTATAGAAATATACTTTTCTGATTTAGAACCGTAAAATACGCCTAGAATAGTTCCTAATATTCCAACTACCACAGCCAAGAAAACATCTGTTGATGATACTTCTTGAGGAACAAGTATATTATATATTAAAAGTGCTAAGAAACTTAATACTGCAAAAAATAAAATTATTAATTGCCCAAATTTAAAATAACCTCCGGGGTCTTCTGATATATTCCGAACATGCTCCACAATATATTCGAACTTTATCATCAGGAAAATAAGGATTATCATAAAGATAATTGCTACAACCAAAAAAGATAGGGATAACATCAAAAGATAAATGGGTTTGCCTTTTAAAACAATTTGTTTATTGAAAATTATATATTCCGGGTTAGTAAACAAGAGCTATAGGCAAATTTAATAATTAAATCTTTTTATCTTTATAATGGAAGGTAAAATATATCAAATAAATGTTAAGCCTGAAATAGCTGGGGAAAGGGGTTTACCAAAAAAATCAGTAGAATCTGCTATTGTCTCTTATAATGGGATCAGTGGAGATTTCAATAGGTATAGACAAGAAAAACATAATGGAAGAACAGATTGGGCACTACTTCTAATGCCTTTTGAGATGATTGAACAGCTGAACCAAGAAGGATGGGCAATTCACCCAGGGGATATTGGAGAAAATATAACCACAATAGGGATTCCATATGAAGATTTTTCTCCTGATAAAAAATATAGAGTAGGAGAAATTGAAATCCAAATTTCAGAGCCTTGCATTCCATGTGGAAATTTAAAAATTCTACCATACATTGGTAAAGAAAGATGGCCTGAATTTAAAAAAACAATGCAAGGCAGAAGAGGGTGGTATGCTAAAGTTTTGAAGGAAGGTAAGATAAGTAGAGGAGATTTAATTAGTAAAATAGAATAATCATTCAAACGGCAATTATAGCCTTTCACAACGATTGGGCAAAGAGGTTTTATTTATTATCAAATTTAATGTACACTTCCATCATATATAAAGAGGGTATCTTCTCTTACTAATTTATAGAGCTCTTCTGGCTGCTTATCTTGTAGGAACCGACCTAAATCCAGTTTCTTTAGACTATCAAGTGTTACACCTTCTGGTACTGTTAAGGTATAATTATCTACTCTTAGGTTCTCCGAGATAATACGACTTTCTAAGGTTAAGGTTGTATCCCTCCCACCACTTTTTAGAATGATAGTATTATATTTATTTTCCCCCCATAATAACATCCCTGCGCCTATAGCATAGTGTCTTCCTTCCTTATCAATACATAATACTAATATGTCAGTATCGCTTAATTCTTTAAATCCAGACAGCTCAGCGATTTCATCAACCCCACTATTATTAAATCTCTCCCATTCTTTTCTAGACCGATGTTTCATAAATCCAGTCAAATATATTTCTCTCACCCTAAACGAAACACTGCATCTTTGAACACTGCCCATAGGAGGGTAATTAAATGTAGGGTTTGAGGTTCTAAACACATTCAATATTTCTCTTTCCTCCAGATCACCTATTTCTTTTTGGGCATCATTCTCAATATTATAAACGTCTATATCTCTGCGATCAAGAAAACCTCCTTCTTCAGTTGTTAGCCCTCGTATTTTGTAGTTATTAGGTAAACACAAAGTAAAATAGTCTGTTCTACTGGGATGTCTACTGTGCGTGGAGTCTCTTTTTGTATGAACTAACAATTTTTTTCCGCCGATATATTTAACCTGAATTATATTATTGTATCTCCCTGAAAAGAGGTCATGTGAGCCTTCGCGTAAGATATGAGCAATACCATCTTGATGCACATATTCCACAATTCTTCTTCCATCACTTCGCATCCAAACATTTTCAACCCTCAAAGTATCATTATAGATTTCTGTTTCTGTATGTGGTTCATTACATCCCAACAAACTTGAAACTAATATAGTTCCTAAAATCGTTTTATGTTTATTCATTTTAACTACTCTAAAGAGGATATGTTATATTATTAAAATATAGTAATTCTTTTTAGAATTACAACAAAGAAAAGCTTATATATCTGAACAAATGGGGTTTTACTATGGATACCAAGGTCTTAGAAAACATCGGATTAACAAGAAACCAAGCAGTGGTATACCTTTCATTGTTGAAATTAGGTTCTGCAACAGCACAGCAGATCATAAAAGAGTCGAAAATGCATCGCTCTCCTGTTTATGATGCTTTAGAAAAGCTAGAAGGACAAGGAATGGTTAGCTCAGTTGTAAAAGACTTCAAAAAGTATTTTCAGGCAGTATCCCCAAGAAAATTATATTCCTGCTTAGAAGAGAAGAAACAAGCTTTAACAGAAGCTATGCCTGAATTACTTAGGCTTGAAGGCATGAAAAGAGAAGAGATTAATGCTTCAATCTATAAAGGAAAAGAAGGGCTAAAAACAATACATTCTGAAATGCTTAAAGAAGGAACAGATATTTTAATGATAGGAGCTAAAGGGATTGTCTTTGATGAGCTTCCGTATTTTATGCCTCATTTTGAAAAAGATAGAATAAAAAAAAAGCTGAAGTTTATTGGTTTGTGGGATAAGAAAGAAGTTAGAGACAAGCTTGTAAAGAAACAATTATTTGAAGGAAAAGCACTGCCTTCTGGTTTTGATTCAAACACTGTAGTAAACATTTTTGGGGATAAAGTCGCTATAGTCTTATGGAAAGAAAAGAGTCCGACAGGTTTTATGATAGAAAATAAAGATGTTGCAGAATCATTCAGAAAATGGTTTAAATTAATTTCCAGAATGTGTAAATAACTTTAACAAAGCAATAAAGAGTCTTGGTTAAATCTTAATATAGTATTTTTGAAATTCTTTTCTGTTGGTTGCATGGCTGGGTTGAGGGTCAGAGTCTAAATCTTAATATAGTATTTTTGAAATACCAAATGAACACAACTTTAGTAACATATATAAAACAATAAACCAATTTTAAACTTATGTCATTAAAAGAATCTTTTCAAGAAATTAACAGATTTAGGCAAATTTTAGATGTTTTCTTCAAAGAAGGTTTTAGTTATTTAATTTACAAAGCTGGTTTTAGAAATCAAATTTCTTTAAGTTTTAGAATGGGAAACAAGCCAGTAGTAAAAGACTCAACAGAAGTAAGACTAAGAAGGGCAATGGAAGAGCTAGGAGGAACTTTCATTAAACTAGGTCAATTATTAAGTTTAAGACAAGATTTAATACCAATAAACTATGCAAAAGAATTCAGTAAATTACAGGATAATGCCCCAGGTTTTAGTTTTGGAGAAGTAGCTCAAATCATAGAACAAGATTTAAACAAAAATCTAAGTGAAATTTTCTTAAAATTTGAAAAAGAGCCAATAGCATCAGCATCAATAGGTCAAGTTCACGTAGGTCGGTTAAAAACAGGGGAAAAAGTAGCAGTAAAAGTAATGCGACCAAATATAGAAGAAGTATTTGAAACAGATATTAAAATTTTATACCAAATAGCAGAAATACTAAACAAGCATTATCCAGAGTTAAAGGATTATGATTTCTTAAACATAGTAAAAGAATTCGAAAGATACACCAAAAACGAATTAAATTACGTAAAAGAAGCAAATAACATAGAAATTTTCTATAATAACTTCAAGAATGATAAACATGTAGTAATTCCAAATGTTTACAAGGATTTCACAACAAAAAGAGTCTTAGTAATGGACTTCATAGATGGTAAAAAAATAGATGAAGCAGATGAAAAATCAAGGTCTAAAGCAGTGGAAATAACAGTAAATGCAGTTTTAAAGCAGATTTTTGAATACAGAGTTTTTCATGCAGATCCTCATCCAGGAAATGTCTTTATATTAAAAAACAATAAAATAGCTTTCTTGGATTTTGGGATTGTTGGAAAAATCAGTAAAGAAGAAATTTACCATGCAGAAAACTTGTTCATAGCCATGTCTTTTGGAGACAGAGAATTATTGGCAGAATCTTTGATAGGACTAGGATTTGTAGATAAAAACATTAACATAGAAGAATTCAAAAGGGAATTAAGCCAAAAAGGAAGAGATTATTATGACATAACCCTGGATCAGTTAAACTTCAAGGATTTCTTAAATGATATACTAGCTTTAACAAGAAAATACAAAATAAAATTAATCCCAGATTTCATATTACTGGTAAAATCAGCAGCAACATTAGAAGGTTTTGCAAAGGAAATGGATCCAAAATTCAATTTTGTAGAAGCCTGGAAAAAATACGCTAAAAAAATAATAAATAACAGAAAGAGTTTATCATATCAAAAAAATGTTTTAAAGAAAAATGCATACGAATTCATGAGACTAATGAATGATTTACCTTCTAGTATCAAGTCAATGTTATCAAGTCACGAGCATATGAAAGTGGACATAGAAGAAAAGACAATTAACAAAATAACTTACAAGTTAGATAGTGCAATGAACAGAATAACGATAGGAGTAGTAATAGCAGCATTAATCATAGCAGCAGCATTAACACCAGTGAAAAGCGAAGGTATTTTAAACATCAAATATCTTTACATAGCCATAGCATTTATCCTCGGGATATATTTGTTAAGGTCAATAACCAAAGAAAAGGAGGCGTAAATTGATGAGAGAACTTTTCAGAAGAGGACTTGCCAAGTTAAGCTTTAGGAGACAGGCAAGCAGAGGTAAAAAAATATCAAGAGCACTGCTTCATTCTAGCAAAACTGAATCAATCAGAATAAAAGACGCATTGAAAAAAGAAGCGAAAAAAGAAGTGAAAAGAGCAATTTCAGCCGGAAAAAGAGAAGCAGGAAGAATAAAAACAAAGTTGGCAAAGAAATTATCTAAGAAGTAAGTTTTTTAATTATCTCAAATATCTTTTTGCCATCAACTTTTCCCCTGTACTTTTTCATTATTATTCCCATAACAGCATTTGCATTTAATTCCTTATTGTCATTAATAATTTTTTTAATTTCTATCTCAATTTCTTTATCTGAAACTTTCTTAAAAGAATTAAAATCAACTTCTTCATTTTTGCAGTGAGCAACTAGAATATCAACAATAGCATCCTTGGATATCTTGCCATTATTCAAATTTTCTAAAGCTTTTTCTAAAAATTCATATTTAGGCTTTAAATTAAATCTAGCTTTAACCTCTTTAGGAATTTCAAGTAAAACATCAGCAATTAATTTTGGTTCTAAATTCTTATATCTTTTAGATAAATTTTCTAGCTCAATATTATTCTCCAAAACCTCTTGAGCAACAGTTTTTCTTAAATTAAATTTCTTCTCTAATTTAGAAATTTTCTCACTAATAAGTTCAGGTAAAACTATTCCTTTAAATATTGAAGAATCTATCTTTATTGGTGAAACATCCGTCTCTGGGTACATACGTGATGCTCCAGGCATTGGTCTTAAAAAAGAGGTAGTATTATCAAAGTTCACTTTTCTTACTTCCTCTTTAACTTTTTCACCTTTATTTATTAGACTTAACTGCCTCTTTATTTCATTATCTATAACACTAGGCATATTTTTAAGATCTTGAAATCCTTTTAATTCAACTCTAGCACCTTTATTGATTGATAGATTGATATCCTGTCGTATAGTTCCTATTCCTCTCTTTGTTCTTCCAGTTGATCTTAAGGTCATACCAATTAGGGTGGCTACTTCTTTTGCATGCTCTCCATCTTTGATATCTGGGGCGGTTGATATTTCTACCAGAGGAAATCCCAGACGATCTAATCGATAGATTACTGAATCTTTATCTTCTCCAACTTTTCTTGCTGAATCCTCCTCTAGTAATATTGTCGGGATCTTTATTTTCCCCTTAGATGTATTTATTTCTCCATCTTCAGCTATAAGGGCAGATCTTTGGAAGGACGCTACATTCGATCCGTCTAATATTACTTTCCTCATAATTATAATCATCGGAACTACTTTTGCATTTAGCAATAAAGATATTTCAAGTGCGATATCCAATGCTTCCTGATTTATATTCTGTGGAGGTTCTTCATCTAAACATGTAAGGCATGCATAATCATTTGAGAATTCATAGACAAATTCTTTATTTTTTGATTCTTCATATAACATCGCTATATCCTTTTCTCCAATCTCTCCTGCTACAGACTTTAATCTTCTTCGTATCTTAAGGTTTGGAGTTGAATTATCTATAACAGTTGGGCATTTACAGAACAATTTATGAGATTCCAATTGTTTATGGATTTCTATTCCACATTGAAAGTTTAATTTCTTATAGTCTAGCATTTACAGTACCTCTTATAGTATTCTTTCGGGGAGTAGTATCTGTTGTTTAAATAATTGTTTAGTAATTGATTTTTCTTTTTTGCAAATATACCACCATTATATTTTTTAAATAGCAGATTCAACCTTTCCATTACAAAAAAACCTCCCTTTATCCCCAAATTATATGTGCCTTCTTTATCCATATTATAAGTTATCCTAACATCTGGAATTTTCTCTTTAAGTGAATTTCCAATTTGCCTCATGTAATTAAGAGGTTTGTTTTGTGAGTAATAGCTTCCTCCTGCAATAGAAAAATGGTTCTTATTAAAACAGCCGTCATCTGAAATAAGCAAATTTAGAGAGGTTGATAGCAATTTTAAGTTTTTAGTAATAAAATTAGGAAGGTTAGGATTGGTGTAGCTTTTATGACCCGGTACAAAGTACCCCGATACTACTATCATATAACCACATATTGCTGGGAGTTCAATTCTTTCCTTCAATTTTATCTTTAATCCAAATAGTTTTCTCGTATTTCTTACATATAGATTTAACAATTCTTTGTGTCTAAACTGAGCATAATGTGGAACAGACCATGCCCATAAACTGGACCTAAATCCGAGACCTCCATCACCCAGCAAAGTAGTTAGTAGCATAGTTCCTTCTAAACTTCTCCAGTTTACTGGAAAGTTGATATGATAAAACTTCCTTTCGCCAGAAGAAACTCCTGTCAAATTATCATTTACCCATAGAAGATTATACTTCCGGTTATTGAGATATTTTATAATTTTTAATACTATAAATAATGGCATCCCTTGATTTCGCTTCCTGCATATCGCCCCTAAACTTCTTGGTACATAATAGTTTAGCAATTTACAGGCATTTTTTTGTTTGATTTTTAGATTCAAACCTGGAATTTTATCATAAAATTGGTTTATTAAATCCTTCTTAGATTTATCATTTAGGTGGATATAAACTTTTTTAGTAAAATCGACTTCATAGAACTTACCTATTTTTTTAAATGGACTGTGTTTTTTTCGCTTACTAAAGAGATATGGGTTCTTTATCCTGACTATTTTTACAAAATCTTTTAAATAAAATTTTTCAATTGGGTTCTTTTGAACTAGCTCCCATTTAATCAAGGGCACTACAACTCTTATGGGATCTATATCTCCAAGCCCTAAGTCTGCCCATATTCTTGGAAATCTTAAAGCACTGGAGCTATTTTTAAACTGAATAGAAACAATATTCTTTTCTAGCCAGTCAAAATCATATTGGTTGGAATAATCTCCCAATAATTTTATCAATGAGAAATACGTAATTATAGGCTTTGCTCTTTTTCTTTCATTTCTATGTTTGATGCTGCTAATGTTCTGATTTGTTATTTTTGCAAGTTTTTTCCAAGAATCAAACCTTCCTTTGCTGGGTACTGACTTATTGGCAAAATTCCATATTTTCTCAACTGCCTTTTCATTTAATTTTAAAAATATCCATCTAGACAAATCTACCTGACCATTTTTTGTTTTTATTGTATTGATAAGATCCTTTAACCTTATTTTTTTATTGGAGTTGATATTGCACTCTTCTAAAAACATTTTTTCTACTTGCATTTTATTCCTCTAAATATTTTTTAATAAACTTTTCCAAGACTTCCCATACTTCCTTCCTGTCTTTTTTCACTTTTGCCACAAAATCTATCCATAAATTCCTATCTCCTTTAAATGTTATAACATCTTTTTGCATAGTATTACAGTAATACTTTAATATTTATATAAGTTTCTATGCTTAAAAAAGTAAATGATAGAAATTCAGGGCAACATTCATGAAGGCGGAGGCTCTATAGTTCGTTTATCCTGTGCTCTCTCAGCTTTAACTAAAAAACCAGTTAAAATAACAAAAATAAGAGAAAACAGGGAAAAACAAGGATTGCAAGAGCAACATTTTCAAAGTATAAAATCTCTAGCCAAGTTATGTAATGCAGAAACAAAAGGCTTAGAACTGGGGAGTAAAGAATTAGAATTCATACCTAAGGAAATAACTAAAAAACAATTAAATGTTGAAATAAGAACAGCCGGTAGTGTTTGCTTAGCTTTACAAACATTAATGCTTCCCTCTTTGTTCTTAAAACATAATTTAACAATCAGGATTAAAGGCGGCGCAACGTTTAATGAAAAAGCGCCGAGTATTTATTATTTTCAAGATGTTTTAATTCCAACATTAAAAAAACTAGGCTTTAATTGTAGCATAGAAATTCTAAAACACGGTTTTTATCCTAAAGGCGGAGCAGATTTAATATTCAGAAGCAAACCATTAAAGGAAATAACAAATCTAGAATTAACAGAACAAGGAGTTCTAAGAAAATTATCAGGAATTTCATTTGCAACTTTAGACTTAAAAAAAGCAAAGGTAGCAGAACGTCAATCTTTAAGTGCAGAAAAAGTTCTAGGAAATAATTTAGAAAGTCATATTAGCATAGGTCTTGAATATAAAGATTCATTAAGCACAGGCTCATCAATCTTGTTAAAAGCAGAATTTGATAATTGTATATTAGCGTGGGATGCTCTAGGCGCAAAAGGAAAGTACAGTGAAAAAGTAGGAGAAGAAGCAGCCATAGGTTTATTAAAACAAATTCTAAGCAAAGCCACAGTAGATGAATACTTAGCAGATCAAATTATTCCTTATCTAGCATTCACAAAAAATTCAATAATCAAAGTTCCAAAAGTCACAAAGCATTTAGAAGCAAATATTCATATAATAAAGGAATTCTTAAACACAGATATTAAGATAAAAAAGAATCTAATTGAAATCAAAAGAAAAGATTAAATACTTTCTTATCATAACAAAAATATGATATTAAGACCTCCTCAGTTTAGTCTAAGAACAGCAATTCAAGGAGTAATTGGAAACAGCAGTTTAGCATTTGGGGTTTACCCTCAAACTATACATCTTAGAGAAGTTCGAGATATAGACAAATATCCCGAAATACCTCATCTTTCTATGAGGGGTCCAACAAGAGACTATTCTCATAGAAGTAAAGTAAAAGGATATGACGGACCAATATGGGCAAGTGAAATTGATATTTTTTCCAATGAAACAGCAGAAGAAGCAATAGAACAATTGTTAGATACATTAGGAAATCCAAGTCATACAAGAAGCTATATATACGAAGGAAGAGTGTTAGAAACAAGCCTTAGATATGATTTCCCTATTAGCAAACAACCAAAGCAAAAAGACCCAGCCCCGCATCTTATCCATTTCAAATTTGACAGAACAGGACAACAAAAGGAATCCGTAGAAAGAAGAGGAAAGCTAGAATTTGGAGAAATTGGAAGTTTAGCAGATAGAATTCTTTATACACAAGGTAAATATCTTCACTGGATAGACAACCCATCAATAGTTGAAGCGGCAAGAATGAAATTAGCAGTTTAATTCTAAATGGCAACAATCCAAGAAATAGCTGACGATATTAAAAGTAAAAAATCTCTAAGTGATATTGATGATTCTTTCTTAAAAGCTAGAATCTTGGAAAATATAGAAAAATACAAGTTAGATTTAACTGAAGATTTTAAAAAATTAAAAAAGAAAAATAGATATGGTGAATTCTTCAAAGAAATAAGAAAAATATTAAGAAAAGTTTATGGAGTTTACAGAGAAATTCCAGAACCAAGATTAGAATCAACTTACAAAGAGTTAAATAAAAAACTTGGAAAATTTAATTCAGTTCTAGACATAGGTTGTGGTAAATCCCCTTTAGAATACATTGAAATATTTGGCAAAGATAAAACATATTATTTATGTGATATTTCAAAAGACTCAGTAGAAGAAATAAATAATTACATGAAACAAAATAAAATCAAAGGAAAAACATTTATTTTCAATGCATATGACAATCACAAAGAAAACTTGCCAAAAGCAGATATAATCTTTATTTTCAGGGTCCTAGAAAGCTTAGAAGAAATAAAAAAAGGTTCAAGTGAAAGATTATTCAAAAATTTAAACTCAAAATTAATTCTAGTAAGCTTCTCAAAAATAGCTTTAAGCAAGAATGAAGAAATAAAAAAGAAGGGCAGGTCTTGGTTTAGAAGAATGTTAAGTAAAAACAATTACACATTTGAAGATTTTGACATAGAAAATGAAATATTCTTCCTCATTAAACCCAAATAAAAACCTTTAAAAGAACTTTTAATATCATCTAAATTAAGCCGCGATCGCATAACCTGGTATTGCGCAGAATTTAACAATGTGTAGGATTGCTAAGGTTATAAGCAACCACAGAGATCCTGTTTCCTTTGGATATCTGGGTTCAAAGCACTCTCATGATATATGCTAAAAGCTTTGTGTGAGTGGGAGAGTCCCAGTCGCGGCGGAAAGGTCATAATTAGACGCCCTGTATCACACCGATATAAAAGTCGGTGAATACAGGAGTCTATTATGGCCGATAATGATATATACAATTCAAAAGCAAAGTACGAAAGATTTGCAAAGAGCCTGGATTATCTTATTCTACCGATAGACAAAAGGCCTAAGGATGTTTATCAAGGCAAGTATCAAATAAAGAATCCTAGCAACTTGCAATACTTCAAGAGGTTAATCTCTAAGTTTGAATCTCAGGATCTAAGTTATATCAGAAGAAAAAGGTTTATTGAAGTGCTTCTCACAGTTTCATACATAACAAATAAAGACTTTGCAGAGCTACAAAAAAATGAAGAAGAATCAGATAAAGTAGCTTCTCAAATAAACAAGATATACAAAACAGTAGAGAGCAGAAAATCAGCATTTAGCATGATCAAGAGAATATGGAAGATTTTATTCAAAGATATAGGCTACTGGAGTGAAATAAAAGTCCAGCAAGATAAAAGTCAGCAAAGGCAAAGGAAAGATAAGCTATTGCCAGAGGAGTATAGGTCTCTATTAAAATATTTTAATCAAGATATAGAAACTAAACTGATCATAAGTCTAACGGTAGAGTCTTTGTCAAGACCTGCGGAACTTCTAAGTTGCAAGATAAAAGGTATAGAAGATTATCAAGACTATGCTTTAATTAACATAGAAAGAGGCAAGGAAGGATTAAAGAAATTAGTTTGCATAGACTCATATTCTCTGCTTAAACAATATCTTCAGCAATATCAATTAAGCTCTAATTCTGAGGCCTATCTATTTGCTAATGGGAGCAGGAAAAGAAACAAATCCTTAACCCCAGCTATGGTTAGCAAGAAATTAAGAAGGGCATGCAAGGATCTACAATTTAACAAAAGCATATCTCTCTATAGCCTAAAAAGATTCGGAGTTACATTAATGTCCTTGCAAGGAGCTAGTGCTAACGAAATATCAAAGGTTGCTGGTTGGACTTCTCCTAAGCAGTTATCAACTTATGATTTAAGCACACAAAAAGAAGTCGTGGATATCCTGCTCTTGAAGAAAGGCATAAGAAAAGGGAAAGAGGACAACAATGGTTATTCTACAAAGTCTAAAGAGTGCCTCTATTGCGGAAGAAAAGATATAAACTTTGAGCTTAATGATTGCCCTCAATGTTTAAGATCATTAGATCCTTCAAAGATAAGAAAGCAGATGGAGTTATTGCAGAAACTAGACAGTTTATCTGGGCTCTCTGAAGTAGAAAACGTGAAAACAGTTTTAGAGATTTTGAATGAATTAAAGGCAAGACTTGAAAAGGTAGAAACAAAGATTAAAGGTTAAGAAGATTTAAAACAGTTTGAATGTTTGTATATAACATCTTGAAATAACATTAATTTTATATGGAAGATATAACATTATTCAATTCCTCATTCAGTATTTTAACCACTACCTTAAAATCATTTGTCAAGTCTTCAATTTTATGGTAGGATTTTAATTGTTTTTTTACACCCACTGAGAACTTTCCACCCATTTGCACTTGTTTCATAGCTTCAGTATATACAAGGTGATGGTGGAAGGCATTTCTAATCTCGGCTACAGCATGCAAGGTCTGTATAATTTCTAGCGGAATAAGAATTTCATACCTGTTTTCTACCTCAGTTTTTTTAAGTAACATTCTCATAAGATTTATTTTACCAAAAAAATCAATACTTTTAGAAGTAAGAAAATCATCCAAAATAGATGATTTAAGACTATCATCTTTAGAAAAGTAAAGAGTTATGATAAGATCACACGACATCTCTGTATAAAGCTGACCGTTAAGAAAAACATTTCTTGGGTTATCTTGATCTAGGGCTTCTTCTATATCATAGCTTATAGACCTTGCATTACCAATCCTAGTATCTCTCACACCATCATAGTCTTCTGTTTCGAAACCACCAATCTTTGTTTTTTTCATATCTTTACCATACTTTATTCTTTTAATTTTGACAAATTTTTTCTTTTTTTGAAGATTATTTTTACTTCTTCTTTTTTTAGACCACCGAGGATTAGAAATGTTCCTAAGCTCGAATACCCCTCTAACATAGGGAATATTTTTTGTAATTCATCATAGCTTATTTCCTCTTTTTTAGATATATATTCTCTTATTTGCCTTTCTGTTCTAGGATCAAGCCATTGATAAGATGCTATTAACTCCCTTTTAAGTCTCTCTTTAATTTGTTCAGAGAGAGAAAGTTTACTTAAATTCTTGAGATGCTCTAAATCCTTTTGTGATAGCTTATTTGATAATTTATAAAGAACAAGATTCCCCATCTTTTCAGAGTCCAATACGCCTCTTTCTTTCAAAAATTTTAAACGCCTAAATGTGGTAACTTGATTCTCTCCTATTTTCCTGCTAAGGTTGTTCCCCCATACTTTTTCTTCATCTACTAATATCCCTATTATCTTTTTATCCACTGTATTTTTCAAATCTTTTATCATCTTAGGCATATACAACGTATAGTCCATAACATAGAAATGCTTTTATATAAGATTATCTATACATTGTATAGATAATTACAGTTTATAAAAAATGAGCACATTATTCGTAAAGCTGGATGAAAAAACTAAGGAAAGACTTCGTAAAGCTAGCCATAAAGATAACAGGGACATGAGTTCAGCTACAAGAAAGGCCATTTCGGATTATATAACCAACATTGAGAAGAGAAAATGAATCAACAAAAAAATAATTTTGAAGAACTTAGGAAATCTTTGATTGACGACCTAAATCAAACAATCGCGAAATATCAAACTATCTTAGAAGAATTAGAGAAAGGGAGGATGCCGAATTAATGGGACAAGGGAAAATAAAAAAAGAGGCCTAAGCCCCCAGAATGGTGTTCTAGGTTTCTTCGATTATAAAAAAGGGCGTGATACATTAAAATGTCAACTTTTGTCGGTAGTTTAAGGTTAGAATCTGAGACCTGGAAAAAGCTTGATCTAATTAAGAAAGTCAAGAAGACAGACCGTAATTCTTTCATAAAAAAGGCAATCGAAGAGAAGTTAGAAAAAGAAGACTTAAAGCAACTTCAGGAGTTTGAAGATGACGACTGCTGATTTCATGTTGGAAGAAAGTGCTGTGCAACTGTTCTCTGCTCCTGAAGGAAAATTGCCACCTTCAAAAGTAAGAATTAAAGATTATGTTCTTGAAGTCTCAAAGAGTAAAAATTATTACTTAAATTTATGTAATCCAAAGGGTGAAAACGTGTTTACCTGGACTTCAAAAAAGTATATTCTAAATGATTTGCATATTTCTAAGGTCTCAAAATTATTATTTTCTCTCAAAGTTTTTGATAGCGATACTGAATCAAGGGAAGCCATAACGGAAACATTTACACTACTAAAACCCATCTTTGACGAAAGAAATTCTATAGAGGCTCAGGTAAGAAATGAGATATTTCAAAAATACGAACAGAAAAAATACAAGAAGGTTTCTTTAGAAGAATGTAAAAAGGTTATCTATGGGTGGTTGTCTATTAATGATAAGAATGTTATTGAAGTTGTTTTCGCCTTTGCAATTGCTGAAAAGATACCAGGAGATCCTTTATGGTTGTTCTTAATTGCCCCTCCTGGAGGTTGTAAAACTGAATTATTGAGGGCATTGGATGGAGAAGATTTCTATCATTTATCTGACTTAACTTCTAAAACTTTTATAAGTGGTTTGATGTTGGGTGCAGGAGAAGAAAGGCAAAAAATTGAAGATCTATTGCCACAACTAGCCGACAAAATTCTTTTAATGAAAGACTTCACAACAATTTTAGAAAAACCTAGAGATGAAAGAGCAGAAATAATCTCACAACTAAGAGAGATTTATGATGGTATGTTTTCTAAGAAATTTGGTACTATTGATGAGAAGGTAGAGTATAGAAATAATTTTGGATTAATTGCGGGAGTAACCCCCATCATAGATAAACATTGGAAGATTATGCAACAGTTAGGGGAAAGATTCCTTAAATATAGATGGCAAGAAAATGTTGATGAATCAATAAGACGAGCAGAAGAGAATGAAGGTAAAGAAGAGGTTATGAGGCAAGAATTAAAGCACACAATCATGGGGTTCTTAACCAATTTAGAAGGAAAAGAAATTCAATTTCCAGATGATCTTATTGAGCCATTAATAAGAGTCGCCAAGTTTTTAGCAATTTGTAGAACCCCTATCACAATCCATAGCGGGAGCTCAGAGTTTTATTACGATTTTATCCCCACACCTGAACAGCCTACAAGACTGATAAAACAATTAAAAAAATTTGCCAAATGTCTCGCACTAGTTAGGGATAAGAGTTCTGTAACTAAAGAAGAGATTTTAGTTGCTATTGAACTTGCATTGCATACTTGCCCACAAGACAGATTAGATGTTTTAAAGGCTATTGAAAAGGAGCAAAATTGTAGCTTAGATGGTTGTACAATTACAGCCATAAAGTATAGCGTTAAACTTCCTGAGACTAGCATCAGAAATATTTGTCAACAATTAGAGATGCTAGATCTTGTTTCAATTACCAAAACTAGTAAGGAACAACATGGGTTTAAGGAATTTGTTTCATATTACAGACTACATCAAAATGTGAACGCGGTATCCCCCCCTACATTTATGGAGGGCTCTAAAATAGTTACAGGGGGTAGCGCAAGCATAAATAAAGAAACCAAAGAGATTATCCCAACTATTAAAAAAATCCTAGATTTTGTAAAATCTCAACCAGGACAAGAGTCAGATATCCTTACCATCTGTGAAGAATTTGGATTTGAGGATGAAGTTGATTCTGCAATTAAAAAACTCTGTTTTGATGGGGCTTTGTTTAAACTAAGTGAAGAAAAGGTGAAGGCTTTATGATCCTAATCCTAGCCACAGCCAAAACCTGTACCAAACATCACTTACTTTTCGGTGGCACTTGTAAATGTCCTTTGTGCACTCTAGAAAAAGAAAAGAGGAGATACAATGAAAACCTGTAATTTATGCAAAACAGAACTCCTAGAAACCAAAAGAAAGGGAGCTATCTATTGTAGTGGTTATTGTAAGGTTTTAGGCTATAAACTATTTCATGGTATCCTAACCTTAGAAGAGGTTGGGAAAAGGCTAGGGAAGCGAAAAGAAACCGATACTTTTCATTCAAAACAAATACAGGAGTTAGCTGATCAATACTATTGAAATCGAGGTGATAAATATGAAATTTAAAAAAATGTTGAGCTATGACCTAGCCCATAAGCATGAAACAGACCACAGAAGGGGGTATAGTATAAATAAAACGAGATTAATAACTGACTTGTGGTATAGATGGTATCTTAGACCTTTACTTTTGGATGAAAAGATTCTCAAATTGGGTCAATCAACTTACTTAATCTCCGAAGAGGTATACAAAGAGCTTAGGCCAGTGATTAAAGACCTGAAGAAAACTTTTATTCTAAGATATAAAGAACAAATGGAGATAGAAGAGGCCATAGCAAAAGGTTCAAAGAGAGCAGAGAAATTCAAACATTTAAAAAAAGTGGAAGATTACAGAGATAAAATAGGGGAATTAGAAAAGTTAACTCCTGCTTTTGAAAATTGTAGTTTTGTCATAATGAATGTTGAAAGCTATGAAACTTCAGTAGGCAAAAGTCAAAGATGGATTAAAGAGAATTTCAGATAGATAAAATGGAACTAGAACAATCATGCAAAGACTGCGGGAAAGACATCAGGAATGATGTTTTTCTGTTTGAAGCAAATAATCGCACAAGAACAGAGCTCCTGTGCATGAAGTGTTATTACAAAAAAAGGGAGGATAATAAAAATGGATAAAATAAACCAAAAAAAAGGCACACACTCGATTAGAATTAATAACGAATTGTGGAAAAAAGTTAAAGAAACTAATCTTAATGTAAGTCAATACATTGAAGAATCTTTGAGCTTAGTTTCAAACGATAAATCTAGAGAATTACTGAAAGAACTCTGCTTCTGTAATATTTGCCTAGAAGAAAAGGATATAGATAGTTTATGTGGTTTCGATATAAACCACCATGTACACGGAAATAAGGATTACAGAACTGCTGTTAGAGTTGTGTGCTGTGGCTGTTTAAAGTTAATTCTTGAAGATAAAACCGGGGAATTAAATAAAAATGTTGATAAAGGATTTTTAGAGATAATTAAAGAGCATTATCCACATTACGGGTATTTTAATAGCAAACACATTAAAGCGTTTATGCGAGCTGCAAATAATAATGAGTTTATTTATTGGGAAATAAAGAAAGGATTGATCATTATGCCAAGTCTTGAACAACAAGAGGTGTTATTGGGGGATGGTTCGGTGTATGATGAGAATGAATGTTGTCCCCGTTGCAATAGTCTTTCAACAATGAAGAAAGAGGATTATATTAGAATGTGGGATGATACAGGTAAGGAGAGAGTAAGTTATCACCACTATTGCCCAAATTAGTATCCTACAAAGAAAAAGTAAGCAACGAAGAAAGATGTAATGCAGTAATACTATCTGAATTAGATGTGTATGCACACACATATTAGTGTTCAGACATCTCCCAAATGATGAGCTCTCTCACATCAGTCAGCAAGTGGGCTTAAGACTGCTTGGACAGACTAAGCAAAGGGGGAATAAGCAAGAGAAGAGACAAAGGCATGAAATGGTGTGCCCTTATTGTAACCATAAGTGGAAGCCCTATAAGGAGCATCCCAAGAAATGCCCCAAGTGTTACAGGTCTTTAGAGGTTGGAAAAGTTGAGAATAGGGCTACAAGCCTTGTAGAGCCCAAATACAGCAATCCTAAGTTAGGTGTTAAATAACTCATATGCACATACATTTAAGGTATTAACAGACCCTTGAAAAGGGAATAATAAAAAATCTAAGGTTTAGAAACTAGAGGAATATAAGAAGGACGGAGAAAAAATAATTATAATCAATTAAGATCTGTTCTTTATTTCATCCCATATCAACAGGATATCAAAAACAAATGCAACAACAGAAGCAACAGTTAACCAAAAGCCTAGAGTTCTAAGCCCTTCTAAAGAGTTATTTTTTATATCCTTAACTACCAAAGAGTCTGAAGGATTCTGTGTGGACTTAACAATTTCACTGGCTACTAAAAGAGATGCTTCTCCTTCATCAGCAGGCAAGCCTTGTGAATTAAGATACAAACCAAAAGAGAATAGTGCTATACAAACTATTAATGAAACTATTTTCCCTAGCATTATTTAACACTCCTGTCTTTGAACAACTTGTTAAAAAGATACAACAGTATAATTAGTACAGACAGATAGTATATAATATTAGATACTGTCTGGCTAAACCCCCACTTTATTAGATAATGCTGGATTATAGAACCGATAAACTCAACAAAGACAATCAGAATTGCCACAAACATAGCGATTCTAATGTCGTGTAGATTTTGACCCCTTAATTTTGTATACTTCATTTTCTTTGAGGTAGATCGGTAAGTATTTTTTCATAGATCTTATCTAGCTTTCTAACAAGAGCAATTCCATTCTTACACGATTCCTTGACTTCTTCATCAGATGCTAAATATTCGTGAATAGTGGGGTGACCTATCTTACTATTTCTAAACTTGTTATATCTCTCTAGACTATTATACGTATCATCATCTATTAAGCTACATGAATAGCATAAATGCGTGATAGGTAAGAAATTCCTCGCTACTCTCTTTTCCATCAATTTCCATTTCTTGTCAAATTCATCAGTCTTTCTTTTTCCTGCTTTCCTTATTCCCATATATCCATAGCTATAATTCTTTTTAGTCTCGCTGTGCTTTACGTATCCTAAAGGTTTCTTTTGTATACCAAAGAAATAAATGTGATATAACTGTTGTTGTAAAAGAACATGTATCCAAACAAACGCCTTCCAGCAGTTGGTGTCTATTAACTCTTCAATTTCTTCAACTTTTTTTCTTCCTAACTGAAACTTCATTTCTGATCCCCAGCAATAAGTTTATGCCTAGCTTTCTCTTCTTCCTTTAACTGCTCTTCATGAGCCTTCTTTAATTCCTTCTTCATCTTATCAAAATTATCCAGCTTCATCTTTATCAGCTCTGAAGAAAATACAAACTTAACTAATGGCTCTACTATTTTTTCTTCTCTTTTTCCCTTGCCTTTCTGAATCTTTGTCTTGACTATGCCAGCTTTTTCTAAAACCTGTACATGCCTGTAGATCCTAGAATAATCTTTTTTTAATAATCCAGCTAGTTGGTAAAGATTGACAGACTTCTTTAGAGCAATTATCTTCAATATGTTTCTCCTTGTTTTATGCCGAACTGCCCTAAGTATAATCCCCCCCATCTCCAGGAATAGTGCATCTACCCCTTCGTTGTATATGCCTTTTCTTCTAAGCTTATCAGAGAACTTTTCATTATTCCCTAAAAAAAGATTTGACTCTACTCCTCTTTCTAAAATTAGTTTTCCCTGGCTCGTTAGAATAAAACTGCTAGTATCTATCAAAGGCTCTATAGATTCTTCACTATCTAAGCCTAAGTCTATCTTAAGATATATTTCTGGAACCTGGTACTTCTTAACGTAATCTCTCAAGCTTCCTTTCTTTATCTTCTTTAGGTCAATACAGTTTAGAAAACCTTGGCTAGACATGTACTGTACATAACACTTCTACTATTTAAATTTTTTGTATATATGCTTTTATTACAAAAAAAGGCATATATTTATATAGAAGCTTTTCTTGTCATAAGCTATGAGTTTTAAAATTCCAAAAATAGAGGAGTTAAAAGAGTTCATAGAGTCTGTACCAAATGAAAAGTATAAGACTATCCTATGGGTTGGGGCTACTGCTGGATTAAGGATTAAAGAGATTGTTCATTTAAGATTGCAAGATCTAGATTTTGAGCAACAATCAATTCATGTTTCTGAAGAGGGGGCTAAGTATGGCAGATCTAGAGTAGTGCCAATGTGCTCCAAGCTTAAAGAACTTCTTTTGGATTACATAAGCAAGCATGAATCTAAGTTCAAAGAAGGCTATATCTTTTATGCACAACACAGAGACAACAGCTCAAAAACTCATGTTACACCAATGACTGTAATGGTTTACTTCAATATGTTTTTCAAGCAAAGCAGATTCTACAGCACATACAAAACGGCCAAGAACGGTAATAAGATGTGTAATTGGAGCATGCACAAGCTAAGACATTTCTATGCATCCTGGCTAAATGAAAACAAAGTAGATTTACTAGTCATATCTAAAACTTTAGGCCATAGGCAACCATCTACCACACTAAATGTCTATACCCATATTTTTGATGATAAGAAGTCTCGTGAGGCAGTACAAGAAGCCTTCAAGGACTTTGATAACAAAGAGGGGCATAAACATATACAAGAAATAAAGATTGAGCCATTTCCATTAATACAAGATCCTTTAATTCAGATCAGAGAACCTGAGCTTTTTGAGAATAAAAGAAGTGATATTGAGAAGTTTGATTGTGGGTTAGTTTAGCAAGATTATATTTCCTCTTTTCTTTTCATAACATGGCTCAGGATTTTCCTTGTAAACACAGATATCTAAATTATATAACCAGTATTTATCTTCACCGTACAATAAGATTGGTGTTGTATACACTTTTCCTTCTTCAAACTTATCAGCATCACACTTTGTCAATGTGCCCCAATCGCAACCCTTTTGTCTTATTCTCATATCGGTACATTGTTTTTCAATACCAAGATTATAAATTACTCCTCCGTTACTGTCAAACGTGTCTTTTTCCTTTAAATTGAAGTTAATAGAATCTAACTCTGCTAAAGCTAAGTTTCTCATGCATAGCCTAAGACTAGTGCCTATTTGTGCTTCTTCCTCATTTGGTTTTATTAATCCTTCAGCGTTAACTATTATCGGTTGGATTCCTTCTGTCCAAACTCTTATGTTTGGTTCAACAGATAAGGAGCTTCTTTCTGAGATTTTTGTTTGCATTCCACTTATTGCCACCTGGTTCATACCTACACTCCAACTAAGGTATCCCACAAAAAGAGTAACAAGAATAAAGGCTATTGTTAGCCCAATATTAGAGTTTTTCTGTTGACTTTGTATTTTCTTTAGTTCTAACTGCAACTCATCTCTTTTTTCATCTCTTTCTTTTTGCTCTAACTTTTCTAAATAAAGTATCCCCACCTTCTCGTTTATCCTTATTATGTTTGGATTATCCCCTTCTCTTCTTGTTACTTCAGTAATCAAACTCTCAGAAAGTGTATCACCCTTTAGAAGATGTTTCATACTATCAAATTCATCTTTAGATATACCATTAGATACAAGTGCTTTATAGAATTCTATAGTCTCCATATACCTCTTGTCTTTATTTAGTGACTGCCCTAACAAGATTTCCAGAACCTTTTTTATTATTTTTTCATCTCTTCTCATTCTCTCCTCTTAAACCAATAGCTAAAACCAGCATTAAACCGCCAAAGAATTATTATGATATAGTGCAGGACTGGGGGTCTTAATACAGGGAACTGATAGGATAGTTGGTCTCTTAAAAATATACATTTTTATTAAGAGCAAATTATTTTTAACTTTAAAATCTACTTTGCACTTCTTAAGACCATTTATTTCATTCTCTACGTATTGAGGATCTAACCTTTCTTCTGTTAAATCTATAAGAAGCTCAACAGCATTCATTATCTGGATACCAACAACTTCTTTTTTGTTGTTCATATCAATAACTATATCCCCTATTTCTATACTGCCCTTAGACTTCTCTTTTGGGCTAAATAAGAACAAATCATCAACTTCTTTATCGTAGCTAACATTAAAGTTTTGCATTTTTTCCATTTCATCCCTAATATCCGAATCTCTTTTCATACTCCTTATGAGTCATCCACTCAAGAATAATAGATACCACTAAAATCTCTTGGTTTTCTATACTATATACTAGCCTCCATGCATTAGGTAAGTTGTACTTCCAAATGTTATGTACATCATATTTTTGGATATATCCCTTAGGAATTAATCTCTTTGGAACTTGGATGCCACAAAATGCATTTTCTTCAATATCTTCAAAAGCTCTAACTAACCAATCATAAAGTTTTCTTTCATCTCCTTTTCCTTGCTCTAATTGCTCAAAGGCTTTCTGTAGTCTCTCATCTGCAAATTTTACTTTACTGGGAAGATTCACTTTTTTCTCCAAAACAAATGCTTTTGTAATGAATATTCCTTTATTTCTTTAGGATAGTATGTCCATCCAATTTTTCCTTCAGCATCTATTGATATCTTCCTAGAGTAAAGCAGATAGTCTATAATAACACAAAAGGTCTGTCCAATCTAGGAAACCTCAATACACTTTTTCTATCTAAAATCTCTTCTTGCATTTTAATCAAGTTATATCAGTTGATATAATATATAAATCTTTCTATTGATCCTAAGAAATCTAAATCTCTTTGAGGTTCATCCATCCATTTATTTAATGCCGGGTCTTCACTCTACTTTGTTGCAGTAAAAACATTATATCTAACTAATCCTTTTTCTCCCATTTTAGTAAACTCAATGGCCGCAGTTGCATTTGGATATCTCTTTTGTAAACTAAAAGGCTTGACAAACAAATAATAAGGTAAAATGAGGTATCTCCTTAATCTATATATAGATGGTGCTGTATTGCCAGTAATATCTTCAACTTTGATATTTTTAAATCCCACTTCTTTTAATATATTTTGAAATTGGTTGTGTCTAAAGCTTTTGAGACCATCCATTGCTGAGCTATAAGCAACAGTCTCAAGCATTTTCATTTCATAACTAGAAAATTCCTTATCATCTGCTATTGTGTATTCAAAAAGCGCTATTCTACCATTCTTTTTTAGTACCCTATATAATTCTCTCAAAGTTTTTCTAATATTTATAGAGTGAGATAGCGTTTCCATTGTATACAAACAATCAAAAGAGTTATTTTTAAATTTCATATTTGAGTAGTCCATTGAGTAAAATTCGACGCTCTTAGAAACATTTAATTCCCTAGCAAGAGAATCAGCCATTTTAAGTTCAAATTCTATCAAATCAATTCCTTTAACACTACATTTGTATCTCTTTGCTAGATAAGTAGACACCACCCCCCTCCCACATCCAGCATCAAGAACAATATCTTTATTTGTAATTTTTAATTTTTTAGCTATTAAATCTTGCATTAATTTTTGTGCTTCACTTTCAGGTATATTTTTGTCTATTGGATAAAAACCAAAATGTTTTGACCCCCAAAGAAGAAAGCTATATCCATATTTTGAAGTTCTATAATATTTTTGTAAACGTTGTAAATGACTTATCATTTTTATTTCTTCAACACCAAATTCCCCTTTTGGTTATGCATACATCTTTTTAGGCTTCTTTTCATATTCATTTACCACTTTTTTCAGTAGTAGGTTAAATGCATCTACCAAAACTTTTACTTCTCTTCTTTCTATATTTAACTTATACAACTGCCCCCCACTAACCTTTCTTGTAGGAGTTATATACCCCTCTTGAATTAGATCTTCCATTGTGTTATAAGTCGTTGCTCTATTCAATCCTGTTTCTCTTGCTACGTCCCCTATAGTGAAGTCTAGCTCTCTCATCTCTAAGAAAAATTCTATTACTCTATTTCTAGGGGTCACCCCAAAAACCTCACAGAAAGCCCCCCATTTTACACTCTTCATTTTAGCTCCTATCCCCCTTACCACATTATTCACCTCTTTTTTCGCTAGTTTTATAAATATGAACCCCTTACCATCCTGATAGGTAAGAGGTGATACTTTTCTGGATTGTATTTTATCTTAAGTAATTACTTTACCAAATCATAGATTTCTGGCAACCTTTTTGGATTAAGGAACACATGCCTCGCAGAAGGTTTAGATTTTGTTAATACTAACCCTTCTTTAATGCACCACTCCCAATCCTTTAAAGCTATTTTATGCTCATCCTTTGACAAGTGTTTTACCCATCTTAGGCATAAGGTTTCAGGAATATGCTTTCCACCTATCCTTCTTTGGTTGAGCAATTTTCTTAAGATTGCAATACAACCTGTTGAAAGTTGTACCATTTTACATCTTGTTTACCCCCTTCATCTTTCCTTTGGAACGATGAATGTAAATTCTTCAGCATTTAGGAGGTAATCAGATTGGCTTCCTTCAAAGGGGGTAAACAACCCGCAACCTTCAACATAAATTACAAGGTTAAATCATTTATATACTTTTCTATTTTTTTAGACAAACTGTATAAAACAGCAGATTATCAATTTTCCTTTCTTAGCTTAACAAAAACAATACTACCAGAAGTAGCATCTACATCAAACTCATCTCCAGCTTTAAGATCTCCTCTTCTAATCTTATCTTTAGGAACAGTCAAAAAATACTTGCCTTTATAGGATTGTAATTTTACCATAACAATAATATTTTAAAGATAACTTATTTATATAAATTTGTAATACAAATAAATCAAATATGACGGGGCGTCTACTTAAAGCCTCTTTGCCCAGTCGCGGCGGTTATTTTTAAACTAAAGAAGATGTCACACAATATCACAAACATAAAAGTGAATTTATTATGCCTAGAGGAAATAGGAAATTCCAGCAATAGACAATATATAGGATCTTTTTTTGAGGAAAAAAGAAGGACAGGAAAAAATAAAAGTGTTAGAAATCTTTGTGGTATAGAAGAGGTAACAAATAGAACCTCGGGTAGACAACCAGAAAGCATAGCAGAAGTAGTTGATAACCTCAGTTGTGGTATAAAAGAAGACTTTCCTCCTGAAAGAGAAGACGAGTTTCCTATAGTCTTCTTGTACAGTAGTCTAGACTTGTCACACCATGAACCGAGGGTTGAAATTACCTATAAAGCCTGTTACAGATACAGAAAACTTGAACAAGGAGAACTAGAAGAAATAGCTACGAAACTTAGAGAAAACTTGAAACTATATTATACCAGATCATATGAGCATCTTGAAGAAGAAAAAGAAAGAGAAAACACGAAAAAAAGAGCAGAATTAAATTAAATAGGAGTTTACAAAAATGATACTCCTCGACCTAAAGGTCGAGGTATCTGATGAGGGCTTACTCAAAGAGT
>JACOZR010000031.1 GCA_016181245.1 Candidatus Woesearchaeota archaeon | reverse complement strand
TTTTATCATCTGGCTTACCTCTTTTTGTTTTTTGTTTCTATCAAAACAAACAAAGAGGCGGTAAGCCTCTTAATAAAAACTAGGATTTCATATTAGCCCAGAGTAGCAAGATTTATATATTCTAAACTATATGATTTTAATAAGTGGCAAATAAAAAAGAGATTAATAACAAAAAAGTTGAGTGGGCTTTAAGAATCGCCGTGTTCGGTACTTTCTTAGGTCATGGGGTTTTTGCTCTACTAGTAAAACAAAGTTGGATTCCTTATTTTAATTCTGTTGGCATTTCAAATCCTACAGCTATGATTTTGCTTCCCCTTATAGGAATATTAGATATTTTAGTAGCAATTTCAGTTTTAATAAAACCCATTAGAGGTATTCTTATTTGGGCAGTATTTTGGGCTTTTACTACAGCTCTTATCCGTCCTATATCCGGAGAACCAATATGGGATTTTATCGAAAGAACTGCAAATTGGGCAGCTCCTTTAGCTTTATTATACTTGATTGGTTTCCCTAAAAAATTAAAAGATATACTTAATTAAATAAGATAAAGAGATAGCTTGTTCTAAGAGATATATTTAAAAATCACGAAAAATAGGGAAATGCATGTTAAGCAATAAAAATTTAGGTTTAATATTAATAGGCATATCTATAATATTTCTTGTAGCAATTATAATCTTTAAAATCCAAATAGAGAATTTAACCGATGCAGTAATGATTGCAACAGGTGGCACATGTATTAAAGAAGGGGAATGTATTCACGAACAAAGTGAAATTCCAGTATTCATAGGCATAGCCATAGTTTTCTTAACCATGGCTCTGGGGATATACCTGTTAGTATTTGATAAATCGCAGAAATATGCAGAGAACATACAGCATGAATTAGTCAGTACATTAAAAGAAACAAAAAAGAAGCAGGACAAAGAAGAAAATTTTGAATTTCTATTAAAAGCACTTAATGAAGATGAAAAAAAAGTAATGAAGTCTATAAAAGAGCAAGATGGTATTGAACAGTCAACATTAAGAATTAGAACTAACCTAAGTAAAACAAAGCTTAGTGTTGTTCTCACAGAACTAGAAAAAAAAGATTTAATTAAAAAAGTTCCAGAAGGAAAAAAGAACAAAATCTATCTTAAAAATGCTTTCTGAACAATTTGGAACAATTTCTTGCCATTTCTGAACAATTTTAGCACTACAGTTCTGACAGTAAGGTATATCTGGTTACCAAATCCCATTTTATTTCAAGTTAAATCGCAAGGAGGCAAAAAATGTCAGAAGAACATAATAAACATGCAGAAAAAGCAATCATAGCCTTTCTTATTTTAGGGCTGGCAATTGCAACTTTTAACCAGTTTCAGTTATATTCTTTTAAGTCTATAGGAGATGTAGAAGCAAAAACAGTTAATGAAAACAGCATCCCTACAGGGCTTTCAATAGTTCAGGCAGCAGTTATTCCCAAAGGAACTCCAAAGATATACGGAGAAGAACTTAAAGTAAACTATGATGATGTTAGTGCTTCTAATTCTCAGCTAGCAGATCAAACCATAGATACCTTAGGAAATCTCGATAGAACAATGAATCTACAAGGCAAAGATTTAGAGAGATATGTATACATTGCCTCTCAAATGAGCTGCGAATATTGTTGTGGGGCCCAATCTATAATTGTCAGAAAAGAAGATGTTGAACAAATGGATGCAAGAATAGATGAAGCAATAACAGCAGGCAAAATTACTAAAGAAGATGCAGAGCAATACAGGCAAACTCCAGGTAATGCAGCATGGGGATGCGCTCATTCATTTGCAATGAGAGGTTTAGCAAAATATCTCATTACTAAACATGGAAATGAGTATACAGACAATGAAATCTTAGAAGAAATGGGTAAATGGAAAACCTTGTTCTTTCCAGGGGCAATACAACAAAAAGCAGACGTTTTGAAGGAAAGGGGAATTGAGCTTAGCTATGTAAATCTAGCCAGCAATAAGTACAGGGGAATTGAAAAAGAACAAAGTCAAGGTAGCGCCAGTAATATGGTTGGAGGTTGTTAAAAATGAACACGCAAACAGTAACTATAGTCTTGCTTGCAGTTATGGTCTCTTTTATAGGGATACAAGCATATCAGATTAATGGGTTAAAAGATTCAATTACAGGTAATGCAGTTAGTCCAGTTATAAGTAATACAGGAAAGATCGATATGGCTGGTTGGTCAGAAGATGAAAAAATGAATTACGACATGCACGGAATAATCCCTTCAAGGGCAAAAACTAGTGGAGGCAGTCCTTCATCAGCACCAACAATGGTTGGAGGTTGCTAAAATGGATAAGCAAATAATTGTGTTAATAGCAGTTGTTGCAATAGTTGTTT
>JACOZR010000036.1 GCA_016181245.1 Candidatus Woesearchaeota archaeon | reverse complement strand
CCTGGGCATGTGCCGGGTTACCAATGATGGCTTCTTTAGCTCCAGCTACGCCAGGAACATTAGCATCTATTGTTCTGCCTAAAGTACCTAGTCCTTCTCCAGCCAGCTGTTTAGCCCCAGCTACTCCTGGGATGTAATTATCCATAGAATAACCTAAGCCAGACATAATTTCTGCTCCATAGCCCAAAGTTACACCAGTCAAAGCCCCTGCTATAACCTTATTTCTTAGATTCCCCCGGGTTCGGACATCGGCTGCTTCGTTGCTGGTTTTGCCTATGTTAGCAATTGCTGCTTCTACTAGTTTAGCTCGACTTTCGGGGGTTTTGACATCCAGCTTTTTACCATTTAGCTCAGCCAAAAGTTCGGCTTGCATTTTAATTCTCAAGCGTTCTTCAGCTTTAGTTTCTTCACCCTTGCCTCTTCTGACTCTGAATTCCCTGGCCTTGGCGTATTGTTCTTGTGCAGTCTGTTCAGGCTTTTCTCTACCAATCCTTAAAGCGGTGCTGACTTTTTCTCCGTGTGTTTGCTCAATGCCATTAATAGTTCTCTCCCAACCAGTAAAGGCCATAAAAGCTCTGGTTCCCCAAAGTACTCCTAAGGGTATCGCACCAGCCCCTAGTTGCCAAGGCAATAGACCCTGCGGTTAATCCAACACCAATTAACATCCTTTTCTTAGGATCATTACTCCATTCATTCAAAATCCTTGTCAGGACATTATTTTTTCTATTCAATAAAGCTTCACTATTGGTAAGCCTTAATGCCTCTTTGCAAAATTCAGTTGCTACAGCCTCATTCAAGGCTAAGTTATATTCTGATTTCAGAACAGAGGTTACAGTTTCAAGGGCCTGGGTATTGTATTCTGGTGAAGATGTATCAGTACTCTCAAGCATCTTAGATTTCCTGATAGCATTAAATTCTGCTTGGGTGAAAGGTTTTCCTTCGCCAACGAGGTTATCCCGGGCATCCTTACTCCTTAATGCGACTGTTAAATCAGTTTTATGCTCGCCGATCTTAGTTTTTAGCTGATCAGCCCGCGTTTGTTTTTGCTTTTCACTAATTTCTCTGACTAAATCTCCCCGGGCTACCGCGATCTCAACTCCCTCATATTTTTTGAGCTTCAGGTATTCTTTTAAAGCTTTATCATATTCTTGTTGTGCTGCTTGCCTGGTTGCTTCTAAAGTAGGAGTATCTCCGCTTCTTTGGCGTCTAAGCCAATTTAAAGCTTTGCTCATTATTGAGCCTTGCTGATGTCTAGCAGAGGCTAAGGTTTTACGCGCTTGTTCAAGATCTATCTGTGCTTTTTCTAAGGTGAAAAATTAGATAGTGCAATGCATTCATATCTCTCTCACCCAGACCTTGTGTTAAAATTTCAAACTCTGCGACTATTTCTTCACCTACTTTCTTAGAACATGTTTCTGGATAAGAACTCATACTTCTTTACTGATTTTGTAAGCACTAAGCTACTGGGTGTCTTATGCCTCTTAGCAGCCTAAGCTTGACCTTTTATTTCTAAAATCCAGCCCGTTTGACCGCTCCGGCACTCCCTCTTTAAATATTTAGAAATATTATACCTTTAAAAAATATTCTGAAAAAGAATTAACGTTGTACTCTTGGAAGTCTTCTATTGGCTTTTTTGGTTCTTATGATTGTTTTTTGCTTTTTGTGGTTGCCAGTTCCTGTTTTGTTTTGCCAAGCGTAACTTCTTAACTTCTTAGATCTTCCATAGCCACAGCTTGAACATGTTTTATGAGATTTGTGATATGTTTTTTTACCACATCTTCTGCATCTTATAACTTGAGTCCTCTTACCGGACTTCTTACCCATAGAATATGTTCCTTTTGTCATTTCTCTATTGAGGTGATATTAGAATTATTGTGTCTCCTCGTAAAAACACGTTTCCTATTTTTCTCTTTAATGTACCCTCAGCATGTTCCTCTGTGTCTTCTAGCACTAGATTAATATGGATATCAAATGATTTTAACACTCCTATGAACTGTCTTCCGTTCTTTAGTTCTATCATTATCCTTTTATTTCTTGAATCATTAAGAATATCTAATGGTCTATCGTTACTACTCATAACTCTTTTCAGAATCATAATATATTTAAAGCTTTGTATAAAAGAATCACAATATTTAAAAAAAGAAATATTTCATTAATAATATGGCATTTACACATACAAGATCAAAAAGGAAAGTTACTGGCGGAAGATATAGAGACTTAAGGAAGAAGAGATTAAGTGATTTAGCTAGAGTTTCTGCTAATACAAAATTAGATGAAAAGAAAGTAGTTAATGTTAGAAAGCTTGGCGGAGCTTTGAAAAATGTTCAATTAGCTAATAATATCGCTAATGTTTACAATCCTGAAACTAAAAAATATGTTCAGAGCAAAATTCTTACTGTTGCAAGCAGCCAAGCAAATAGAAACTTTGTCAGAAGAAACATAATGACCAAAGGGGCTATTATTAAAACCGAATTAGGTGAAGCTAAAATTACTTCTAGACCTGGGCAAGAAGGTCAAATTAATGCTGTTTTAATAAAAAAATAATCAGAAATATCACCTCTTTTTGGAGTGTGTTACATGTATCTTTCATGGTATATATCTGAGTATATAAATCTTTTTATTTTTATTATTTATTAGTGACTACGTAAAATGAGAAAGCTTTATAAAGTGTTGATTATAATGGCTTTTTAAAGGTTATCATGCCTTCATCGTTTGGGGGTAAAAATGGCACCATACATTAAAAAATGTTCCGAATGTGGTGGGATTAATCTCATCATGAATAAAGAAAAGGGTGAGATAATTTGCAGAGATTGTGGTCTTGTTATTGAAGAAAAGATGATTGACTTCAGCCAAGAATGGCGAGAATTTGATCATGATGAAGGTGACAAGAAAAGAAGAACTGGCAGTCCTATGACTTATACCAAGTTTGACAGAGGTTTAGGAACTGATGTTGGGCAGAAAGGCGATGTTTATCAATTACAAAGCAAAGAGAGAAATAAGTACTTTAGATTAAGAAAATGGCAGCATAGAATTTCTACTGCTATTGAAAGGAACTTAAAACTTGCTTTAGCTGAATTAAAGAGAGTTGCTTCTTATTTGAAATTACCTGGAAGTGTTGAAGAGGAATCTGCCAGAATTTATACAATGGCTGTTCAAAGAGGTCTAGTTAGGGGAAGGTCTATGGAATCTGTTGTTGCTGGAGCACTTTATGCAGCTTGTAGAAGACATGAAATTCCAAGAACCTTAGATGAGTTAAGTGAAGCTTCTGGTATTGACAAAAAAGAAATAGGAAGAACTTATAGGTTTATTACAAGAGAATTGGGTATAAGAATATTACCAAGTAATCCTATTGATTATATACCAAGATTTGCTTCTGCTTTGAAATTAAATGCAGATACACAAACTAAGGCAGTTGAAATTCTAGAGAAAGCAATGAGAAGAGAACTCAAAGAGAAGTTGCAGACATAGCAGGTGTTACTGAAGTTACAATTAGAAACAGATACAAAGAGCTTTTGAGAGAATTAGACCTTAAGAGTGGCATTAAGAAAAAGGATTTGGATGACTAAAGTGAGAAATTTAAAATCTGTTGTTTATGGCTTGGCTGCACTTGCTGTTTTGGGTAGTTGTGGAAACTCTAAAGCAGGGAAACATTATCTTGAAGCAGGTTTGCCTTTAACAGCAGGATTAATAGATTCTACTGGTTTATCCAGTCTAGTTGCTGCTGGATACCTTGATACTAGTGATTTGGAAAACCTCACATTGCACGTTATCAATTTTAGTGATGAACCTGCAGCGACTGTGTCATTACATGACTTAAGAGCTGATTACGCTTTTATGTTAGAATCAACAGATGGGCATTTCTCTTTTAATAAAGAATATGACCAAAGAGTTAATAACCTTAATGGGAAACCAGATTTTGCTTTTTTGAAAGTTAATGGTTTTGAGAGAAATTGGTGGAGAAAACACGGGTTAGAGCGTGAAGCTTCCAAAGAAGATTCTGTATTGGCTTTAGCATCACAAAAATTGCTTGATTATGCTTTTAGTAGAGCTGAAGCTAAGGGATGGAAGTGATTAAATGATTACTGATGATTTGAATCCTATTCAAAAATTTAAGCGTTCTTTATCTGGATTAATGGATGCTATGAACATGGAAGATGCTAGGTATGCAAGTGTTCGTGGTGCTTATTTGGGAGTAGAAGAAGTTTTTAATTCTGATGAATTTAGAAATTTTAGATTGGCTCTTAGGGACATATCTGCTGTTGCTTTAGGTACGGGTAAGAAAGATGGGAATATATTGATTCAGGAAGTTCTTGCTAGTTATACTCATTTTTTAAATGACTGGATATCAACCTATGAATCCATAATGTGGAATGGGGAGATTAGGGCTATAGTTATATCTGACATGCATACACGTCTTCAAGCACTTGAAGATGCTCAAGAAGTAATTGATTATGTTCTTCTTAAAAAGGTTCAAGAGAGTGCATAATTAAATTTAAATAAAGATAAACTTTGTTTTTAACATGTATCAAAAAAATTTTAAAGGATCTTGGAAACTTTTGTTTAACAATTTAGAACTTTTTGTTCCTGATACTGTTTTTTATATTGTAAACTTGATTTTTTTTGTTTTTGTATTAAACCAATTAGGACTTGTTAATCTTTTAACTTCATCTAATGATTTATTACAATCAAAAGAAGCTTTGACTCAATTTTTAAATAGCTTAGATCCTATATTCTTTATTAAATCTGTATTTTATTTCCTAATATTCTTTATGCTTGCATTTTTAACAGGAACTGGGACAGATACAGCTAAGTTTTACATGATAAGACAATTATTCCTGAAAAAGAAGCTTAGCTTTAGTGATGCTTTTTCACAATCAGCAAGAACTTTTTACTTTAAGCTTTTAGGATTAAAGATTGTAAAATTTATAGTTCTCATAATTCCAATAGTTCTGATTTATATATTGCTTTGGTATATTGTGCCAGCACCAGAATCATTTTTAGAAGCTTTATTTTCTAAGGCCATTTTGCTTATTATTGCTTTATTATTGTCATTGCCTTTTATGATATTTTTCACATTAAGCTTTTATTTTTCAGAAGCTGCTTTATTTTTACAGAAATTAAGTATCAAAGAATCTTTGAGGAATTCATATAATTTTATGAAGAATAATTTCTTGCCATTAATTTTTACTATATTAATCTTATTTGGTGTAAATCTTTTAATTTCTTTATTCTTTAATATACTTACTAAAATACTATCTCCTTCCATAGTATTAAGTACGCTTAGCTTTATTGTTGTTGCTGTAGTAGCTTTATGGGGAGAAATCTTTTTGTTTAGTGTTTATTCTGAACTAGAAAAAGTTAAACGTTGAAAACTGCAAAATCTTTAGCTTCATGAGTCTCTTTAAAGATTTTTTTAGCTTCTTTTACTAATTCCTCTGCTGTTTTGTATCTTTGCGAAAAATGAGTTAATATTAGCTTTTTAGATTTAGATTTTTTTGCCATTTTTGCTGCATCTAAATTTGTCATATGGAATCCCTTTTTATTTTTAGATCTTTCATCCCATGTTGAATCACAAATTAGCACATCTGAGTTTTCAATGAATTTTGCTATTGATGGTTCTGGTAGTGTATCTAAAACTATTGATATTTTCCTTCCTGGTTTTTTTACAGTTGCTTTTTTAACATCTATTTTTTTCCCTTCATAGCTTATTGACTTTCCTTTTTGTAATTCTCCCAGTAATGGGTGTTGGGTTAAACCAAACTTTTTTGTATATTCTATGTTTACTTTAAGTGTGTCTTTTTCTTTTAAAGAATAAGCTAGACAAGGAATATCGTGTTTTACTTTTTTACAGGATAATGTAAAGTCTTTATTTTCAAAGAATTTCTTGTTTTCTTTTAATTCATAAACTTTAATTTTTACTATGCCTTTTGCTATAAATCCTTTTAATAAGTTTTTTAGATAATAAGATGTTTTTTCAGGGCCATAAACTTCTAAAACTCCTTCATAATTATTTGCTACCAGACTTTGCATTAAACCTGGAATCCCTAAAATATGATCTCCGTGAAAATGAGTTATTAATAATTTTGTGATTTTTGTAGGCTTTATTCCAGCCATTCTGATTTGTTTTTGAGTTCCTTCTCCACAATCTATCAATAAGCCATCACTTTTATACTCTATCAAAATTGAAGAAGGATTTCTTTCTTTTGTAGGAAGCATAGCAGAAGTTCCAAGAAATGTTATTTTCATTTTAAAAGATAAAGAAAAGCCTTTTAAATAATTTATGCTCTTTCTTTGAGATGGGAGATAAAGAGATTATCAAGGAAGAAAAGATAAAAGTCAGAAAGTTTGTGGCTGATTTTTTAACTGAAAAGGTTAGTGCTCAGGATAAAGGAAGCGCTAGAGAACTTTATGATTCTAGTAGATATGGGGAGCCTAAGGAAGGCAAGATAGTTTATTCTTTGGTTGAAGCTTTATACTTAGTTGAAAAAGGAAAAATGAATGTCAAAGATGGCAAGAAGAACTTGAAGTTTGATACTTTATTAAAAAATTCTAAGAAAACTGATCCTAATATTTGGTTAAAGTATCTTGTTTATAGGGATATGAGGGGTAGGGGTTATATTGTTAAGACTGCTTTAAAATTCGGAGCTGATTTTAGGGTGTATGATCGAGGTGTAAAACCTGGAGAAGATCATGCTAAATGGGTCTTATTTCCTGTGCACGAAGGTAATACTTTAACGTGGCATGAATTTAGTGCCAAAAATAGAGTTGCTCATAGTACAAGGAAAAGACTTTTATTGGGAATAGTCGATGCGGAAGAGGATGTTACATATTACGAGATTAAATGGACTAGACCTTAATAAATTTTTTCTCTCGCCATGTATTTTCCAACTTTTCTTCCTGGAGATTCTGGACATAAACCCTCTATTGCAAACATTATAAGATCCGGGTCGCTTTTTGTTCTACTCGCTTTTCTTCTCCTATACCCTTCCTCTTGTTTTCTGTAGAACATTTGGAAGTTTACTCTTTCCATTCCTGTTGCTGGAAAAGTTTTTTTTATAATTTCTAATGTTCTTTCTGGGTTATCGTAGAAGTCTGCGCAAGCTACTAGAAAAATCATGCTTTCTCTTCCTAGCCTAGTTGATAGCTCCCTAAAATAATGTCTCATTCTTCCTGGTATTTGCATTAAAGCTTCTTCTACATTAAACCCTTCTCCAAGTTCGGCTTTTCTAAGAAATGCTTCTAAGTTCATATCTCTTTAAATGTAGAAAAAATTTATTAACTTATCTTATGCTCTTTTTTGCATGAAAAAACCCATTGAACTAATGGCACCTGCAGGTTCTTATGAGTCTTTAATGGCTGCTATAAATGCTGGAGCTGATTCTGTTTATTTTGGTGTTGAGCAGCTAAACATGAGGGCATGTTCTGCAAATAACTTTAATTTAGATGATCTAAAGAAAATAGTTTCTATTTGCAAGAAAAATAATGTAAGGTCTTACTTAACTCTTAATACTGTACTTTATGATCATGACATGTCTTTAATGAAGAATTTGTGCAAGGCTGCAAAAGATGCAAAAATTGATGCTGTTATTGTAAGTGATATGGCTGTTATTCAATGCGCTAAATCTTTAGGATTAAAAATTCATATTTCTACACAAGTTAATATCAGTAATATTGAATCTGTTAAATTTTATGCACAATTTTCAGACGTTGTTGTTCTGGCAAGAGAATTAACTTTGAAACAAATAAAAAGTATTTGTGAAGAAATTAAGAAGAATGAGATTATTGGGCCTTCAGGGGAACTTGTGAAAGTTGAGATTTTTGCACATGGTGCTTTGTGCGTGGCTATTTCTGGAAAATGCTATATGAGCCTAGCTACCTACAATGCATCTGCTAATAGGGGAGCATGTTTGCAAAATTGCAGAAGGGCTTACAGAGTTATTGACGAAGAAACTGGCGATGAATTGGTTATCGATAACAAATATGTAATGTCCCCAAAAGATCTTTGTACTATTGGATTTATAGATAAAATACTAGATGCGGGAGTTTCTGTTTTGAAAATAGAAGGGAGAGGAAGAAAGGAGGATTATGTACATGTTGTTATCAAATCTTATAGAGAAGCAATTGATTCTTATATTGCTGGAACTTATAACCAAGAAAAAATAGAGAAATGGATTAAAGACCTTGAATCAGTTTATAACAGGGGGGCAAGGCGGTTATTACTTGGGCAAGAAACTTGGGGAATGGAGCGGTTATTACGGCTCTCAGGCAACTAAGGAAAAGCTTCTTGTTGGAAAAGTTAAGAATTATTTCGTAAAGCCTCATGTAGCTTTATTTACCTTAAGTGGCGGAACTCTTAAAGAAGGAGACGAGATCTTGGTTACAGGACCAACTACTGGTGTTATTGAATCTTGTGTTTCTAGCATTTACAAAGATAAAAAGAAGATTCTTTCAGCTTCTAAGGGAACTGATGTTACTGTTCCTATAAGCACTAAAGTCAGGGCAGGAGATAAGTTATACATATTAACAAAAAGAACAAATGGCAAAAATTCTTTATTACAGAGATAAATGTATTGGATGCAATGCTTGTGTTGAGCTTGCACCCCAGTTTTGGCGTATTTCTGGAGAAGATGGAAAGTCTGATTTAATTGAATCAAAGAATATCAAAGGAGTTTTTGTTAGATCTGTTGAGAGGGTTGATATTGAAGAGATTAAAAGGGTATCATCTAATTGCCCATTAAATATAATCAAGATAGTATAAATCTTTTTATACCTGTTTGATTAATCAATTTTATGAGTCAAGACCCTGCCTTTAGAGAGAAAATAATTTCTTTTATTAGAATGAATGGGCCTGTTTTGCCTGTTCAAATCTCCAAACAATTCGGAGGGAATTTATTTTTTGCAGGGGCTGTTTTAAGTGAATTAGTTGGAAGACAGAAAATAAAGATTAGTAATGCTAAAGTTGGAGGAAGCCCTGTTTATTACATTGATGGGCAAGAGCAGAAATTACATGTTCTTTATGATCATTTAAAAGATGTACATAAAAAAGTTTATGACCTATTAAAAGAAAATAAAATACTGAAAGACAGAGATTTAGAAGCCTGGCAGAGAGTTGCTCTAAGAGAGATTAAAGATTTTGCCCATTCTCTGCAAAATGATGATGGTATTTTTTGGAAATGGTATTTAATAAGTGATAATGAGGCTATAAAGATTATTAAGGAAAGATATTATCCTGAACCAGAAGCTCAAGAAATTCCAGTACAACCTGTTGTTCAACCTATGAAAATAGAGGAACAACCTATTGCAGAAAAGATTGTTGAAACCTTACCTCAAGAATTGAAAGTACAAGAAAAAATTCAAAAACCAAAACCTAGAAGAGTTCAAGAAAAGAGCGATATGGCTGAGGATATCAAAAACTATTTTTCACAAAAAAAGGCTTTTGTTTTAGAAGAAAAGATAATTAGAAAGAGTTCTGAAATTGACTATATTGCAGACATACCTAGTAATGTTGGGAAAGTAAAGTTCTTTGTTAAATATAGAAATAAAAAGATGATTAGTGATGCTGATTTAGTTTTAGCCCATAATGACGCACAACTAAGGAAATTACCTTTACTTTTCTTATCTCCTGGAGAATTGAACAAAAAGGGTGGCGAGTACATGTCTAAGCACTTTTTGATATTTGAAAAAATTTAAAAGCGTTAATATAAGTGGTTTTTTATGAAAGTTATAACTTTTTATAAATATGTAACTATTGAAGATCCAGAATCCTTTGCAAAAGAACATCTCTCTTTTTGTAAAAAATTGGGATTGAAAGGTAAGATTTTAGTATCTAAAGAAGGAATTAATGGAGGTATCACTGGGAAGGATAGCATTATTGATTCTTATAAAAATGAATTAACTTCTTATGCAAAATTTAAGGATATTCAGTTTAAAGAAACATTTGTTGAGGATGAGGCTTATAGGAAGATGTTCGTTAGAGTAAGGAAAGAAATTGTTACTTTTGACACTAATGTTGATTCTTCTAAGGCTGCCAAGAAAATAGAACCTGAACAATTGAAGAAACTTTTAGATGAACATGAAGATGTTATACTCTTAGATGTAAGAAACAACTATGAAACTCATATTGGAAAGTTTAAAGGAGCTATAGATTTAGATATAAAAAAATTTACTGAATTTAAAAGTAAAATAAATTCTTTAAATTCTTTGAAAAAAAAGAAAATTGTTACTTATTGCACCGGTGGTGTTAGGTGTGAAAAAGCTTCTGCACTTTTAATTGAAAATGGATTTAGAGATGTTTTTCAGTTGGATGGCGGAATCTTAAATTATGCTGATAAATGCTCTGATGCTCATTGGGAGGGAAAATGCTTTGTTTTTGACAGAAGAATGGCTATTCCTTTGAGTGATAGTAAAAATGTACATCCAATATCTAAATGCGAGATTTGTGAAGACTTTAGCGATTTGTATATAAACTGCAAAAATACTGATTGTGATAAGTTATTTATTTGCTGCAAGAACTGCCAGAGAAAATTCAATGGATACTGTTCTGAAGAATTATGAGATACGTTTTTGTTTTAGGAAGAGATAGAGAATTAAGCTTTCTAGAAGTAATTAGTTTTCTTAAAGCTAGAGATATAAAATATGAATTTGTTTCTCGTAACAATGAATTCTTAGTATTAGATATTAATTCTTTTGCCTTTACTGCTGATAATTTTGGCGGTGTTATTAAAATTGGAAAAGAATTTTCTATGGATCAATTAAAATTTTCTGAGAATACTGTTACTTATTCTTTTTTTGGAAGTGAAAAAATTAAAGATTCTTTTAAACAACTTTTTAAAAAGGAAGGAATCAAGGGTATTTTTAGAAAATATGATAGTAAACCGGTAACTTTTGATTTGGAAGTTATCGAAATGAGTAAAACTCTTTTTCGTATTTTTTCTGTTTCTAACCCAAAAAAGTATAAAACAAGAGATGAAAACAGACCTGAATTCGATGAAAAAAAAGTTATTTCAATAAGACTGGCTAAAATTTTAATAAACTTGAGTCAGGCTAGGAAAGAGTTATTAGACCCTTTTTGCGGATGTGGAACAATATTACAAGAAGGCCTGCTTAATGGATTTAATGTTCTAGGAATTGACAAATCTATTTATGAAGCACAACATAACATTCAATGGGTAAAAAAAGAATTTTCACTTAAAAATAAATTTAAATTAATTAAGGGAGATGCTAAGAAGTTAAGTATTTATTTCAATAAGGTTGAAACTATCGTTACTGAGCCTTATTTAGGGCCTTATTGGAAGAAAACACCTTCTCAAAAGGAAGCTTATAGAGTTATAAAGAAATTAAGGAAAATGTATTATCAATTTTTACTAGAAGCTAACAAAATTGTTGAAGGAAAGGTTGTTATTATTGTACCTATAATAAAAGCATTTGGCAAAGATGTTGAAATGGATTTTGAAACTTTAATGGAAGATGCTGGTTTTAGGTCTAGTGTTTTTGAAGAAGTTCAGAATCCTGTTGTTTATGACTTAAAGGATTCTTGGATTAGAAGAGAGATATGGGTTTTAGAAAAGCTTAAATAGCTTATTTTTTAGGATTTGTTTATGGGAAGAATTAAGACAGCATTGGTTAAAAGAATAGCTTTGAAGACTTATAGAGATAACAAAGATGGATTTACTGATAACTTTGAAGCAAATAAGAAACTTACTGAAAAAGTTGTAGATTTTCCTTCTAAGAAGCTTAGAAATGTCATAACTGGGTATGTTACAAGATTGACTAAGCAAGGTGGTAAGAGTCGCTAATTCTTTTTTATAGTTTGTTTAATTTTTTTTACAAAAGTTTCAGTGTCTATTTTCAACTCAGATGTAACTGACTCAAAGACTATTTCATCATCGACTTTCCCGTATTCATGTGCTATAAGATTTCTCATGCCCTTTGCGTCTTTTAATTTTTCAGCTAGGTCCTTTGAGATTATCTCTCCTTTTGCCAGTACATCAAATGCTTCTTTATCCTCTTCAGGAATTTTGAGTTTATTTTCTTTAATTACTAAAAATGCAAGATCAACGACTGATTCTATAATTTTTTCAAAGTACCTTTCACATGCTGCTTTTGTTTTGAAATCGTTCTTATAAGCTTCGAAGCTTTCTGGCTGTATTTCACTTAGCTCTTCTATGTACTTCTCGATTTCCTCTATTTTATCTTGAATCCTTATTTTTGATAAATTATCTTGCTTGTAGCATTAATCTCTTTTTTTATTTTTTCTGGAAGAATGTTATAAACTTGAATGTCTATATCTGAATAAGATCTGCCTAAGATTCTTTTTCTAAATAATGTGGCTTCTTTTATATTAATATTAGAGAATTCTATTGCTATGTCTATATCTGACTTATAGGTTCTTTTATTTTCTACTGTTGAGCCATATAGCATAATCTTTTTTATTTTTTTAAACAAAATATCTTCAAGTATAATCTCTTTTGTACTTCGAATTCTTTCTTTTATTACCACTCCTTTTTTTAATTCAAATTCTTGAGAAAATCTTGCTAATTCTTTAATGCATTCAAGCTTTTTTCTTACATCTCTGGAGAGCCTATTTTTTTCTGATTGTGTTAAATTTATTCCAAGGAGCTGCTTTTCAATTATTTTAATTTCTCTAATCCCAAATATCTTTCTTACATTCTGATTTGTTTTGAAAAACTGTAAAATATTCATTTTATAACCTTTATTATGGTTATTATAATCTTTATTGCGGTTATATATAAAGATTTTGTTTTTCCAGAAAACATTTAAAAACTTTCTTGACTTTGTTATTTATGACAATACAGTAGACTTTGACTTTAATCAAAAAATGTTGGAGGCAGATTAAAATGGAACAGGAAGACTATGGAACGCAAGAAACAAGAAAATCTGCAGATGACTACACCGTATTCGTAGGCGCAAAGCCGTTCATGAAACTGAGCTAAGTCAAGGCTTTCTCAGCAAGAGTTACGTAACAGGTGTCGTTATGCAGTTTACTACACAGGGGGCTAAGGAAGTAGTAATTAAGGGAAGAGGCAAGTTTATTTCAAGATGTGTAGACATTTCTGAAGTTGCCTGTAAAAGATTTTTAGAGAATACTGTAGATATTAAGAATATTAAGATAGATAGTGAAGAATTTCAAAATAAAGAAGGAAAAAGTATAAGAGTTAGCACTATTGAGATAACTTTAGGCAGAAAATAGATATTTCTTAGCAAATTCTTATATATTTTTTTGTTTTACTTTTGTTTATGATACATTTCAAAGATAGAGAAAAGTATACTTTAGGTGTTTATGTTGTTGATAGATTAGAAAACCCTAATTTACTTATAAGACAAATTTTGAGATTAGAAAGTGAACCTGTTTTAACTCCTCAACAAATGAGTGAGTCCAAGGCTAAAATTGAAGCTTATGTACTTGATGCATCTAGGAAATTTGTTTATTCTCGTTCAAATTTTTTAGAGGGTAGTGATGTTCATATTTACTTAGAGAAATCTACTGGAAGAGTTTTGGTTCGTGTGAGACAAAAAATCATAAGAGATACTGAGGAATCTCATCAACTTGTAGAAATGTTAGCGGGTACATTAAGTGAAAATGGATTTAGACCTGTTCACTCTAGAATTGAAGACATACCGGATATATGCTTTGTTTGAATGCCTCTGGGGCGATTTGAACACCCGACATTCGGCTCATGAAACCGACGCTCTACCGAGCTGAGCTACAGAGGCTTTATGAATTTAGAAATATTTGATTTTAAAAGGGTTTTGAAACTATTTTTGCTTTATTTCTTCAGCTAATTTTTTTAGTAGTTCATTGCTAGAGGGAGATTTTGGCCATTGAGCCAGTTTATCATCTTTGAATCTAGGAATAATGTGGAAATGAGCATGAAAAACTTCTTGACCTGAAAATTTTCCATTGTTTATTGAGAAGTTGAAATCTGTTGTTTTTACTGTTTTCAATATTTTATTTGCTGTTTCTTTTGAAAAATCAATTAATTCCTTAGCCAAAGAAGAAGGAAAGTCTGTTAAATTAGTACAGTGTTTTTTTGGAATGACCAGTACGTGACCTTTTGTTCTAGGATTAATGTCTAGAAATGCTAAAAAATTCTTAGATTCATTTATTATAAAAGAGGGAATTTCTTTTTTTGCGATTTTACAGAAGATACAATCGTTCATTTTTAAACAATTGGTGTTTGTATTTAAATATATTTTGAAAGGAAAGTTTTATTAATTTCAGAAGGATTTTGATACTATGGCCATACCCAAGAAGGATGAGATTACCCCAGGTAATGGAATAGTAATCGTAAGAGAGGGCAACTTTGATCTTCAACTTTATTATCATACAATAAAAGATTGGTTTGATAAGAAGCTTTATACTTTTACTGAGAAAGAGAACACTGAAAAGGTTAAGGGGCATGGTAATGAACTTCTGATTAAACTGGATGGAGATAAGAAAATAGATGATTTTGTTGAGTTTCATATAGAAACTTTTGCTTTAGTTAGGGGATTAAGGAAAAAAGGCAATAAGTATACTGCTCATGTAAAGGTTAATATTGTGGCTTATTTGGAATTAGATTATAGAAATCAGTGGCAGGATACACCATTTAAACAACTTTTATTTCATCTCTATGTTAACTTTCTTATAAAACATAAAATCAAGAGTTATTACGAAGCTAATTTATATTTCGAGATGATGGAGCTTCTAGGTGAGATGAAAAAAACATTGGAGATGTATGATTAATATGGCAGTACATGATGCGCCTTTAACACCAAGCACAGGATTGAAAATTAGATGGCAAGGAACTACAGACTTTGCTAATGTTTACAAGAATATGAAGCTATGGTTGGAAGACAGAGGGTTTGTTGATGAAAAAACTTTAGAAAAGAAGTTTACTGAGAGAAGATTTGCTGGAGGAATTAAAAATTTAGAAATAGCTTGGGAATGTTCTAAAAAAATTAGTAACTATTTTTCCTATAATATGAAAGTTACTTTTTTAATTCTTGGGATGAGTGAGGCTGAAGTGCAGATAGGGGATATTAAGAGAAAATTAGATAAAGGTGATTTTGAAATCAGAATTACTGGGTGGGTTGGTGCTGGTAATCCTGACTGGGAAAAATCCAGTTTTATTGATACTATCTATTTTAATTTTATAGGAAGAAGAAGACTAGAGGAGCATAAAGTGGTTTACTATACTTTGCTATATCAGTTTATTGATCATGTAAAAGAAAACTTTGGGTTGACAAGATAAGTTTAATAATACTAAAAGGTTGAGAATATTATGGCTGAAACAGACTATGTAATAAGCGGGATTATGATTAAGAAAGCAGGATTAATAGACTTAAGAGAGACCTATAGGTTGATGAAGGAATGGTTTTTTCAGAGAAGATATGACTTTATTGAAAAAGAGTATAATGACAGAGATTTTGAGGATGGAAAAAATATTTTCATCAAGTGGAGTTCTGAAAAAAAAGTAGATGATTATACAAAGATGATAATAGATGTTACCCTTAGAGGTGCTAAACTTGAAGATGTTAAGGTTGGAAATAAGAGCTTATTGAAAGGCAATGTTTCAATACTATTTGAAAGTTATGTTTACAAGGACTATGAGGATAATTGGGAAAAAAATCCTGTTTCTAAGTTTATTAGAGAGATATTTGATAAATTTCTTGTTAAGCAACACTTTGATAAAATTCATAAAGATTTGAAAGCTGAGACTTACGCTATCTTTGATGAAGTCAAAAAATACCTAAAAGCTGTCAAATATGACTAATTTTGCTCTTTTAGAGTAGTCATAGAAATCTTTATATATGAATACTACCTTTTCAATTATAGCCTGGCATGAGAATACTCAATGGAGTAAGCCAACGGCTAACACGATGAACTTGAGAGTTAGTGTTCCAGGCAACATTCATGATATACAAATTACCTTTAAACTATCAAACAAAGCTTAATTAACCTTCATTTATCATCAAAATATCAAAATTACCGTAAATTAGGCAAAAAAGAAAGAATATAGGATATTTCTTTCCTTTTGAGGCTTTGTTCTATAGTTTCGAAGGGCTTAGATTGGGGGGATTTAAATGGCAAAAATAAGCCCTGTAGGAGCAAAATATATAGTTCATACAGTCATTAACGCTGAAGGCGTAGTTGAAAAACCTGATGTTGTAGGCGCCATTTTTGGGCAAACAGAAGGGTTGTTAGGAAATGATCTTGAATTAAGAGAATTACAGAGAAGTGGAAGAATTGGCAGAATTGAGGTCAATTTAGAAACGAGGAATGGAAGGACTAATGGTGGGATAATTATCCCTAGTAATTTAGACAAAGCTGAAACTGCTGTTATTGCAGCTGCTTTGGAGACTATACAAAGGATAGGACCTTGTAATTCTAAAGTCAAAGTTGAGAAAATTGAAGATGTTAGGATTTCTAAAAGAAACTTTGTTATTGAAAGAGCTAAAGAATTATTGAGAGAATTGACTTCTAGTGTATTAGAATATGGACCAGATAGATTAGCTGCTGGACCTGCTATTGATGAGAGTGAAGAGATTATTTTAGTAGAAGGGAGAGCTGATGTTTTGAATTTACTTAAACATGGCATTAAGAATGCTCTTGCAGTGAATGGGACAAGCATACCTAATTCTCTTAGGAATTTAAGTTCTCAGAAAGTCTTGATTGCTTTTGTAGATGGAGATAGGGGGGGAGACCTTATTGTAAAAGGTTTGATTGATGCTGGTATTGAACTAGACTATGTGATAAAAGCCCCTGATGGTAAAGAGGTTGAAGAAATTACTAAGAAAGAGATTCATAAGGCTTTGAGAAGCAGAGTTACTATTGAACAGGTTAAGATGGACTTTGCTCAAACTTTTGAAAATACCAATCATCATTATGAAAGATCTCATGTACCAAGACCTGAGATTACTCAGGAAAGAGCTACAGAAAATGTACAGGCCCCTACAGAAGACAAAAGATTTGTTAAGAGACCTGAACCTGTTAAGCCAGTTCAAACTGATGAAACTAGAAAGTTTAAATCTTTACTAGATGATTTAGTTGGAACAAGGGGGGCTTTCATATTAGATGAGAAATTAGATATTCTTGGTAAGGTTCCTACAAGTGAATTAGGCGGGACTATTAGAAACTTAAAGAATGCTTATGCTGTTGTCTTTGACGGTTATATTGACAGGAATCTTGTTTTAAGTGCTGAAAGAAGCAACTTAAAATATCTAGTTGCTATGGATTCCAGAGTAAGACCTGGAGACACTAGAATTAAGATTCTTACTGGGAAAAGTTTCTAATTCCCTTTTCTTTATTTTTTTACTTATTCTTTAATTTTTAATATTGCAGACACTCCTGGAGATGGATATATGCATTTCATGCAAATGATCCCAACTTTTCCTACACTCTGCTTCCCTGTAAGCGCCAGTATAGTAAGTTAGAGCTGCTGTATTCCTACCCTGACTCAGTTCCTTTCTATACCGACCGAACAGGACAGAGGATCATCAGTACGGCTGAGGTTTGCATGAGTACATATACCTCTCCCCAAGATTCGATCCTACCATGAAGCCCGTTTGTAGTTACAACGAGGGGCTAGCCCGCCAATCTAGTCTGCTATAATATTAAGAGAAAGAGTTTTTTAAGAGTTTTGGATTGCTATTTATTAAAACTTCGAAATGTCCCATTTTGGGATATTTAATAATCCTTCTGGAGGTTTTGAAGATTTTCGTTTAATGGGCTTCTTTGACTCTTTAATTTTGTCTTTAGGAAATTTTTTTGAATATTTTTCAGGAAAGTATTTTTTCATATAAGTTTTCATGTTCGTATTTCTCATCCCAGAATTACATGTCCTACAGATTAAACGACAATTTTCTGGTGACCATTTGCCACTTTTAGATGCTGCTTGGATATGCCCTACATCAGCATCGTCATAATGTAGTTTTCTGTTACAACAAAAACATTCCCCAAGAAGTTTATCGCCCCACCACCTTTGTCTAGTTTTTGTTTTTAGATGCGCTGGCTGTTTGTCTCTTTTATTATTTTTGGCATTATAAAGATTAATTGGTTTTAGATTTTCAAAAGGATATGTAATCATAATATTATACTGTTAAACTAGTTTATATTCTTTTCTTCCTCTAACATTTTGTGACAAATGATTTTTAGAATTAAGTCATCATAACTGGACTTTTATCAGTATCAATTTTTAACTCTTCGCCAATGCCTTTTCCCATTGAGTAAAATGAATTAGAAGATAAGGCACTAAACAAATCAAATATTGTTTTTTTGGATTCATAGCGAGTTAATTCGGCATGATCTATTCCTGCAAGTTCTTTGGCTTTTTTAACTGCTGTTTCTTTGTTACCAAGTTCATCCACTAAACCAAGTTCTTTCGCTTCAAAGCTAAGATAAAATTTACCTGTTTTTATATCTTCAATGTTTTTTAATTTTCTTTTACTTTGAATCTCTCTTAAGAATACATCCTGAATTTTTACTAATTTATCTTTCATGATTGTTTCTTCTTCTGGAGTTAATTCTTTGAATGGGTTGCCTAATTCTTTATATTTGCCTGCTGTTAATTCTTGATAGTTTACATTATGTTCTTGCAAGAATCCTGAAAATTCTAAATAAGATGATAAGACTCCAATGCTTCCTGTTATTGATAATTCGTCTGAAACTATATAATCTGCTGAGGAAGCTACCCAATATGCTCCCGATGTTCCTATCTCTCTAATAAATGCTACTGTAGGTTTTTTTGACTTGGCTACTGCCTCAGCAACTTCTTTTGAAGCTACTACTGTTCCACCTGGAGAATTTATTTCCAAGATAATTGCCTTTACATTGTTATTTGAATTAGCTTTTTCTAATGAATCTATTTTTGTTGCTACAGCTTTTGTTGTAAATACATTTGCATGAGCTTCGTAAATTGGTCTTATTAAGGTGTCTATCTCTTCAGGTCTTACAACACCTCTGGTCGATAACGTTCCTGTTATTGGGATTATTGCTATTTGGTTTCTTGATATTTTTGGGGAATCTGTTTTTACAGTTATTAGTAATACTATTACGAGTATTAAGACTAGGACTAAAATTATTTTCCAGCTTTTCATTATTTTTTGTTTATTGTGCATTTTTATAAAGTTATTGTTATGGCTATTAAAGCTTTTCCAAAATCTTTATAAATAAGTCTATCCATTGTATAGACATGGAAATTAAAGAGCAAATAAGGAAAAGAGTAGCTAGATCCGGAAATAGCGGGGCTGTATGGGTTCCTAAAGACTGGCTTGGAGAAGAAATAATAGTTACAAGGCTGGAAACCAAAAAATTATCGATAGAAGAAGAAATAATGAGTTTATTAATGCCTTATTTGAGAGACATTTCGGGTGTTTTTTTATATGGGAGTTATGCGAGAAATGAAGAGGGTAAAGATTCTGATATAGATGTATTGGTAATAGCAAAAAATAAATTTAAGATAATAAATAAGAAGTTTGATATTGGGATTATTGAAGAGGCGAAGGTAGAAAATGCAATAAAGAATGATATTTTTGTTTATTCCACTATAAATGAAGCTAAACCAATTATGAACAGCGTATTGCTTGAAGAATTAAGAGATCTAAAATTTGATTCAATTAAATTTATTAAATGGTTTAAAGAATCAACAGAAGATAGCATTAAAAGTGCCAAGGAATTACTAGAGCTAGACAAACTAGAAGGAGACTATGTAAGCTCTGACAGTGTGATTTATTCTTTAATATTGAGGTTGAGGGGAATTTTCCTAATAAACTGTGTTCTAAAGAAAAAATTTTTTTCAAATAGCTCTTTCAAGAAGTGGATTATTAGATATATCCCAGACTATGAGCTGAAGAAAATGTATGATGTTTACAGAAGTGTAAGGAGTAATAAGAATGTTGATGTAAAAATAGAAATAATTTACGCAGAAAAACTTCTTGGCTTATTACAGAAAGAGGTTAAATTATTATGACCAACAGGAAAAAGAGGCTGGAAAAAGGAATAGAGTCTTTGGGAAAGCAAATAAAAATACATAAGGAAAAACTAGAGACTGCAAGGAAAAATAATATGCTGGAGTTAGCTAATTATTATGAAAAAGAAATAGAAGCTAAGGAAAAAGATAAGGAAAAGAAAATGAAGCTGTTAAATAAATAATGCTGGACCAGCCGGGATTTTCGATTTGATTTTTCGAACCCGGATCCCACCCATGCCATGGGCGGATTCTAACCGTTATACTACTGGCCCCTTATAAGAATTGAATATATTAATTTTATTAAACTATCTTTCCTAGTTTCTCTAATCTCTCGCCTTCTAGGAATTTTTTAAGAACTTCTTTAAGATTTTTTGTTTTAACCCTTATCTGTTTTAATGAATCTCTGTCTCTTAATGTTACAGAATCATCTTTTAATGTTTGATGATCTATTGTAATCATTGCGTTGCATCCTATTTCATCCATCCTTCTATACATTTTTCCAATGGATCCTGTTTCATCATAAGAGCATATGAATTCTTTATTTAAAGTTTCAAAAATTTCTTTTGCTTTTTCAGGTAATTTATCTTTTCTTAATAATGGGAATATTGCAACTTGGATAGGAGATATTATCGAATCAAACTGGAATAACTCTCTTTCTTTTTCTGCTTTATAGAAAATGTCCATTAATGCCCATATATTTCTGTCAACACCGAAACTTAGTTCTAGAACATTTGGAATGAATTTTTTCCCTTCTATACTAACTTCTAATTTTTCCTTTGAGCCTTTTTGATGACCACCTAAATCATGATCTCCCCTAAAATGCAAACCCGCCATCTCTTTCCAGCCCTTTAATGTTTCTAAGTCCAATTCTATATCAAAATGAATTTTATTGTAAAAAGCTCTTTCTGCTTCTGATAATTCTCTGAATCTAAACTTATCTTTTGGAATCTGTAAAACCTCTAAATAGAATTTTTGAATTTTAGTCATGTGGTACACATAGAATCTTGGTAATTTTAACTTTTTATTTAAATCTTCACAAGATATTTCATTTATTTTCTTATCTTTTGTTAGGAAAACTCTTACCTTGTAGTTTTTTACTTCATTCCAATTATCTGCCTTGTCAATATTTTCAGGATCAAAGAATATTTGCAATTCTGCTTGAGTAAACTCTCTTAATCTGAAAAATCCTTGTCTTGGGGAAATTTCATTTCTGAATGCTTTTCCGATAACAGCTAAGCCCATTGGCAATTTTTCCCTTAAAGCTGAGAATTCTCTTTTGAATGCTATGTAAGGAGATTGTGCTGTTTCAGGTCTTAGGTAAACTGTTTCATTACCTGTTGCACCAACTTTTAAATCAAACATCATGTTAAACCAAACCACTTTATCAAAATCAGAAGAATTACAATTTGGGCATTTGATTTTATTTTTTTTAATTAGCTCTTCCATTTCCTTTTCTTTAAGACCATCTGTGCTTCTTTCTAATGCATCCTCTATTAACTGGTCTGCTCTGCAGCGAAAATGGCACTTCTTGCATTCTGTTAAAGGATCATTAAAATTATCTAAGTGACCTGAACTTTGGAATACTGCTTTATGCATGATATTTACATCTTCAATCTCAAAATAATTTGTGCTTAAACCTAAGAAGTATTTTCTCCAGAGATTTTCCCAATTATGCTTCATTAATGTTCCTAAATGGCCATAAGTCCAGAATCCTGCAATTGGCTTGTATATTTCACCAGCTGGAAAGAAGAAGCCCCTCTTTGTAGCAATATTCATTATGTTTTCTGTTTTTGTCATTTGGCTTTTATCAAGTTCGGTCTGAAACTTTCAACCTTTGGTTTTACATTAAGATATTCTTCTGGGATGTCCTCAAAATTTATTATTTTTGGATGCTCTATTCTTGAGCACGCTGTGTTTATCCAGTATTCAACATCTGAAAAATTTTCCAAGTTTTCTGGATTTAATGTGTTAGATATCCCTATCACAGATTCTTTATTAAGTTTTTCTTTTATCATCAATGCTAGTTTCATGTTTTCCTGACCCGGTTTAGTTGAAACAAGAATGCCGATTTTTTTTACCGATAAGAATTTCAATATTTTACCCTTCTTCTTCTTTAGATATTCTTCAACTTCTTTTTTTGCTACTAGAGAAATTTCATTTGTCAATGGGTTTGCTACGTAAACTGGTATTTTTGTTTTTGCAGCAATTTCTATTGGATAAAAATAAGCTGAGCCTATGTAGATAAATGCATCAACTTTGTCTTTTATTTTTATTGTGTTCAAAACATTACATCCAACTACCTGACCAGCAACAATTGATTCGGGCAGAATTTTTTTTATTTCTTCTAATTGCGGTAAAAATTGAATATTTGCTACTAATCCAAATTTTCCTTTTTTGAATTTTGAAAGAATTTTATTTTTTAATTCAGTAATATCAAAACTCGCTCTTGCATCTACGAAAAGAACTTTCATTTTTTTGAGACTACTGCCTTATCTGAAATTATTGCTGAATTTCCTGATGGATCTTCTATTATAATTTTTAGAGCTAGTTCTCCGCATTCAGCTTTCCAGAATTTTTTTAACAAGTTTTTAGCGGACTTCTTTGCCTCTGGATCTTCTGTTGCGTCTCTTTGGTCTTCAACTATTTTTTTGAATCTTCTTAGAACTCCTTCAATATTAGAAATGTAACCTATAGATGATGGAGCAGGAGTTACTGACATCCTTAACTGTGGTATTTTTATTGTTGCTTCTCCGGATTTTATAACTCTTACGTTTAAATCTTGTTTTTTTTCAACTGTAAATTCGTATTTTTTAGGATTATCTTTTTTTTCAACTTCTATGTCTGAAGAATGGTATAAACATTCAATACAATTCATAGACATAAGATAGCACTTGCCGAAGTGAGGCACTTCTCTCTCTTCCTGAATCAATTGCATTGTTTTTTGTTTGCACACAGGACAATCTTGTTTTTCAATTACTTCCATAGTGTATAAAGAATGAAGAGATAATTTATAAAACTAATTATTAATCTTGCATTGAAGCACTTGCTGAAGCTGATTCCCTTATATCTTCAGTTTGACCTGTTCTATAAATTTGTGCAAAAGGAGGAGTTACTACAATCCAATCTTCACCAAAACCTGCAATATCCCCGCTTATTGCGTCACAGGTTTTCTTTAATTTGCTTACAGCCCTTTTTAGTTCAACTATATCTCTTTCCTTTAAGGGCCTGATATTAACTAAAGCTATTGTGACTCCTTCTCTTAAACAGTCTAGAACTGGCTTCACATCTGTGAAATCTTCAATAACGAATGGTCTTACAATGACTCTTGCTTTTGAGCCTCTTTCCATTGGGCCTGCTAATTCTACGTAGTCTTCGCCCATTTCTCCATCAAATCCATCATCTTCCTTCTTGAAGATATCTTTAAACTTTGAGAATGCACCCATTTTAATTTGTATTTAACTTCAATAAATATATAAATATTTCTATTGGAAGATTTGTATTTTTAAGGCACCATAATTGCTGCTTTTACTGAGTTTAATCCCTGCTTAACGTACTAATAAGATTCAGTATTTCTATCCTTGTATATGCCGGAACATTCGGATCATTAGAAATTTCACTTAATTCCTGCAATGCTTGGTCAATCTTTAAGGAGACTTCGCAACTTGAGTTGAGAGAAACAATTGTTGTATCTATTTTGCTTTTCACGTTTTTTGGAACGCTATTATCTTCCCTTATTGATTGTAGTATTATAATAATATCATTGATTTCATCTTTAATCATTTTTTACTGCTTCAAATTACTCATTACCTCTTTTTTTATTTTATCTGATTCCTTTTTTAAAATATCTTCTTGTTTTTCAATACTTTTTATTCTTAGATCGAGAATTTCTTTTTTTTCTACTAATTCTTTTTTTATTTCTTCTTGAGGAACACTTATCATTATTGCCCCCATAATTTTGTAAACCTCTTTTTGAGGAGTTTGTATTTCTTTTAATGCATTTTCTGTATCGAGAAATTGAGATTGGAAAGACTGACGCTGCATAATCAATGACTGCATGTTTTGCTCCAATTGTTGAAGCTTTTGAATTTGCTGGTTTTGATCTTCCATCTTATACTGCTTTTACTTTTCTTGAGATTATTCTAGGTTTGTATAGAATTTTAGAGCCACAATAAGGGCATCTGATTTTCTTTTTAGTATAGTCTTGCTTTACTATTTTATCGCAAACGAAACATTTGTGTGTAACCATTTTAAACCGTGTATGCTTTTCCTGTAAACTTTGTATTACATGATCTACATTCCCATATTCCAGAGGAAACTCTCTTTACTCTTAACTTTTTACAGTAAGGGCATTTATGCCATGAACGTAATTTTTTTTCAATTTCTGAAACTATGTGGCGAATCTTTCTTCCGTATCTTGGTCCAAAACGACCAGCTGTGCCTACTTTGTGTTTTGCCATTTTTATAGAATCTAATTCCTTTGTTTTTTAAACCTTTTGGAGTTGGGGCTACCAGGATTCGAACCTGGATCAACAGGTTTTTTGCTTTTTTAGACCCAAACCTGTGAGCCTAACCATTAGCCTATAGCTTTATGCTTCTTTTTGAAGTCCCATACCGGCAATGGGTGTTACGCCCTATTTTATCCATCCTATTTGTTTTATAAATTTATTGTTATGCTTTGTGAGAACTCTAAACCTTAATTCTTGGCTGTGTATCCCATCTTTTCTTATATGAGCTTTAGTAAACCCTATGGGAGTTGTTTCGATATTAATTTTTTTAACAAGTTTTTTATATCTTTTAAGAATAATACTCCATTATCTATTTTATGAAAATTGGGTTATTTCTTTCCAGACTTCTTTTCTTCCTTTGCTGGTTTAGCTGCTGTTTTTTCTTCAGCTGGGGCTGCTGCTTTATCCTCAGCTTTTGGTTTGTCTTTTACAGCTGCTGCAGCTGCTTTCATCTTATCTAATTCTTTCTTCATTAATTGATTATAACTGTCTAATTGTGTTTTTAGTAGTTGTTTTTTATCTTCTGGAGTTTCTGTTGCTTCTTCCTTGATTTGTTTATCAAATACTCCTTTGTCAATCATCTCACATATTTCTTTTGATTGCTTACCTTCTACTAAGATACCTAAAGAATTTGCTGAACCTGCTGCTGATTTAACAGCTGATTTTAACGTATTAGCGTGCATTGTTTCTTTCTTCATCTTTGCAATTTTTATTATTGATTCTATAGAAAGATTACCTACTTTTTGTTTATCTGGTGTGCCAGAGCCTTTTTGCAAGCTTAATTCTTTCTTAATTAATTCTGCTATTGGAGGAGTACCTATTTCTATTGTAAACTCTTTTGTTGTCGTGTCAATAGAAACCTTTACTGGAACTTTCATTCCTGCAAATGAGACAGTTTTCTCATTTACAGACTTTATAACATTCTGCAAAATACCCATGGGACCTAGCTTTTGAGCTGTGTTTTGATCAGCAGCTGCTTTTCCGCCTTCAACAAGTAATTCTAATTTTTCTGTTCCCATTTTAACATTTCCCTCTATGGCTTAAACTCCATGAAAACCCGGAAAGTCCTTCATTTTTATCTACAAAGTAAGAATCTATTGTCTTGCCATCTTCTTCATATACTCTCTTTATAAAAAGCATTCTTGCTTCGTGATCTTTATTTACTTCTCCATTTGGAATAACAAAAGCATAGCCTTTTATTTCACCATCTGAATCATATAATAATTCTAGACACATTGTGCTTCTTCTTCTAAATTGTGATAAATCTTCTTTTCTATTAAAATACCCTCCGATCCACCCCTCTAGTTTATCTTTAGGGATTAACCCTGATTCGATTGGTTTCCATCTAAAAAATTCTGTTTGACTTTCCATTTTATTCTTCTTTTTGCTCCTCGCCTTCTCTCCTTATGACTTTAACTGAATCTAATTTAATTGTCATTGGAATTGGAACTGCAGATTCTAGCAATTCAACAATAACTTCTTCCTTTTGCTTGTCAACTCTTACTACTTTGGCTTTTTCTCTCTTAAATGGGCCAGAGATTATTTCAACAATATCATTCTTAATTATGTTTGTTTGAGTCTTAGCTTGTTCAAGCATGTGCTCTATTTCTTTGTAATTTACAGGACTTCCTAAGATCCCCTTTGCGTAAGGTACACCTAATGTTGCATTTTCAGCATCTTGCTTAGTGTTTGCTTCTATGAAAACATAGCCCCTCATACCGTGAGGATGAATTAATGAATAAACTTCTAAGTTCTTTTTTTTAGCGTTGGAACTAACAAAATCCAGTACTTGGTCTTCCCTGTTTGCTGTTGTTCTTATAGCAAATATTGCCATTTTAACGTATTAATGAGGATATCATATGGATTAGAAACCCTAGGAACCCTATGATAAGCACGCCTATGCCTGATACCTTGACTATGGCAAGATATTCTTCTTTTGACGGTTTTTTTGTTGATCTAAAAACCCTCTTAGATTCTATAATGAAAAGCTTGAATTTTTCCCATAAAGACATAAAATTTTTGAGAAAATCAGGTTTATAAAGATTCCCATAAGGACTTTAGTCCATAAAATCGATGCCTAGTTCTTGTTCCATCTCTTTATTCTTCTTTTCAGCAGATGGTTTTCTTATACTTCCAAAGATTTGAGGAGAATGAACGCCTGTTACTATGAGCATTGTTCTTACAGTGTGCTCAAGATCTTCTGAGATTTGAGCACCCCATATTATTCTCGCGTCTTCATCTAGGCGTTCTGATACTCTTTGTACTACTTCACGGGCTTCGTTTAAAGTCATATCTGGGCCCCCGGACACGTTTATTAGTGCACCGTTTGCTCCTGTAATGTCTACATCAAGTAGCGGATTGGTTATTGCTTTTTCTACTGCTTCTACAGCTCTTCTTTCGGTGTCTGATTCACCCACTCCAATCATTGCTACTCCTCCTTTTCCCATTACTGATTTTATGTCTGCAAAGTCTAAATTAACTAAACCTGCTTTAGTGACTAGTTCTGCTATTCCTTTTACTGCATTTGTAAGAATTTCATCTGCTACCTTGAATGCAGTTTGTAGTGGTAAATCTGGAGCTAACTCTAGTAATTTATCATTAGGAATTACAATTAATGTATCTACTGCTTGTTCTAACTTGTCTAGACCTAATAGAGCATTATCTAATCTTCTTCTTCCTTCCATTGAAAAAGGAATTGTCACTACAGCTACTGTTAATGCCCCACTTTTTTTTGCTATGTCTGCTATAACTGGAGATGCACCTGTTCCTGTTCCTCCGCCTAGACCGCATGTTATGAATATCATGTCTGAGCCATGGATTGCTTGCTTTACTTCTGCCTCACTTTCTCTTGCTGAGTCTTCACCTACTTGAGGTAAAGAACCCGCACCCATTCCTTTACTGACTTGCTTTCCTAGAAGTATTTTTACATCTGCATTTGCGTATAACAAATCTTGAGCATCTGTATTTGTTGCTATTGTTTCGACACCAGTAATCCCTATTTCAGATATTCTTGAGATAGTGTTACCTCCGCCACCACCAACACCTATTACTTTTATCTTTGCTCTTTGAGCAGATAACAATTGTTCTAGTTCTTCATCTATAGGAGATGTTTTTCTGATTTCAGATTTCAATGGTTTTTCTCTTTCTTGCCTAGAAATAGTCCTTATAATTGAATCCATAATCTCCTTATTTGATGTAGATATATAAATTTATTTATTCTATAGTGATTATATTTAAGAAATTATTTTGCATTCTCCTCTTTTGAGAATTTCACTTCTTTTATTTCTGAAATTCTTGACTTTATTTCCTCTGCTATTTTTTCCTGAAAATCTTTCTTAATATTAGACTTAATCTCTACTTCATTATTATTGATTATTAATTCAAACTTTTTTGTTATCTGAGAGATTACACTACTTACTTTTTCTTTTAAGTCTTTAACTTCTCTTAGTATTTCTACTTCATAAGTTAAATCTTTACCTGCTAGTGGGTGGTTAAAATCTATTACAGTTCTGCCTCCGCTGACTGATCTTATTGTACCAATCATGTCATTTAAGTTTATTTGCAAGCCTGGAACAGGCCTTATATTTTGCTGAGCAAATAAAGAAGATGGAACTAATTTTATTAATTCATGATGTTTTTTTCCAAAACCTTTTTCTGCTGAAATGTTGAATGTGTATTTCTTGAGTTCTTTACCTATTAATTGTTCGTCTAGACCTTCAATTATGTCTTTATGTCCTACACAGATTGTTATAGGCTTGTAATCATGTTTTTCATGGAAATGATTCTGTTCTGCTACTTCTTTATTTGTAGTATCAAAAACTTTATCTGAATCTGCTAACTTTGCAGTAAAATTTATTTCTATAAACATTCCTTTCTTAATCATATTTAGGGTGTTTTTTTGCCGTTTTTTAAAAATATGCTTTTTTTTGTAATCACTTGCCAATAGAAAAATATTTAAAGCTTCTTTAATTGTCGCAATTGGAGGATTTTTGAAAAATGGCTGATTGGAGAAATAAAGTTGACCCTGCTTTAAGAGATTATCTTGAGGCACAAGTAAGAGAAACAAATCTGCATAAAAATGCATATAATTCTGCTAAAAATCAAGCAAATGCACAACTTTGGATTGCAATTGCTGTACTTTCTAAACAATTGTTTAATATGAATATGAAATTAAATGTCTTAGAGGACGCTTTAAAGGAGATAAATAATAAAGTAATGTCTGCTAAAGAAATGCCTGTTTATCGAGAAGAAAAAGTTGAAACTCCTGTAGCAGTTAAAGAAGTTAAAACTGAGAAGAAAACTGTTAAAAAAGCCTCTAAGCCTAAAATTGTAAAGAAGAAAGCTAATATTAAAAAATCTTTGAGGAGGTTTTAAAAAATGACTGAATCTCATGTTAAGGAAATACCTATCGGACTTGAAAATAGACTTGATTCTTTGGAAAGAATTGCATCATCTTTTAAGAAGATGTTATCTGAAGACAGTTATTTTGGTGCTTTGTTTTTGATTGAAAATCTTCCTGAAAAACAGTATGATTGCTCTTCATTATATTCTAAGTTGGCTTTTGAAATAGCAAAAGAGTTAGATAAATCAAAAGCACCAGAAGAATCTGTGGGTAGGTCTTTATCTGAAGATTTACTTAGCTATTTGAAATCACGAAGCGGAGAGTACTTTAAGGAAAGATAGCTTTTACGGTCTTTCTTTTAATTTTTCCTTCACCACAATGTTTATAAATTTCTTCTTTTGTTTTGATAACTAGAATGGAGCAGAAAGTAATCAATGTCAGTGGTTTGAAGGTTGGCAATTATTGTATAATAGATAACATTGCATGTGTTGTAAAAAGCATCCAAACCTCCAAAACTGGGAAACACGGGCATGCTAAATGCAGAATAGAAGCAATAGGGATTGTTGATAGTCAAAAGAAAGTTATTGTTTTACCGGGGCATGACAAGATGGTTGTTCCAATAATTGAGAAAAAAGCAGCTCAGATACTTTCAATTCATGATGAAACTGCAAACGTAATGGATATGGAAACATTTGAGACATTCGATCTCAAGATACCTGAGGACATTAAAGGTAATATAAGAGAAGGTGTACAGGTTATTTACTGGGATGTTTTAGGCAATAAAGTTATGAAGCAGATTAAATAAAAATGGCAAAATTTCAAGAAGCGTTAAATAGATTACAAGTTAACATTTATGTTTGTAGAAAGTGCAAGTCTAAAATAAGAGCTAAGCCTGTTCATGTACTAGCAGGAAAAGTTAAATGCAGGAAATGCAATGGTGCAGCATTAAGACCTGTTAGAAAGAAATAAATAGGAGTATTCTTTTTCTTGGTTAATGAACTTAGATTTAATATTATTGCTTGTTTTTTTAGTTGTTATAGCTATATTCTATCTTACCCATAAGCATAAATTTGAAATTCAAGGGAAGATATTTGCCCTATACAAGACTAGCTTAGGACTTGCATGGATGGATAAGGTTGCCAAGAGACATCCAAGATTGTTAAAGTTTTTAGCTTACGCTGGAATTATTGTTGGTTTTATTGGTATGATTGCCATGTTTGTTATAATAATCAAGGCTACATTTGACTTAATATTTGTTCCAGATTCTTTACCTGCTTTAGCTCCTGTATTGCCTGGAATAAAAATTGCTCCAGGATTGCCAACTTTAAGCTTTTTACATTGGATCATCAGTTTGTTCATCATTGCTATTGTTCATGAATTTTCTCATGGAGTTATTGCTAGAGTCTACAATATTAAGATTAAAAGTTCTGGATTTGCTTTTTTAGGGCCAATACCTGCTGCATTTGTTGAGCCAGATGAGAAAAAGATGGAGAAATCAAGTGTTAAGGCGCAACTTTCTATTCTTGCAGCGGGAAGTTTCTCTAATGTTTTATTAGCAATACTTGTTATATCATTATTATTTTTTGTAAACCCATTTACTAATTCCCTTTTAGAAGGAAATGGTGTTATGGTTTCCCAAGTTGTAGAAAATGGGCCTCTGGATTTATCTGGAATACAAAAAGGAGAAAATATAACTAAGATTGATGATGTGAAAATTGAAACTACATCTGAATTTTTTGAAGAATTGTCTAAAAAGAAACCAGGACAAGAGATTATTTTACAAACAGACAAAGGAGGTATTTCTCCTTTAAGTGTTGAGTATAGTGCTGAAGCTGTTGATAGATATGGCAAGATCCCTCTAGATTTCATATTTTGGTTGAGACAATTATTCTTTTGGATATGGGTTATTAGCCTGGGTGTTGGTTTGTTTAACTTGTTACCTTTAGGACCTGTTGATGGAGGTAGGATGTTTGTTTTAGGTATGATGACTTTTGTTAGCAAGGAAAAAGCAATGAAAGCTTGGAAAGCTGTTACTTTTTTCCTTCTTTTGATACTGATAATTAACTTATTACCTTGGCTGATGAAGCTTATTAGATTTATTTTTGGTTAAAATGCTAGTAGATGTCCATTGCCACTTAGATCATGAAGTTTTTTCTAAGGATATTAATAAAGTTGTTAAAAAAGACATGATTATCATTAGTGCAGGAACTAATCATGAAAGCAATGTGAATGTTTTGAAGTTATCAAAGAAATATAAGAATGTCAAAGCAAGCTTAGGGCTTTATCCCTTAGATGTTGTTAACATGAGCGATAAGGAGATTGGCGATGAAATAAAGTTCATTAAAAAGAATTCTAAAGATATTGTTGCTATAGGAGAAGTTGGTTTGGATTTCAAAGATGGTAAGGATGAAAGACAGGTAAAGATTCTTACCAAGATTATTAGTGAACTAAAATCTTTAAACAAACCTTTTGTTGTACATTCGAGAAACGCCGAGAAGGAATGTGTTGAACTTTTTGAAAAATTAGATGTCAAGAAGATTGTATTTCATTGTTTTCAAGGAAAATTCAGTCTTGTAAAACAAATTGAAAAAAATAATTGGATGATTTCTATTCCATGCATTGTTAAAAGAAGCAGACATTTCCAGAAGATTGCTTTGGAAGTTAAGGCATCACAATTGCTAACTGAAACCGATTCTCCATTCTTGAGTGCTGATATTGGCAAAAGAAATGAACCTTTTCTCGTCGGTGAAACTGTTAAAATAGTTTCTGAGATTAATCATATTGATAGAAATAAACTTGAGAAAATTTTTTTTGAGAATTACAAGAAATTTTTTTGTTAATAGAAAGATATTTAAACAAGTTTTGTTACTTTATTCACATGAATTTAATTAATTCAATTGGGGATAATAAAAAAATGAAATTTATTTCTAAGCATTATGCTCATAAAATCTTATGGGAATCAAAGAGGTGAAAAAATATGGCAGCAAAAAGAAAAGCAGCAGCAAAGAAGTCAACAAGAAAGGCTTCTAAGAAGAGAAGATAATATCTTCTCTTTCTTTTTATATTTCTATTATTTTTCCTTTTATTCCTGGATTTATTATTAAAGTTTTATAGATTTTTTCAGATTTTCCTTCATTTTCGTGAAGATGACCACAAATTGCCAAGATTGGTTTATTGTTTTTTATGAAGTTTTTTATTGAAATTGAGCCGACATGCCCCATTGGTAAGATATCTAATACGGTATTATAAGGAGGAGCGTGAGTTACTAGGATTAGATTTTCTTTTTTAATATTTTTTGTGAACTTTTCGAATTCTATGTCTCTTTTTGAGAAACCGCCACCCCCGAAGCCTAAGAAATTATAATCTTCTATTTGTATTAACTTCTTATGTAAGTTAGTTACCTGTTTGTCAGATTCTACCTCTTGAGATGTTTCGTGATTGCCATGAATTATAAAAATTGGTTTTTTCGATTTCTTTAGTTCTTTGACGACTTCTTTTGTGATCATTTTTGAACTTGAGATATCCCCTGCGCAGATTAATAAGTCTGGATTTTTCTTGTTGCTTATACTTATTATAGAGGTTATAGCTTTCTTATTGCCATGAATGTCTGAAAATGCCAGAATTTTCATAGATTTTGTTTTTAATTGAAGTTTAAATTGTTTTTGATTAACTTTTTAATGTTTTTTGTACTTTAATTGATATGCCAAGATCTATGCTTGAAAAACTAACTGAACACTATGAAACTATGAAAAAATTGTATAAAAATGATGTTGTTGGTGGGCATGCTGTTGGTTTTTACAGGGAACTTGATGAAATTGTTCAAGGAGAATATGAAATTCCTGAAGGAAAGTTTACTATTAGAAGCGTTTATGATGATTTCTTTTGGTGGAATTATGATCCTTATGATAAAAAAAGCTGATTTTAGAGTCTTATCTCTTTTTCTAACCATGGAATGCTTTTATGCTTTCTCTTCCAAAAAATGTCTTCCCATATGTAATGAATCGCTAATTTTTTGTATTTTCCATAACGTTTAGCAAATTTTAGGATTTTGCTAGTTGGAACTAGTGGTTTTTTGAATATAAGCATAGATAAAATCTTTTGCTCCCATGGTGGTATTGTTGTGAAGGCATCATACCTATAGAAATCTTCGAAAAGCAGATATTCTACTGATGCAGGACCTATTCCATATAATTTTAGCACGTCTTTTTTTATTGCTTCATTAGTTTTGTTTCTCATTGCAAATTCGTCAATTTTCTTGTTGACAAATTGTTCTGATATTCTTTTTAGGAATTTAGCGCGATATCCTACTTTTATATCTCTTAATTCTTGTTCTTCGACTTTGGCCATTTCACTAGAAATCCAAAAACAAGATAGTGTTTTTCCATCAAAAACTAGCTTTGAACCAAATTTTGCAAAAAGATTTTCAAGCATTTGGACAGAACGTCTTACTGTGGCGTTTTGTAAGACTATGTAGATGATAAGAGTTTCATAGACAGAATTTGCAGCAACAGGTCTCATGCCTTTCCATTTTTTGATAATTGAGCCTAAAACTTTATCATTTTTGAATTTTTTAGAAAAATCTGATATATCTGAGTTAAAATTAAATCTCCACTCTAATTCTTTTTTTAGATCTTCAATAAAATCTTTATCAAGCTCTTTTTCTGAGTAAATTGTTATTTTTACTTTTGGGCTTGAAATTGTTCCTTTATCTTCCAGTTTTAATCCTAAATTTTCATTATTCCATTGCATTGTAATCCAATATTTTCCTTTTTCCCATCCATTATCGGATGAAGGAAAATGAGAAGGCTTGTGCAATGTAGCATCAAAATGAAATGGCGGTTTTGGCGAAAAAAGTATTTCCTTCTTTTTGTTTAGTTCTATTTGCTCCATATTTTCTCTTTATTGGTAAAGGTTTATCAATTTGTTGTAAAAAAGAAAAAAAGAGTTAACCCTGCTTTTTGAAGGCATGTAGGAAACCAATCATGAATCCTTCTTCTTCATCTGATATTTCGTCGTTTTCCATTAACTCAAATAATTCGTCTCTTGTGTAGAATTCCATTTAGCTCACCTCCTTTATTATGCTGAATGTTCTTTTCTCAAACTCTACAGTTGTTAGATTTTTTAGTTGTTGACTGAAAATTCCTTCAATTCTTTCGTGGTATTTTTTTGGTATGTTTAGTGTTTTTTCTGTTATGAAGTCTGCAATGTTCCAAGTGTTTTTTAGCTTTGGATATAGGTTTTTACTCATTTTCATCACCTCGCTATTCTTAGAATTAATTTTGTTTAAAAGGCTGGCGCGTGGGGTTGTCCGATGGACTAGTGAATTGAATATATATTTTATAGAATGTATATAATTTAAATAAAGCCAGAATATGCTATTTATATGCCAAATTACACCACGGAGCAGGTTGCGGAATTCTTGGAAATATACAGAGAATTTCATCAAGCACTTTGGCAATATCGGTGGAGTGAATGTTCTAATGAAGTTGAGAACTCTGTGAGGGCAAAAACTGTGCAACTTTTGATACAATTGCCTAGAGATATAACTGAGCTATTACCTGGTTTTGTGTCTACTCTTAGAGACCTTGAGGAGAGTGAGCTTATAGAATTGGCAGAATATGTTTAATTAAAGCTGTTTAGTGTTTTTTCCTGTTTAAGCTTGACTATTGTTGCTTTTCCTTGGACCCCTAAAGAAGCTTGTTCAAGCTCTATTAATTTAGCTTTTTCCAGTTTTTCTAACTGTCTTCTAAATGTTTTATAAGAAATTGATGCGTTAAAGATTTCGTGAAGCTTTGAAGATTGGATATTTGGGTTGTTTTTTATACACTCTAAAAGAGAACTATCTTCTTCTTTTAAGTCATTAGGCCCTTTTATACTAAACTCTTTTGTTTTTTCTAACGCTTTTTTAGCATGAGCTTCTAATATTTTTCTTGATGATTCCGATTCTGCTATTGAACCTGATTCTTTTAATAAATAAATTCCTAATCTTACATCTCCCGATTCATATGCCTTTTGAGATATTATTTCTAACGCTTCTTGAGAACAGGTATTTGGAATAAATGCGAATTCTGTTCTTTTTTTTAATATTCCAAGCATTTCATTTTTGTTGTATTGATTAAATTCCAAAGTTTCTGGCATTAACCTTGATCTTATTCTTGAATCTAGTTTGACTAACCATGATTTGTCATTTACTATCAAGATAATTGTTTTCCTGTAAAGATCTTCTAACAAATTATAGATTATATCTGTGCTTTCAAGTTTGTCTATTTCATCAAAACATAGAACTACAGATTTTTTGTTTAGTATTGCAGTTATTTTCCTTAGTAATTCTTCTGTTGTTTTGTTGTGTGTAAACTTGTAGTCTAAAAGTTCGCATAATTCTAAAACTACCTTGTATGCTGTTGGCGATTTCCAGCAATTTATGTAGGCTATGTAAACATCATCTGTTTCTTCTTGTAATTCTTTTAAAACATATTTTGCCGCTAAAGTTTTTCCAATACCCGGGGCTCCATGAATAATTAAATTTTTACCATTTCTTTTCATAAATAATGGTTTTATACAATCTGCAATGTACTTTTGCTGATTTTCTCTATATTGGACTATCTGTGGTGTAAAATTTGGGTCTAGGGCTATTTCATTTAAGAATAAAGATTCTTGACCCTTTGAAACATCTTCAAATAGCTTAGACATGATTTATTAAAGTAAAGAAAAGATATAAATGTTTAGATTTCTTCAATGCCTTCTTTAGTTAAGGCCATTAACCTTATCCCTATGCCTAGTTTTAGTAAAGCCGATAATAAAGCCATATGCTCTTTTCCTGTACCTGAAGCTAAGTTTAAAGCAACTTCTGTTTCATCTGATTTTATTTTTTCTTTTAAATTTTTGTAGATTTCATCTCTTAATTCTTTCATGCCTTGCTCAAGCTTTATTGCTACTAAATCTGTATTTTCTAGTTTTTGGAAATTTTCTTTACCATAATCATTTGTTATTAAAATTACACTATCAAATTTACCATCTTGTATTACTCTAGATACATGACCCCATGTTCCTTTTCCTGTTGATAAGCAAGCTATTAATGTTGACATATTTTATCCCGGATTATTATTTTTTTAAGCTTTGTTATTCTAATTTTCTATACCTTTCAATTTGGTCTCTATCTAACCTGAAGAGCTTCCAAGGTAGTTCTTGAGCTCCATTTCTTTGTGAAAATTGTATCATCGGTCTGTTCCAATCTAAAACACACCAGTCCAGTCTTCCATATTCTTCTTGTCTTGCCATTGATGTACAAAAATCAAACATTTTTTGTCCTACTCCTTTTCCCCTGAATTCTTCTAAAACAAAAACATCTTCCAGATATAGCGTTTTTGATCCAAGAAAACTTGAGTACGTATTTAGCAGAACCATATAACTGATAGGTCTTTTTTCTAACATTCCTAGATAAGCAAGATACATTGGATCATTTGACAAGCCATCTACCCTAAGTCTTGTTTTTGCACTTTCATCTGGCGGAGTAAGCTTTTCATATTTTGCAAACAACTGAATTAGTTTAAAGAAATCTTCAAAGTTTTCTTCAGATAGTCTCTCTATTATTAATTTTTCCATTTATTTAGAAATTCTTCCTCCACAAAATGCATTTTTCCTGGAATTATTATACATTGTGGGAAATATTTTAGTTTTGTGTTTATTAAATCTTTTATTTTACCTTTTTTTATTTCTTTTTTACTTGTTCCTAGCTTTGAACATATTACTGCTTCTTTGTTTTCATCTAAATTTTGAGATATTAAATATTTTAAACCTTCATTTGCTGTTAAAAATTTATTTTCTTTTGGATTTAGATCTAATAAGATTAAGGTGTGCATTTCTTTTTCTAAATTAGACTTTACTACTTCATATGGTGTTTTTATGTTTTTATTGTTAAACGGAATACTTGTTGTTTTTCCAAAATTGTACAAGCTTAATCCTGTTTCACTTATTGCTGTAAAAATTGAGATTCCATGAATTATTTCTGTTTTTACTTTATTTTCAATTGCTTCTTGTAAAATAGATATATGTGTTGTTGCGCTTAGACAATCTCCTTGGATTAGTAGTGCGATATTTTCTTTTTTTGCTTTCAGAATTATTTTTTTGCTTTCATTTTCAAAGAACTCTCTGTCTTTTGATTCTATACTTTTTTTTAATAACTTTTCTAAGTATTCTTTCGAAACTCCTGTAGAGGTGTATGATTCTAAGTAAATTTTTTTACATAACTTTAAAGAAGTAATCGCTTTTAATGAAATATCTTCTTCTTCTAAGCCTATACCTATTAGGAATAAAGTCATATTGCTGTGTTACTTGGTCCTCCTCTTCTGCGCCCCGTTGTAACTAAATCGCCAGGCATGTATCCTGCAGGTTCAAATCTGTTCAACCTTTCTAATAGCACTTCTACTACTTTTTCAATTAAGGTATATCCGCTAGCGAATGACAAATCTATTGTCTCTTGAGATATTCCTAAGCCAATCGCTCTATTTATTTGACCGTTTTCTAGTATATTTCTTTTTCTAACCTCTCTTTCTAGTTCACCATCTCTTTTTATTGCTCCTAAGAAAGTTTTGAGTATCCTTACAGTTCCATTAGATAAATCTACGTGGTAATTTAATTTTACTGCTCCTTCTTCACCTGCCTCTTGTTTTGTTGCATATACATTTCTAAAATGGGGATTTATAGAAAACCTTCTTAAACTTATTTCCACAGGCAATATTAATCCATTTACCCTGTCTACATAGTATCTACTACCGCTACTTCCTAGGGCTGCAAAGTGCATATCCCCCACATATTTATCTTTGTTATAAGCACCTAAAAATGTTATTTTGCATCTTTGTTTTGTCATACCCTTATTAGCATAGGAAACCTTTAAAACGTTTACCATGGCATTTTAAATTTGGCAAATATTTATATAATGGATTATACTGGTATTCTTATGATATTAGCACTATGGATAGTTATAGGCGTTGTAGCTTTTATTGTTCTTTATGTGATATTTATGTTTAATAGACTAATAAGCTTAAAGAACAGAGTAGATAATGCCTGGAGCCAGATAGATGTGCAGTTAAAGAGAAGATACGAGTTAATACCTAATCTAATTGCAACTGTTAAGGGCTATATGAAGCATGAAAAAGGAGTTTTGACTGAAGTAACAAAGATGAGAGCTAATCTTGTTTCTGGTTCAATGAGCGATAAAGCAAAAGCTTCTGATTCCATTAGTGGCGCTTTAAAGACAATATTTGCTGTGGCTGAGGATTATCCTAAGTTACAGGCTTCTGAGAACTTTAAGATGTTACAAGAAGAACTTTCAGGAACAGAGAGCAAGATAGCTTATGCAAGACAATTTTATAATGATAATGTTATGGAATTAAACAACAGTATACAGCAATTTCCAAGCAGGATTATTGCAGGTATGCTTAATTTTAGAGAAAGAGAATTTTTTAAAGCTCAGGAATCTGAAAAGAAATCAGTTAAAGTTGAATTTTAATGATGCTATATGATCATATTTCTTCAAATAAAAGAAAATCAATTTTCTTAATCGCTTTATTCTTTGTAATTATTGGAGCTTTAGGTTATGCTTTAGGAGCTTATGTTGGAAATATTTTTATTGGCCTGTTTTTTGCAATTATTTTTTCTGTAATAATGACATTGATAAGTTTCTATTCTGGCGATAAAATGATCTTGAGCATGAGCCATGCT
>JACOZR010000028.1 GCA_016181245.1 Candidatus Woesearchaeota archaeon | reverse complement strand
CTAAGACAAACAAAATAAACAAAGCATTTTTCATTAAAGATTCATAAAACTTAATCTTTTTTAAAACTTCCTTTTAAGACCAATTAACTTAACAACGTTTCAATTCAGAAATATTTATATAGTACATGTGGCTTTCAGTTGTATGGGGTGTTATTTAATTTGAATAAAAAAATTCTATTTTTATTGGTTATTGCATTTTCACTTTTATTTTCTGGTTGTGCTGCAAATAGTGCAATTGGCTCTTTAAAGACACCATATTCAGGATCTATAAAGGTTAGTGGACTTGGATTGACGGGGGATTTTAATAAAGATGGAATAGTAGATTATAATGATTATTTTTTGTTTTATAGTCATATGTACACAAAAACTGGAGATTTTAAATGGGATAGTGCCTATGATTTAAATAAAGATGGATATGTAAATACCGATGATCATTTAGGTTTTCAAAGTGTATTTTTGGTGTATAACAAAGGAACATTAATTCAATTATTAACTCAGCTTGACTTTGATTCACTCGATGCAAAAGATAGAGTTGCTGTTAGTAAAAAGAGTGTAGACCTCAGGAAAGAGATAATATTAAGACTAAATGCTATGTATAAAAATGAGCCAGAAAATCAAAATTTAGATGCCTACAAAGAAGAAAAAGGTTACATAGTTAATGTGCTATTAAGCCATGTTCATTATGAACTTAATAAAGAAAATCGAGAGCTTACACTTAATGCTATAAGAGATATTGGAGAAGTAAAAGATTTGGTCTTTGCTCAAAATGTTGAACAACTCCTTTATGGAGAAACTGAAGAAGCTAGGCTAAATGCAGCAAGGAATTTAGGCTCTATTGGGGATTTAAGGGCTTATGATGCATTATCTTCAGTGTATCACTTTAGGTCTTATAATCATCCTTCTCAGGAGCTTATTCGAGAATCCTATAAATCTCTCCTGAACTTAGGTTTTCCTGTATACATGATTGATGATACGGTTAGGAATTAGTGGCTTTTAGCCATTTTTTCCTCATTTTTTAAGCTCGTGTTTTTTTATGGTTAATTGATTTCAAGAACACGGCATTCCACCTGTTATTTTCTTTAATTCCTTAGAGTATTTTTCCATTAAAGTGCTAAATCTTAAAATCCAGTTTCTAACCGCTACATGAGAAATCTTTAGCTTGTAGAATTACAAGCTTGGCATTTCTCTTAATGGATTTTATTGGCTCTAAAGTAAATCTCTTAGAGCAAGACTTACAGCAACTGCTGAAGCATTGGGTGTTTTGCCACGAGATACTTTGTTTTATCGAGTGATAGTATTGAAAATGAAAAAGAAATTGGTGTAGAAAAACAATTGTTAAGTACTAGGACTGGAAAAATTGCATATGTTGATAATTTGAGTTCTCTGTTTTAAGGGAGATATTCCTTATCAACGAAAGTATTATTAAATAGAATAAATTTTCATTACTGTGGATAAAAAGAGTGATAGAGCACAAAGAAGGGCTATTGTTAAAGCAGCGATTAAAGAGAAAAGTGTTGGTATCTTTAAGGAATTTATTGATTTTTTAAAAGAGTATAAGGTTGTTGGGCTAGCAATTGCTTTTATTATTGGAGCAGCTTCTACTACTTTAGTGAAATCTTTAGTTAACAATATCATAATGCCTATGATAACTCCGTTTTTACCTGCTGGAGCGTGGAGAACTGCTACTTTTTCTTTAGGACCAATTAAAATAGGGTGGGGAGAATTTACCGCAGAACTTATTAATTTCATAATCATAGCAATTGTTGTATTTATTATTGCTAAAGCTATATTAAGAGAGCAAAAAGTTACTAAGAAATAATCTAATTTTTAATTATTAAGCTTTCTAGTTCTTGTGGTTCAACACTTTTTTTAATATCCCCAAAAGTAGGAAACTGCCTTACCCTTACTAAAGGATTTGTTTTATGAAAAATTTTCTTTTTTCTTAGAGGTCTAATTCTTTGGGTAGTTATAATACTTTTTTGAATTGATATTTGTAAGGCATTCATTTTTCTATCTTATTATATCGTCCTCTAATTTTTGAAGTGATAAAAAGAATCTTTATTGGTGTAAAGCAAGAGCAGGACTATAAACTGCTAAAGGCCTTGCCTTTTCTTCAACCATTCTAAGTTCATTTCCTGCTTTTGCGTATCTTCTGTGGACTCCTTGAACAGCGTTCAATGGGTCTAAGGTGTTTTCTAATGGATTTTCACGAGGGATAAAGAAAAACTCTTCGACTAATCCTTGATTTGAAAAATGAACTGCTTTTCCTATTCCGATTTTTCCATATGCTGTTTGTTTAAGTTGGAATACGTGGGCTTCAGAATATCCCAATGGAACTGCTAAGCCAACCAGTCCTCTGTTGCCCACATCCAAATTGCTCCCATCACTTGATGAAAAGTCTTTTGGAAGTACGGACCTAAGGAAATTTATGTCGTAAGGGTCAAAATCTTGAGGCAAAT
>JACOZR010000014.1:2529-3748 GCA_016181245.1 Candidatus Woesearchaeota archaeon | reverse complement strand
TCGAAACTAATAACAATAAATTCGTGCAAGAGGATGTAGCCTGCTTTGAATTTATTAATGTGTCTAGTTTTGAAAAAAACCAAGATGGTAACTATCGATATGATATAGATGTAAGAGTATATGATAAAGATAATAATTTAGTTAGGGAATCAAAAAGTCTAGTAAAGAAAAAAGACCAAGTTACATTAAAAGGTAACACAGTAGAATATGAATCGATTACTTCTAGACTTAAAGAAATGCAATTAGGTACTTATCGTTATGAATTGATGATTTATGATAGAAATAGCAATAAAGGTTCTATAATAAACAAAACAATAGAGATTATAAAATCACCTGAAGAAATCTTACAAATAAAAGGTAGTGAGATAGGGCTAGATATTGGAGATAATTGCGTCAGAAAAACAGGCAACATCTTTACATCAGAGGATACTATATGTTTACAATTATATAATGTTTCTGGATTTACAAGATTAAAAGATAACCGTCACCTATATGAATTTGGTATGACTATCACAAATAGTTCAGGTAATGTAGTTTATGAAAATGATAGGATATATAATGAGGCGGGCTATGAAGTATTACGAAATAATGTTTTGGATGGTTATGGGGTGAAGGAATCCCTGAAAAAATACAATTATGGTATCTATCAGTTTAAAATAACTGTTTATGACCGTGTAAGTAAAAAACAAGCGTCTGTTACAGAAAATTTTACTATTATTAAATTTGAATCAAACAAAAATTTGTATGTAGACAATTTTGAGATTGGATATTACGATGGGCGTTAATGTATTACAGGTAATAGGGATAAATTCGCCATTGAAGAGATTATATGCTTTAAACCTGAAGTTTACGGATTTGAAGAAGATGCAAATGGCAAAATCTGGTTTAATATGGATCAATCAATCTTTGATGGTAATGGTCAGCTTGTTGATGAATCTAAAGATAACTTTGGTGCTAATGGTGATAGCACAATCCCGCCATTAGCATATCATTATGTTTATTTGAGCCTTTATGGTCTCAAAAAAGACAAATATACTTATGAAGTAACGGTTCATGATAATATAGGCAAGAAAAGTACAAAAGTGAATAAGATATTTTACATAGTCGACCGAGAACAACTTCCAGAAAATGATCCAAATGATTTTTTTGAAATCTATTATGGCGCCGCAAGAGATCTTATTGATTATAATCAAACTAAAACGTATTTAATTAGTGGTAA
>JACOZR010000014.1:0-2523 GCA_016181245.1 Candidatus Woesearchaeota archaeon | reverse complement strand
GTGAATACGATCCTCTATTTGGGAATTTTGCTATTAGGGTAGCTAAGATTGTTGAGCCTCAAGGTGCTCAAATTTATCTCGGATTAAAAAAATTTAATATTTAATTTCCATAAAATGCCATCTAAAAACATAGACCTGCAATCCCACACAACTGCTTCTGACGGCAAACTAACGCCAACCGAGCTTGTCAAACTAGCCATAAATAAAAGGCTAAGCGCAATAGCCATAACAGACCATGATTCTGTCAATGGCATTGATGAGGCAGGAAGGGCTGCGAAAGGCAAAATTGAAGTTGTGCCGGGAGTTGAAATCAGCTGCGATGACAAAGGGTATGTAGATACTCACATCTTAGGTTTGTTTATTAATCATAAGCATAAGGCTATGGCCTTTTTACTCAAAAAAGCCCAAAAATACAGAGAACAGCAGAAAAAAGGCATAATAAAAAATTTTCAAAAACTTGGTTTTAAAATAGCATATAAAGAAGTAAAAGCAATTGCAAAAGGAGAAATTGGAAGGCCTCATATCGCAAAGATAATCCTGAAAAACAATCCTGGCAAAGTTAATTCTTTTGATGAAATCTTTGACAAATACTTGGCAGTAGGCAAATTAGCCTATGTTGAACGAAGAAATAAAATAAGCGTAAAAGAAGCAATCAGGGCAATTCATGCAGCTGGAGGATTTGTTTTTATTTCTCATCCTGGAGTATATAATAATTTTAACATTGGCGAATTCATTGATTATTTCCTGAAAAATGGGGGGGACGGGATTGAGACTTATTATGAATATGAAACGTCAAGATATCACACAGGGAAGAAGGCAAGGAATGCTATAATAAAAAAATTCAGGAAAATAGTAAGAATAAAAAATATTCTGGAAACGGGCGGCTCTGACTTTCATGGAAGGCCTGGCCAGGTATTGGGTAAGCTGAAGGTGCCTTATTCTGTATTAGAGAATTTGAAGAAAAGATTAAATAGGTAAGGTATTCTTTAATCAATCACTAACAATGAAAAATCCTATTTTTACACCGAAGGATATGGGGGGAAGAAGATTAAAAATGCATATCTCTATGAAAGATTTTAAAAGATTTGAAAAAGCAAAATTAACAGAATGGGTAAAAATCACAAACGTTGATAATGGGAAGAAATATTTTGCAAGAAGAGTAGATTGTGGATTAGGTTGTTTTTGTGATGCGCAAGTAAATCCTTTAAGTATCACTAGGATTAGATAATCAAACATTACTCATAGATTAGATATATATTCCAAAAGATAGATTTAAATAAGGAATTTGTTAACATTCTATAGATGGTAGAATCCATAAAAGAACTTAGGGAAATCTGCTATAAGGACTCAAAAGGCAGGCGCCCATTGTACATGGAATGGGTTACCATGAAGATTTCTATTTATGTGACTAAATTGCTGCTCTACATACCAATACGGGCAGACCAAGTCACAATAAGCATGGTTATATTAGCAATAATCGGCTCTGTTTTAATGGCCTTTGGAGATTTTGGATACATGCTGATTGGAATATTAATAATACATTTTACAGTTGTATTGGACAATGTAAACGGGGAAGTTGCCAGATACAGGAAAGAAGGCTCTATGACTGGGACTTTTCTGGAACAGTATTACCATGAATTGTCTGTGCCATTGATATTTTTCAGCCTAGGATTTGGGATATTTTTGGCAACAGGCCACAAATCAGTAGTTGTATTCGGATTTTTATGCGCTATTTTCTCAAGATCTACTGTATTGTCGGCATTGAAATCTGCGGTTGTCAAGAATGCAATAAGAGACAGGAAAAACAATAAAATTGATGAAAAAATCAAGAAATATGTAAAGATCGTTGGCAAATCTCCAAATGTTGAAGGAGGCTCAACAGAAATAGGCGCTAGCTTATACAGAAAATATGACTTAATAAGGGAATTCTGGAGCGCTCCTTTCAACATAGTTCATATCAATATCTTAATTATTTTAGAGATAATAAACCACCTGCATTGGGATATTTTACCGCCTTATACAATGCTTTATTGGTATTTAGTCATTTACGGGAGCATATCTGTTTTAATTCAATTCATTTCGTTTATAGTACATTACAAGGGCAATACAATCTATCACTATTATGTTGCAATGCTTGGGAAAGGAAAGAAATAGAATGTCAAAAAAGTCAATAAATATTCTTTTTCAGAAAAGAGATAAAGCTGTGGCTAAAAAAGATAAAAAACTATTTTTATATACTCAGCTAAAAAATCTGGAGATTAAAAATTCATATTCTAATGGTTACTTTAAATTATCAAAATTAAAATCAAAAGTTTTGCATATTGAGAAATATGATAACAAAAACAACTCATGGATTGCATTTGTAAAAGAAGAGTATTACCAACATGGTAAATTCTCACATAAAGGGTATTTGATATATAAGCTAATCAATGATGATGGCAGATTTGTGATTTATGATATAACTTGGTAATAAAGAAATCATTTAATTTTGTTGTAAGCCTCATCTATCGTCACAAACTCTAC
>JACOZR010000034.1 GCA_016181245.1 Candidatus Woesearchaeota archaeon | reverse complement strand
TTGGCAGAATAAATTTGCAGATGAAAATAGTTTATTCAAAAGACAAGATGTTCAATCTCTGGATAAATACGTCGAAAACACAATAAATGAATATATATCTCCAAAAGCTGTGCCATTAAGCAAATTAGCACCAAACTTGCTTTCTGAAGCTGCTGGAAGTACTAGAAAAGTTTTGGGAGGAATTGTAATAGCTGGATTGTTATTTGCTGGAGGATATTTTTTAGGCAAACATTCAGATCCAAAACAACCAACTGCGCAGGTTTCAGGTTCATATAGCCCAATAGCAAATGCATATGCAGAACAAGCAGTTCAAGAACCCATAGTTCAAGAACCAGTTAAAGAACAACTAGCAAATATTCCCATAGCAATACAAGAACAAGAAGCAGAAACTAAAACTAATTTTATAAAAATAGAACCTTATCCAACAAAACCAAATGTAAATTACACTCATGAAACAAACAAAAAATCTAGTTTAGAGCATAGATTAGAATTAGCAAGATTAAATCATGATGAAATAGCAGTTTCTGAATATCAACAACAATTAAAGGATTTAACTAAACCTAAAGAATCAAAAAAAGAAAGATTAAAAGATAAGCCTAAAACTAAAAATTGGTTTTTTAAAGATATAGATGATTGGGCAAAAGATATCTTAAGCCCACTTAGATTTGATCGTTTAATCTCCAAAAAGAAGAGAGAACAAAATGAATATTCTAAAAAATTTCTGATCTTTGGAAAAGATTCTTATCACCATCAACATCCTATCAAGGCTATAGGGTATGATGTATCTGCTTACACTGTAGGGAACGGCGTATCCAACTTAGTTAGTGGTGAAGGTCTGTCAAGAGCATTAATTGGTGAAGGTCGTGGTGGATTAGGAATTAATTAAAATAAGGGGGAATCAAAATAAAATCAAGATTATTAATAATATTTTTAATTTTAATAACTATCAATATCGTTTATGCAGAGCGTTACATAGATTATAATTTCAACGAAGCAATAGTTGCTCAAAATGGTGAAGTAACCTATACAGACACGTCAATAACAAATGTAGATGTTCTAGGTTTTGTATGCGCTGACTCAAAATGTAATTCTGTTTCAGGAACATTATGGGATGGTCAGATTCTTAATACTGCTACAAATGTAATACAATTAACATATCCAACTCAATTACTTTCTCAATTTGGTTATGGTATTTATTATTTTAAACAAGGCTATATTCCATGGGAGCAAAATCCAAATTGGCATGGTACAAGTAATAGCGATCCTCAAGGACCATATACAAAAGATCTCGGAAAAAAACAAGATTGTTACGCTCCAATTGAGGATTTTACAGTTATTAATGATGCTCAGCCAAATATTCCTTTAATAATAAACTTAGACGCTTCTTTAGATGCAACAACATATGCTGCATTGCACTTAGCAGGACCATTAGATTATATCCCCGCGCAATTGCAAGAATATTATTCTGTTAAGACAAGAGTTACATTAACCATATATGATTCATCTAATAACATTGTTAATGAGCAAATTCAGGAAATTTCAATACCTGCTTCAGGCTCATCAAGAGTAGAATTTGCATGGACCCCGACTTTAGCAGGAACTTACAAAGCAACAGCAAAAACAGATGTAACAGATGAAAAATGTTTATCTTCAATACAGCAAGATACTTCAAAAGATTTTACAGTTTTGTCATCTCAGCCTCAAAACTCATGTTATACTTTATTGAATAATCTTGCATTATCAGACCAATTTCCAGAAGATGGTAAAACAATCACAATATCCGCAACAAAAATAAGCAATTATGCAGATAATAATTATAATTTGCAGCCTATTCCAACAGATGTTGCATTAATAATAACAAAAGATTCTGACATAATCTTGCAGCAATCCAAAACAGTATCGCCAAATGCAAATCAATATGATATACAATCATTTAGTTTTGATTGGCCTATTGCTACAGGTCCTGGAAATTATAATGTGCAGATAAGCGGAATTGCATCAAGCTCTTTGTGTAATGGTCTGGAAAATTTAAGGGAAACAATAAGCCTTAACTCATATGTAACTTCTCGTCCGAATAATGCTCCAATCTTGGATGGAATTCCAGATCAAACAATAAATGAAAATGAAGAACCTGCAGAAAATTGGATAGATTTGTTATCATATGCTTCAGACCCAGACAATGATGAATTAAGATTTACTGTAGTTTCTCAATCCAATTCAGCTTTGATAAATTGCAAGATAAATGATGATAGATATATTGATTGTGAAAAACCAGCGCTAAATCAATATGGTTCCTCTGATATTACTATCGAAGTTTCAGATGAGCAATATACAGATAGAGATACATTTAGAGTTAATATTTTGCCATTAAATTATCCCCCTTATCTGAGTTTTATAGGAAACAAGCAAGTAAATGAAAACCAATTATTAACATTTGCAATTATAGAGCTAATTTGCCTTCAGGAGCAGCATTTGATTCATCTACGCAAACCTTTTCATGGACACCAGATTATTCTCAATCAGGCTCATACCAAGTGACATTCTCAGCAACAGATGGAACTATAGCAGACTCAGAAACAATTACAATAACTGTGAATAATATCAATAGAGCGCCAGTTTTATCCTCAATAGGGAATAAACAGACAAATGAAAATGAGCTATTAGAATTTTCAATAAGCGCTGCAGATCCAGATAATGATGCATTAACCTACACCATATCAAACCTTCCATCAGGCGCAGCATTTAACCAACAAACATTTAGTTGGATGCCAGATTTCACCCAGTCAGGCTTATATCAAGTTACTTTCACCATAAGCGATAGTTCCTTAACAGTCTCTGAAACAATTACAATAACTGTGAATAATATCAATAGAGCGCCTTCCTTGCAAGATCTAGCTGATATCTCTATAAACGAAAATAATATTGTTACTATTACAGCAATTGCATCAGATTTAGATAATGATGCATTAATTTATAGTATTAATGACACACGATTTGCGCAAAATAATAATGTATTTACATGGCAGACAGATTTTGATAGCGCAAGAACTTATATCTCTGTAGTAACTGTTACTGATGGTTTTTTAACAGACTCTAAAACTGTAAATATTATAGTAAATAATGTGAATCGCATTCCTGTTATAACCTCTGCTCCATTGACAACCGCATCTGAAGGTATAGAGTATTCTTATACGGTTATGGCTGTAGATCCAGAATCAGATCCATTAACTTATTCATTAATAACCTCTCCAACTGGAATGATAATAGATGATGCTACAATAATATGGACACCAGATTTTACACAATCAGGAAATTATAATGTTACAGTTCAAGTTTCAGATGGTTCTTTAGCAGCAATTCAATCATACACATTATCTGTTTCAAATACAAATCGTGATCCAGTTTTATCCTCAATAGGAGCTAATTTGCCTTCAGGAGCAGCATTTGATTCATCTACGCAAACCTTTTCATGGACACCAGATTATTCTCAATCAGGCTCATACCAAGTGACATTCTCCGCAACAGATGGAACTATAGCAGACTCAGAAACAATCAGCATTGCTGTAGGAAATTCCAATAGAGCTCCTGTAATAACCTCTGCCCCTCAATTAAACGCAACAGAAGGTGAAGAATATGTTTATCAAATCATAGCAACAGATTTGGATAATGATACATTATCTTATTCTTTAATAAAGTCCCCATCAAATATGACTATTAATTCATCAACAGGATTAATTATATGGACTCCTACATTTGATGAAGCAAGAATTAAAACAAATAATGTTACAATTAAAGTTTATGATGGGATAGATTACACAATACAATCATTTGATATTTTGATGGGACATTTACTGCATAAATCTCATAAATTCTCTTTGGATATCACGCCAGCAACAGATGCTCAGTCATTCTCTCAAGGAGAAGATTATATTTCTTATATCAGATTAAGCAATAAAGGTCAATTGCCCGAAGAAGATATTGAAGTTTCAGTTTCAATTCCAGAATTAAATATTAATTTCATAGCAGAACAAAACATTTATTTAGGTCCTCATGATATAAAATATGCAGAAATAAATTTTAATATTCCAGAATCTGCTTTGCCTGGAGAATATTTAATAAGGATCAATGTAGGAAATAATGATTACAAA
>JACOZR010000033.1 GCA_016181245.1 Candidatus Woesearchaeota archaeon | reverse complement strand
TATCCTTCTCGATTATGGAAATATTATATTGGTTTAGAAAAGAGCTTAGTTCATTTAGATAAACATTGCAGTGTCCGCATGCAGCATTCTTGTAAATAACAACCTCTTGATTGGCAGAAACTAAAGCAAACGAAAATAACATTAAAAATAAAAAGATTAAATATTTAGGTTTCATTCTGTTCCTTGCAGGTATTTTGTTGTAGTCTCGTTAGTCTTCAAATTTTTATAAACACCCATCTCTTCAACTGCTCTGAATATATAGCTTCCATCTGTTTCTGTTGTTCCTATCTGAGTCCATATTTGCATTAAAGCAGTGTATACTGAAGCATCTTTTGATAAAATAAATGTTGGAACCAAATTAATATTGTATTTTGCAATTAAATCTTTTCCTTCATTGCCTGAAACATCAATCTTTTTCTCGCTTCCAAAAACAAGCCCATATTTTTTCAATATATCTATATTAACACTTACATTATAGCAGGTAGCGCATGTGTTGTCTGAAAGCAAGATTATGTCTGTTAATCCAACAATTTTGTTTTCTTCCAAGTCTTTATATGGAGGACTTACTGTTCTTGCAACATAACTTCCATCTTTTTCAATTGTTCCTATCTTCAACCAGTTTTGATTTATATCATAAGCAGAATCATAATCTCCAAGCTCTTTTGAGAATATCATAGTAGGCAATTTTGTTATATTATACCTTGTTTTGTATTCTTGTCCTTCTGCTGATGAAATTTCTATTGTTGTTTTATTGACTACCTTTATTATTTTTTCTATGCTCTCAAGAGAAGTATCAGAGCATTCTTTGCAGTTTGAATCTTTTAATATTACTGCTGAAACAAAACCTTTTATATCTCCATTTACTGTAGTGTAAGGTGGATTAATCTGTGTTAAGACCAATGCATCATCTATTTTTTCTAAAGAAACTGAAATCTTGTTTATTTCTCCTGTAACTATAATTGTAGGTATCTTGTTAATATTATATTTGTTCATTAATATTTTTGCCTCTTCTGAATTAAATTCTAATGTCTTTTCTTCTGTTATATTTGCATTCTGAGCCTTTATTTCTGTTAATGCTTCTGAAGTGCTGAAGCAATCCTTGCAGTTTGAATTGACTATTGAAACTATCTTTAAATTAGCTGGCTTATTTAATTCATTAATTTCATTTATTTTTGTGTTAAATGATTCATTCAAAAATAAGATTATAATAGAATTAATTATCAAAACTGCAAGTAATAAAATAATAAAATAATTTGTGTATTTCTCAACCTTTTTTGACCATTTCATTAAATCTCACATCCTGTTAAACTTGCTAGTTTTTCAAAACTCTGGACCCCTTCATACATTTGATCATTTATTATCCATGTTGGTGTTGTCTTTATGTTCGGTCCTTGCTGATAATTTTTATAATTGACATATTTAAATGATTTTCCAAACATATTTGCCTGTTGTTTGGTATATTGGCACCATTCAATTGCTCCGTACATAACAGCATTTTTTTCTGTCAGGCATTTTGCAAATTTATCATATGCGCCTGGGGCAGTATTATAGCTGTATATCCAATAACCTGCTCCCAATATAATGATAAGTATAATCAATATTGATAAAAACCTCTTTTTTCTTGGTTTTGTTTCCTTTGGTAAATCTTCTGATTGATGTTTTAGCAGTCTCTGCTCATGTTTATTCTGCGGTGATGGTTCAGAATCCATTTTTATTTGCTATCTCATTTATTGGCTCTGCAAGTGTTGTTGATTTTGTTTCTTCCAATGGACCTTGAGCAACTCCGCAACCGCCCCCATATGAAGTTTGAGATGGTTGATTATTGCTGCTACTGCTGCATCCAGCAACAAACACTATTGTTACCAACAAAAGTAATAATATTATAACCCCATTTTTTTTCATTTTTGCCTCCTTATCTTAAATAAAATAATGCAAATAAAAAAATCAAAATTTTAGCATCCCCCTACCATTCCAGATGATGAAGAGGCTGATCTCTGTGTTGTTGTAGTTTGTGTTTGAGATGTTTGTCCTGTTTCTCCAACCGTGCTGATCCCCCCATTTGATACTTTATTTTTTAATACAACCAACTGTATGGTTTGAACAGCTGATATTACAATCAAACCAATAAGCAATAATGTTACAATCAAATGTTTTTCCATTTTAACATCCTCCTACCATTCCAGATAATGAACTGCTTCCTTGCCTAATTCTTGCAGGAATAGTTCCATGCATTTCATAATTCATTTTTTCATTCTCTGTCCATCCTGTCGTATCAAGCTTGCCACTTGATGCAGCAACATTGCCAGTTATAGTGTTGCTTGCCACCCCATTTTTTATGTTGATTAATTGTATTACTTGTATACTAGACAAGATAATTAAAGCAACAAGTAAAATGGTTACTATCACATTCTTTTCTATTTTAACATCCCCCTACCATTGATCCTGATGAAGTTTGTCCCTTTTCAATTCCCCTATATTTATTTGAAGCTAGGTTGATATAATTTAATTCAATTCCTTTCTGCTTCAAAACACTTGCTTTTTGAGCCATTATCCCTGGGTAGA
>JACOZR010000035.1 GCA_016181245.1 Candidatus Woesearchaeota archaeon | reverse complement strand
AAAAGTTTCCTAAAAAATATAGTGAAAACATTGGGGCGCATCATGGGTCTTTGTCTAAAGAACACAGGTTAGATATGGAAACTAGAATGAGGGAAGGAAAGTTAAAGGCTATTGTTTGTTCCACATCTTTAGAGTTAGGTTTAGACATAGGGTATATTGATTTAGTTATCATATTAGGCAGTCCTAAATCTGTTGCTCGCTGTACTCAAAGATTTGGAAGAGCTGGGCATAGGTTACATGAAACTATTAAAGGAAGGATTATTGTTTTAGACAGAGATGATTTAGTTGAATGCTCTGTATTATTAAAAAATGTTCTAGAAAAAAAAATTGATAGACTGCATATACCTGAGAATTGTTTAGATGTTTTAGCTCAACAGATCTATGGCATTGCTATTTCTGATAAGATTAATGTAAAAGATTTATGGAAGACTGTTACTAATAGTTATTGCTACAGGGATTTAAAATATTCTCAATTTAATGAGATTTTAGATTATTTAGCTGGAGAATATACTAAACTAGAAGATAGACATGTTTATGCTAAGATTTGGTATGACAAAGAAACGGGCATGATTGGAAAAAGAAGTAAAATGGCTAGAATGATTTACATGACTAATTTAGGAACAATACCCGATGAAACTTTTGTTCAGGTTAAAGTTGGAGAAAATGTAATTGGCAAGATAGATGAGTCTTTTTTAGAGAAATTAAAAAGAGGAGATGTATTTGTTTTAGGGGGCAATAAATATGAATTTTTATTTGCCAGAGGAATGACTGCTCAGGTAAATGCCAATGTTTCCAGAGCTCCCACTATACCTTCATGGTTTTCTGATATGCTGCCATTAAGTTTTGATTTAGCTTTGGAAATATCTAAATTCAGGAGATTGATGGAGGATAAGTTTTCTCATAAACAATCTAAGAAAGAAATTCTTGAGTTTATTGATTCCTATTTATATGTTGATAAAAATTCTTTGAATTCTATTTATTCTTATTTTCAACAACAATTTTTATTTAAGGAAATACCAACTGATAAAAAATTATTAATTGAAGAATATATTGAAGAGGATAAACATTTTATTGTTTTTCATGCTCTTTATGGAAGAAGGGTAAATGATGTATTGTCTAGAGCAGTTGCTTTCATTATTGGAAGGATGTATCATAAGGATGTTGAAATTGGAATTTCTGATCATGGGTTTTATGTGGCTTCTGAAAAAAATATACCTATAATGAATATCTTTGAGCATTTGAAAAGTGAAGACTTGGATGTTATAATGAAACAAGCTTTGGATAAAACAGAGGTATTGAAAAGAAGGTTTAGGCATTGTGCTGTAAGGGCTTTAATGATCTTAAGAAATTATGGAGGAAGGACTAAAAGAGTTGGGAGACAACAAGTTAGTTCTATGCTTTTATTAAATGCTGTTAGAAGGGTTTCTGATGACTTTTGCATTTTGCAGGAAGCAAGAAGAGAAGTATTGGAAGATTTAATGGATGTTGAAAATGCTAAAAAAATAATCAAAGATATTGAAGATTCTAAAATTAAAGTTAAGATATTTCAGACAAAATTACCTAGTCCTTTTGCCTTTAATTTAGTCTTAGAAGGGTACATTGACATTATGAAAATGGAAGACAAAGTTGAATTTTTAAGAAGAATGCATCACATGGTGTTAGCCAAAATTGGGAAAGATTACGAGATTGATTAATTTTCAATAACTTTGTTAATATTAGAGATGAATTTTTCTGCATTTTTTAATGAATCTTCTGCTGGATTTTTATTTGCTTGAGGAATAGTGTTATATGTAAAATTTCCTCTCTTCCATTTCTCATCTTTGAAAATTTCTAATAACTCATCTGCACGAACAATTAAAGTTTTATATATCTTTAAAAGACTTACATCTAACTCACCTGTGTCGATAAAATTTTTCTTAAACTCATCAAATGTTTTTTTATGAACTTCTGGTGTTGAGGTTTTGATATTTTTTGTTAGAAGCAATGCTTTTGAAATATAAAATATTGAATAATAAGAATGTGAAATGACCGAGCTATAAAAAGTTATGTCTTTTGGGATTTCTAAGAAGTTTTTTGTTTCTTGATTTTCACTCATTTGCTTTAATTTTTTTGCCACAATCAGCTCATTTTTTGCCCTTTCAGTATATATTTTTACTTGTAAATCCATTTTCTATGGCCTCCTGAATCAATTGTAGGTATACTTGCCCCCCATATAGCAAAATACTTTTTTTAATAATCTCTTTCCCGTAATTGGCTTCTTTATTTGTTAACATTTCTATAAACTCTTTATTCTTGAAAACATATATATGCATTCTGGGTATGTTTAGTTCGCCAATAATCTTTAATTCTGCGTAAACCCTTTTTGTTTCAATAGAGTCATCTACTATTATTACTGTGTCTATATCCGACTTTCCTGTTTGGGTGTTATCTGCATAACTTCCTGCAATAAGAAAGATGTAATTTTTAGTTGGTATTTTCTCCATTAATTTTGTTATGTCTTTGTAAGGAATATGTTTTTTATTCCATCCTTCACCTTCAAGAACAAAACCTGCAAACAACCTTGCTTTTGGAAATTGCATGCTAAGAGAGTAAATTAATGATCTGCCTATTCTTTCTTGTAACAGAATTTTTTTATTAGTAAAGTTATTTAGGACTTTTGATAAGTAACTTTTTGATTTTTTCTTTGTTAATTTTTGGATATCTGTAAAAGTAAACTTTTTCCACGGTTCTTTTGAAAATAATGTTAGTATTTCACTTTCTTTGTTTATCATCTTATCCCTATATTTAGGTGTATATAGTCCTATATTTAGGGATTTATAAATATTTCTATTTTTTGCTATTATTAATACTGTAAGAGTAGCTTTATTTTCTTAAAAGTTCTTCAAGAGGTAAAAATTCTTTTTTTGGAAGTAATTCATGATGAAACTTTCCTTGCTTCCAGTAAACTTTGTAAGCATTTGCAGTTTTTTTAGAACTTATTACTCTATACATAGAATCAACTATTTCTAAGGCTGAACAGTTCTCTAAGGCTATAGATATTCCGGGAGTTTTCATCATCATTGCTTTAAGCTCTGCTTTTCTGTCTTTTTCTACATCATAATGAGGGCAGAATAAAGCATTAACTAAGTTTAAGCCTGAGACTTTAATTAACTGAGCATTGCTTTTAGTAAATTTTCTTGAATCTGAGTTTCCATAACGAAACCAGCAGATAGCTCCTGCGCTTAAACCAGATAAAACTATACCTTGAGCGTGAGCTTTTCTAAGTAAAACATCTAAGCCATAAGATTTCCAGACATTCATCATTCTTAGTGTGTTTCCGCCGCCAACATAAACAATATCTGAAGAAAATAGTTTTCTTTCTATTTCTTGGTTAGTTGGTTTTTCTTTAACTAAGTAAAGAACGTCTACATTACAGCCAAGCCTAGTACCAAAATGAGATTTAACAGTTTCATAATAACCTTGAGAATCAAGACTTGCAGTGGGGATAAAAAGCACCTTAGGATGAGATTTTCCTGTTAAGTTTATTATTTCTTGATCTATGGAAATTGTCTCAATAGGATAACACGGTCTGCCTATTTCTCCTCCACCTATAGCTACTATTTTTCCCATAATTAGTTTATTTTTAATGGATTTAATAAATTTTGGATTTAATCTATACTCTTTAAAATATATATTCAATTCACTAGTCCATAGGACAATCTCACGCGCCAAATTTATAAATAAAGTTTCATATAGTGATATTTATGAATAAAGATAAAGCACTGGTTGTTTTTGAAGGTAAAGTGGTCAGAAGAACTTGGTTTAATGATGAATGGTGGTTTTCTGTAGTGGATATTGTGGGGTATTAACAGAAAGTGAGAGACCGAGAAAGTACTGGTCTGATCTGAAAAAAAGACTTATTGATGAGGGGTTTGAGCTGCCCGCAAAAATCGGACAACTGAAATTAGTGTCTGACGATGGTAAATCTTATTTTACAGACTGTGTTACTACAAAGAATGCTTTTAGAATAATTCAATCTATTCCTTCTAAAAAAGCAGAACCGTTCAAGCTTTGGTTAGCTCAGGTAGGTTATGAACGAGTTCAGGAATATCTTTATATCCAGCATCCTTTAGCAGGTTGTCGAAGTCTACTTGATACTCTTTTGTTTCTGCTTCCGTCATTTCTTTGGTAACCAACCCTTCCTATTCTAGTTCAGGAATAAGATGGCCAAGGAGGTTGCGAACACGTTCGGAGCTTAGATATCTAAAAATAGGTTGTTGAGTATCTTTTTCTATATAGAAATGAGCAAGAAGATCATCAGGCTCCTCTATTTCCAAATCACGAAGTCTATATCCTAATGGTTTTACTTTCCTTACTTGGTTATATAATCGTCTGTAATCCTCCATATGATCAAGAACTAAAAACCGCTCAGGATGTGGTTGAAAAGTGATTGGGTTAAATTTTGCTATTTTGCCCGTTTCAGGATTATAACATCTGGGATGATGCCAGTCCCCTTCTTGGTAAACAACTTCGTTATTGAACCTATACATCTCCTGCCAATCTATTGGATTGAAGTCGATCCTCCCAGGTGATTTTCTCTTTACTCCTACGGCTGATAGATACTGATACAGCTTTGATTCTGCTTCATTTTCCATCTTTCTTGTTGCTTATAGTAAGCAAAGGCTTATAAAATTAATAAAAACATTTACTTATAAAACTTCCTCCCCATCTTCCACCTTCCTACCTTTTGGCCTGCCTATCCTCTGTCTCTTAGTCTCTTAAAAGAAACCTGTCAGTTTCTTAAAAGAAACCATAACTAATTGTTATTAAATAAGTTATATGTTGCATTTCCTGCTTCTATTCCCTAAATTGTACTTAGCCGGTCGTGTTCCATAGTGACCGTTTTATCCTCAAGACTCCTGTTCAGCGAGTACCCCAATGCCTGCCTCAGACGAATTTATCCGTAAGTCTAAAGCTGCTATTACAGTGTGGACGAAACTCCAGGTACGGTCCAGGATCAGGCAGGAGAACTTGGAGAAAGAGTGTCCACTGAAATAACAAGAAAAGAAGATAAACAAGGATTTGTAGAAGTTGAAGATGCTGCTAAAAGAGGCGGAAAAATAGCGGGCAATGCTAGAAAAGAGACAGAGAAAGAATTAGGAAGATTAATATTGTCAAAGGAAAATTATCTTTTTGAGCCTGAAAAGAAGAAAAGATTAGCTAATAAAAGTAGTAAAAAACTCGTTTAGAAAAGGCTTATAAACAGACTAATATTATTTATTATAGCATAAAAAGAACAATTTTTTATGTATTAAATGATATAGGGGGTATCAACGTGAGAGGACGCGATAATGATAGTGGAAGCAGGGGCGGAAACTTTGGCGGCTTCAGAAGAAACAACAATTTTGGTCCAAGAGAGATGCATAAAGCAACATGCTCTGATTGTGGTCAAGAATGCGAAGTTCCATTCAAGCCTACAGAAGGCAAGCCAGTTTATTGTAAAGACTGTTATGCTAAGAAGAAACCTAATAGATATTAAGTTTTTATTAATATATAATCTAATTCTTTTATTTTTTTTCTATTTTATCTTTTACAGCAGGAAGAATCTTGTTTTTTCTATTGTTTATGATAAGTAATGTTTCTTCTGGAATTATGCTTGTTATATCTATTTTTGTAAAAAGTGTTTCAGTTAGATTAATACATTTTTTCATATGATTTAACGTTGATTCTGACTTCCAGTCTATATTTTTTTGTTCAAAGAGATTCAAGGTTTCGTTTAGCTTCTCAAAAGAAAGGAGAATGCTGTTGAATATTAGTTCTGTATTTATTGGGTCTATATTCCTTATAAAATGACTACTACTAGGCCTTACGATTAAAGCATAAGCTTCAGTTAGAGCCTGCTCAAATGCTGTTGCCTGGCTGTTTACTTCATTTGCATCTCTTTTGCTTAGATTTCCTTCTTCTCCTTTAACCATTAAACGATCAAGATGTTGTCTAAATAATAAAAGAGACGATCTTACTTTGCTGATTTTTTCATTTAGAGAAAATTCATATAGCTCACTTAATATAACATCTTGTTTTATGGAGATTAGTTTTGATGTGACAATAGCAAGCAATAACAGACCAAATATTACTTCAATTACAGCAACTGTTTTAAAGTAGCCAACAGGAATTATGTCTCCAAAGCCTGTGGTTGTGGCTGTTACAAAACTGAAGTAAATAGCATCTTTAATTCCACTAACATGAACACCTTCTTTTGAGTATAATAAAAAAGCCTCACTGTTTATAGAAAAATGATATATTAATCCAAAGAAGAATATTGCAGAAACCCATATCAAGAAAATGTGCTTGAATTTTAATCGGTCAATTTGGTCTCTTAAAGTCCACTCTTTTTTCTTATTACTGTTTTCCATAATCTCATCTTTAAGAAGTTTCTAAACTTGGAACATACTTTTAAATTTATTCTTTTTTTAGGCCATCAAAAGCTTTAAAAACAGGGCTGTAACGTATTTTATCATTACCTAAGACGAGCTTAGTATTGTCTTAGTGGAGGAAAAATGGAAGGAACAGTAAAATGGTTTAATAGAAAGAAAGGATTTGGATTCATTAAAGGGGAGGATGAACAAGACTATTTTGTACATTACACAGCAGTCCCTAAAGGAGTATTCCTTAATGAAAATGATCGAGTAACTTTTGAACCAGCCCAATCGGAAAGGGGTAATCAAGCTCAAAATGTTATGTTAAAGAAGTAATTCTATTTATTTCTTAGCTTATTCTTTTTTATTTTATTTTTTAGAATTCTCTGAGTATTCTTTCGCATATATTTATTGCGCGCCTATATCTCCCCCTATTTTCTGTGTCAAATTTTCCATCTTTATCCAAATCCCAAAATCTCATTCCTCCTTCCATATAATTGCCCCTATTCGTTTTTCTTGTGTAAACTTCTGCTTTTATGACGGATTTTCCTTTTTCTATACTTACCATTACAGGTTTGTTTTTTTCCATTCTAATAATTAACTCTAACATAGAATTTGGAATTCCTAATGAATCAAGCATAGGTGCATATATCTCTCTTTTTATATCATCATTAAAATCTGTAGTTAGATAATACTCTATTTTTGCTCTTGAAACTTTATCTATTTCTGCGCCTAAATAACGAATTTCTTGCTGCCTTTCACATGATACCAACAATATAAGAGCTAAACCGTAATATGACAGTCTTTTCATTATTTTATTAAATACAAAAGATTTTTTAAACCTCTTCCTTATTCTTTATTATGGAAATTTTAAAGGGGATAGGAATTAATGGATTAACCCTTTTTATTAAAGAAAGCAAAACTTTAGTTTTAGGAGATCTGCATTTAGGTTTTGAGGAATCATTGAATAAACAAGGCGTTTTTATCCCAAGATTTCAGTTTCAAGAAATTCTTTTAATTTTGAAAAAAATATTAAACAAATTAAAGCCTGAAAAAATTATTATTGTTGGAGATTTAAAGCATGAGTTTGGATCTATTTCTGAGCAAGAGTGGAGACATGTTCTTGAACTTATTGATTTTTTATCTTTAAGATCTGAATTAATAATCATTAAAGGGAATCATGATGTTAAATTGTCACCTATAACTAAAAAAAGAAATATAAAGATATTGCCTTTTTACAAGCAAAAAGAAATACTGTTTGCTCATGGGGATGTTATTGTAAAAGAAGATTCAAAAATTATTATTATAGGACACGAGCATCCTGCTGTAAGTTTTAGAGAAAGGTCTACACAAAAATATAAATGTTTTTTAAAAGGGAAGTATAAGAAATCTGTTTTAATTGTAATGCCCTCTTTGAATTTAGTTACTGAAGGATCGGATATAACTAAAGGAAGATTTATAAGCCCTTATCTAAAACAAACTAAAAACATTGAAGTTTATGTTAATGAAGACAAAACTTATAGATTTGGAAAGTTAAGGGATATTGATTAATTTAATTTTTTTAACTACTTGCATTGGAAATTGCTGTTCCACTCAAAACCACAATTATCGATACATTTTCTTTCACCGCAATTTTTATCACTATTAGACCAAGTGGAGCATGTTGGTTGTTGTATACATTGTTCTGTTCTTGACCTACTTGATCCATCACATCCTCTATAACTGCTCCATGCACCGTTACATCCGTTTATACACGTTTTTGGGCCACAATACCCATTACCGTCTTCAAATAGATAGGGAGAACATGTTATTTCTGATGTGCATGATGTTTCTGAGGGCGGAAACTCTTTTTTCTCTCTACACTCTATGTGATTAGACCACTCTATACCGCAACCATTAGTGCATTTTTGTTCGCCACATGCCTCACCAATGTACCCCCTAGAAGACCATTCTGAGCATGTAATACTAGGAATACATGAACTAGTTATTCCTGCTGATTGATCTAGTTTGCTGCAACTTTTATTGTTACCCCATTCAAAACCACAGCTATCCTTGCATTTTTGTTCGCCACATGCCTCACCAATGTACCCCCTAGAAGACCATTCTGAGCATGTAATACTTAGAGTGCATGAAGAAAATTGATTTGTCTTGTTTGGTTCGGCACACTCTTTGTAATTAAACCATTTCCCCCAGCAATTATCTTTGCATGCTTGTACTCCGCATCCTTCTTCGGTATCTTTTTTTGATGACCATTCTGAGCAGGTTATTCTTGATGTACATAAACTGATATCTTTATTTATATTGTGTTCTTTGCAATTCTGGTAATTAAAAAATTCTCCCCCACAATTGTTCACACATTTTTGCCATCCACATCCTTCGACAAGGTTGTCTGCTGTTGTCCATTTGTAGCAGGATATATGCTCACTACACGATGCAGTTTCTTTTTTATTTAATTCTTCACCTATACATCCTTTGATATTTAATTCTCTATTCCCACATCCATCAGTACATAATTGTTCGCCGCACCCTTCATTATTAGAGTCAGTTGAAGACCAGGAATAACAAGTTATTCTTTCTGAACATAATGAGATTACATTGGTTTCAGTTACTCCCCTACATGCCTTATAGTTCCTCCATTCTATGCCACAACCATTAGTGCATATTTGCTCATCGCAACCTCCTCTACTATCTTTTTGTCTCCAATTTGAACAAATTATTTCGGGGGTACATGATGAACTTTCTGTAAGCGAGTTTAATGATTTAGTTGCTTCATTTTCTTGTTCTATTATTGACAAACTTGTTGTTATGTTTGGCTCGTCTTGCTTTACTACTGGTTTTCTATTTGGTATCCTGGTTTGATTTGGCTCTCTTGTGCCTCCTGCCTTAGTTTTTGATACTGAAAGACCCCTATTCTTTTCAACTAATGGTTTTGCTGCGGCATTTGATCTCTTGTTTTCCCATTCACAGCCTTTACCGAAATTAGTTTCTATTACCTTGTTATCTTCTATGTCTATTTTATTGTCTTTGTTTAAATCAAAAGTTTCATTGTATTCTTTATCAATATTATCTAAAAGGGCAAAGAAATCATTAAAGTCGACGCATAGGCTTTTGTCTATATCTCCTTCTATTATTGGGATTACTATTGGTTTTTGTATCGGTTCTTCTTTTTTACAAATACCTTTGCCTATCCACTTTGATAAAATAGTTATATCATTTTCATCCACTAAGGTGTCTTTATTTAAATCACATTTTTCTTGATATTCATCATTCATGCAATCAGATATTATGAAGAAATCATCAAAATTTATGCATTCATTATTATCTAAATCTCCTAGGACACATTCTTTTTCTTCTGTATTCCTTATTATGCTATTATCGCATTTGTTGTATATTATTCTTTTACCGCATGCTCCTTCTAGCCCTGTGTCAGACCATTCTCCAATAATATCTGGACAATATATTTTACAATCAACTGGTCCTCTTGCTCCACCTTCCCCACAATAGTCTATAACTTCGTGACAATATTCCACACCATAAAATGATTTTATAGTGTATCTTTTTATTTCTTCTTTACAGTCTTTAGTATTTCTTTGATATTTTTCCCCATTAATTTTTACACATGTTTCTATACCGCACCCATCATCACACCCGTTTTTATGAGACCATGTACATATATCTTGATATATACTGCACTCTTTTTTGTTGTGACTCACTACGTTGCAACCGTCTGTGCACCTTTGATCTCCACACTCTTCTCCATAATATCCTTTATCTGGCCAATTATCGCATGTTAATGGATGCGGGATGCATGGAGTTTCTTCACACTCATCAGTTGTTGTTACAATTACAGGGCTTCCGCATGTTTCACATCTTCTCTTTCCACATGATTCTCCTTTATAATCTACTGAAGACCATGCTGAGCAAGTTTCAACCCCAATTAAACCCTCATCTTTTTCTGAATTACAATTATCATCTTTATCATTACATGTTTCTGCATTTCCAGGATACACCGTTGGGTCTCTATCTCTGCAATCCACATTATTAGGGAAACCATCGTCATCGTAATCGACAATCATACTCGATTCTAATATTCCTGAATGTTTTAAACCAAAAATTCTGTATTTACTATCTAATGCTTCACATCTATAATTATTATATGTTTCATTATTACATTGAAGGAATATTTCATTTTCTCCGTTACAATCAGAAGATATTTCACTAATAGAATTTATTTCTGCATCTTTTATACAAACACCTGTTGCAACTTGGTCTTTAATGTCAACGTAAATTGTTTTTGTCAGCTTTTCTGGGAGTATTAATCCTGAAACTATGATGAATCCTTTGTCAGCACCTTCTTCCTGTTTAGTTATAGCCATATTTTGTATCTCTACTTTTGATGTATCCTCATTTACTATTAACTCAACTAAAGGCTCTGTTCCTTCTTTGATAACTAATTTTTTCTCTTCTTGTGATTCTTCCGTTTTTATTGGCTCTTCTATTGTTATTGATAGCTCTTGAATATTTGTTATCATTGTTTCTTTCATCGATTCAACAAGTTCTAAAATTTCTGGGGCTATAGGATCTATTGTTGGTTCTTTCACGGCAATTGGAGGTTCTACAACTAGTCCTTCTTGAGGTTGTTCTGGTTCTTGATGTATTTCTTCTACTGGTTCTTCAATTGGGACTTCTACAGGTGGTTGTACAATTTCTGGAGGCAACTCTTCTGTTGGTGGTTCTACAACCGGCTCTTCAATTGGAACCTCTGTAGTGGGTTCTTCTTTGATAGGTTCTTCAGGAGCTTTCTCTATTTTTATTGTGAAGGATTTTTCTATTTGTTCAATTCCATCACTAATTTTGTAATTTATATTGTATTCTCCTGCATCCCCCTCACTTGTTTGCCATATTATTGAATTTCCTTCTTTACTAAACCTAGAGTCTTCTATTGTCAATTCAACTGGATCATTATCTGCATCAGTTAGTTCATACGGAATTACTATTCTTTCCTTTTCTAAATATATTGGTTTTGTTTCTATGTAACTTAATGGAACATTATTTGTATTAAGCAAGTAACTTATTGTTTTTTTGTTGCCTAAATAGTTCAATTCTAATGTAAGTGTGTAGCTTTTTTCTTCTTTTTTCAATCCGTTAAGACTTATAGCGTCAATGTTCTCTCTAGGGTTTATTGTTTTTTTAGATGTTCCTTCTTGAACAATATCAAAGTTGTGTAAAAGGTAATATTTTGTTTCTAGTTCAAAAGATTGGTCTAGCTGGGATTCGTAATTTATCTCTATTTCTTCATTGCTTCTTGCAGTTACTGGAATTTTTGCTTTAGGCGTAAGTATTATCGTTTCTATCGAGAATTCTTTGTAGTTTAATGTTTCATTGTTTTGCATAAATTCAACACTATACTTGTGATATCCCTCTTGTTCTGGAACTAAAATTATGGCTTTGTAGTTTGTATTTTCTGTAGTTATCTCTTGCTCCCAAATCCTATTATTAAATTGATCAAATATTGCTAGAGAACCTGTTGCTACACTGCTTGTTAAAGGCATTATTTCCATTTCTACGTCAATAGGCTGTTTCACTGGTGATGAAGAGGGTGTATTTATTTTATTGATTAATACAGGGCTTAGAGGTATGTAATCTACAGAATAGCTGAATTTTGTGTAGAGTTTTACTTTTCCTTCTTTGCAATTAATTATTTCCATTGGATAGATTCTTGCTATGAACTCTAGATTGTCATTAGTATAAGCGTTTTCAAACTCTACTTTGTAGTTTCTTGAATCTTCATAACATTTTCTTTGTACAAAACTGTTCATGTAGATGGGTAAATTTGAAATTTCTAATTCTACAGGATTTTCTACACTTTCTAGGTTGTATCCAGTTATTATTGTGTTTATTGGGAAATGTGTTTTTCTCACTGCAATTGGCTCTACTATTTCATTTGGTTCTAGGTTTTGATATGTGTTTTCTGTATTTAAAATTGAGAATTCTCCTGCTTGAGTTACTGTATTTGAGGGTATTTCAAACAGGAGGTGCTTTCTGAACTTTGAGTAATCCCCTACCTGTTCTAAGAAATCTATATTTGGCGCTAGATTTTCTAAGTAATTTTTACAGTAATTTCTTTTTATTCTTTCTTTGTCTGCTTCAGTCCATCCCATACCTATTTTTTCTCTAGGATTGCCATAAAGTTGATATGATTGCAATACTAATCCTATGTAATTATCTTGGGAGGATTTTGAGCCTCCATTGTAATGGAAATTTCTGGCATCTTTGAAAACTTCTCCTAAATTTTTATCATCTGCTAATTGGCATAACAAAGATTTTGTGAATTCTTGAGAGTTAAATGAACTTGGCGCTATTATAGATGATTCTCTTACTAATCTTGAAACAAATGTATCTTCTTTTGGCAGATAAATTCCTGAATAAGGCGCATCTAGAATTACAAGGGAATCCTTTCCTTCTAGTTGCCAAGACAATAAATCTCTAGGGGCTATTTCTTCTGAACCTTTCTTAAGCCTTGATGGTGAGCCTTCACTTTCTAAGATGAATAACTCATTTTTATTAAAAGATTTTGCTGAGTTTTGCACATCATTGAAATTCCATGCTAAATTATGATACTCTATGTTGTTGTTAAACTGCTCCTTTAGTATATTATCTTTATCACTTATTATATCTGTGGTGTAGTATGTTGCGTGATTTAGATTTAATTCATTTCTTTGCAACTGCCTTAACATTTCTGTTGGAGATTCGCCTACTATACGAGAGACTGAGGATGTTTCTTCATAAGTATTAACTGCATAGGTTGGTGTAACTAACAAGATAAGTACACACAGTCCCAGTATTATTTTATTTATCATTTAGATGTTTCCTCAATTTTTCTCTTTCTTCAAATGTGGAATAAAAACTATCTTCGGCAGAATAAAAATTGTTTTTGTGAATCATAGTTATTATTGCTCCGTCTTCTAGTTCTTCTATTTTTTCACAAGGGGCGCTTAAAATTTTCTCTCTGCCATATTTTTTTATTTCTTCTGATGTGAACAGATTTACAGCCCAGATTCTAGTTTTTTTTATTTCTTCTACAGTTCTGTGATTTGATTCTTCATCAAAGGCAAATGTTTCGTGACCATAACCGCCGCATTTTAATATTGAATAAATCAGTTTTATGATATTTATACAATAAGAAGGACCATTTTTCCAGTTGGGCACAAAAATTACTAGTTTCTTGCTCTTTTCATACCCATAAAAGTTAACTCCTATTTCCTCACGTTTGTCACTATGATGATAATTGTAATACGATGGATCATTAGGATTTCCACTTTTTTTTATTGAAACGTTTTTTTCATTGAAATCTTTACCCGCTACTTTTTTCAATACTTTTTTGAAATCCTCTAGACCCAATTTTTTCTCTTTTATATTAAAAATAAACTCTATGCTGTTTGGCATTTTATCTTACCCCCTCAAATGTTATTATTGATATTTGATTTTCTGCAGCCATTGTTTTGGCCCACTCAGGAGTATTATCAAAATATTCCTTGCTTACAGTTAGTCTTGCATCAATAACTTCTACTCCGTCTATTGTTTTTCCTTTAGCATAATTTAGTCTATCTAGGACTAGAACATCCATTTCTTCTAATCTTTTAGATGCAACTTTTATTTCTGCCAAGTGCCCAGGATCAGCTTCATGGTTTCTCAATTGTACCATTATACCTTCATCTAAGTTTACCCCTGCATCTTCTAATTTCCCTATTTCTTTTATTCCCTCAGCTAAATTTTCTGATTTTATTTTTCCTGATTTTACTATAGCAATGTCTGCTATGCCCATATCTCCTAATAATTTTTCAGCCCCTTTAGCCATGTGGATATTATCTTGGGCTGTTTTTATCGCATTTTCAAAAGCTATGTTCCCTATTCTTGGGGAAGACCTTAATTTGTTAAAATGCTTGTTCATAAGAGGTTCTACATCTTCAAACATTTTGAATAAATTTTCATTTAATATGTCATCTCCGAATTTCTTTATGACTTCTTTAGCTGGTCCTGATGGCACAAAAGGAAGAGCTGCAAATCCTACAGATAAACCACACCACATCATTCCCTCATTGTTTACTACACAAGCATCTGTGGCGCTTCCTGCATCTGATATTCCTTCTAATAAAGCTCCTGCTGATAGAAGAAGTGCTGGTGCTGCTGTGCCTCCCGAGAATAGGATTAATGAACCCACACCTACGCCCATTGCTGCATATCCTGCATATTGAGTTCCTATCTTGAAGAAATAAGCTGATTCTCCTTTTAAGTTTACAATGCTTCCTGTTTCTACTAGGTATGAGAAAAAGCCTATTACTTCTGGATCGTTTGTGTTTAATACTATTGAGTATTCTTGATTATCCCATACATTTGGCTGTATAAATGCAGAATCTCTATTTACCTGGCCTGCAATAAAAGGCATGCATTTGAATGCGTTGTTATTTTCTTCAGTTCCTATTATAATCAGTGTTTTTCCTTTTGTATTTGAGAACCAACTTTCATCAATGCAATTTATATCTTTACTATTTACATCTGAGAAGTCTGGGTTATAGCCTTTGTTCTTTAGTGCATTTTCTAGTCTTCCTATTTGCGATCTTTGTTCCTCATTTACTGAATCTGGCAAGACCATTACAACATCTTTGCCCTGATATTTTCCTTCTACTTTGAACATCTCATAATAATTTGAGAATTGCAGCGTTTTTTTATTTACATAAGGGGCATCTGTATAGATTTCCTTTATTTCTTTATTATCAAAGAAGAACCATTCTTTTTTTAATGTTGGAATGTCTCTTCTATAGTGGGGAACTATAAAATCATCACCCAGGATCATTACATCCTCACAATCTTTGCATTTTTCTTTTATAAATCTTGAGACTGCTATTGAATATGAATTGTCAGTCATTGATGGATTGTCTACTTTTTCATTATAATCACTTAATCTTCTGAAAGGATTTAATGCAATTATTTTATGCACCAATGATTCTTCTTTAACGAGTTCGTATTCTTTTAGGTCATAGACTACACCCCTTGATTCTGCATTACTATATGCTTGCTTCAGCAGTGCTTTCACTCCGTTTTCTTCATTTTGGAATCTTTCAAATAGCTTTTCAGAATCAGTGATAGTAATGAACTCTGGGTCGTTGATTATGTTTATTGATAATACTTTCTTTTCTACTTGAATATTTTCTCTCGAGGGGTTATTCTTTATTACTGATAATTCACATTTATTAACTCCTTCTGAAACACTTAATAACCCATTAGGACAATTACCTTCAAACGATTCAGTATTGTATCTTATGTTTATAGTGGTTGATTGTTCTGAGTAGACGTTTAGTATTAATTTGTCTCCTTGTTGTTTATTGACATTTACTCCTGTGTCTGCATAGTCTATCCATGCATCTAAATGATTAGGGGAGGTAGAACAATCTCCTGTTCCGTCTACCACATCTTCATCACAATATTGGTATTTTCCAGTGCAGCTTTTAATTCTCTGGTTTTCAAAGAAATTTCCATTATCTGCGCATTTTTTTACCCATCCGTTTTCACAGAAATAATCATTATAATTAGAGCATTCATCTTTGTATTTTACTGGCTCACAAAAATCTTGACCTGAAACTAAGTTGCAGAATTGGTTTAATGGGCAATCAGAGTTAGAATTACATTCGTTTGGGAGTTTACAATCATTATAGCAGTTATCCCTATTTTCCTCTGATTCGCAAATACCATTATTATTGCATGTTATTATAGGTTTGCAATCGTTGTAACAGCCGTTTATATTTTCACCAGGATCGCATATTCCGTTGTTATTACATGATTCTACTGGCAAAACATCTGTACAGCCTCCATTACTGCATATCTGATTTTGGCTACATATGTTCCCGCATCCTCCGCAGTTATTATTATCGTTTAGCAGATAAGTTTCACAGCCATTGTTATTAGAGCCATCGCAATTTCCATAATTACTCAAACAAGAAGATATAGAACATGTTCCTGATGAGCATGCTGCATTTGCATTTGAAAATGAGCAGACATTGTTACAACTGCCACAATTATTTATATCTGATTGTTTATTATTATTTTCATCAACTACACCATCGCAATTATCGTCTTTGTTGTTGCAAGAATCATAATTTCCTGGTTTTGTATTAGGATCATCATCTTTACAGTCTATTCCAGAATAGGTACATGCTGAGCTGTATCCTTGACCATATCCATCCCCATCATTATCTAGGCATTGCTGATAAACTTCTACTCTGTTGTTTGATGTAATAGTTTTACTATCAACTTTTGCTATGAAAAGGTATTCTGGATCATCTTCCAACCATCCATCTTCTACCCACTCTGTAAACCAAGAGACTACTGCTTTTCCATTGTAAAATTCAGTTGATGGCGGATTGTTTCTTGCATCGGAAGTTCCAAATACATTTTCTTCTTTTACTTCAAAAGATGCTATTTTGCCATCACAATTTCTTCCTTCGACTGTTAATTTTACAAAACTATTTTCTTGAAATCTTGTTTCTTCCCAATATGCTGATGTTAATTCACATGATAATTGACGTTTTGATATACTAAGCTCTGAGCCTGATGACTTTGTTTTTTGATCGTCTACAAATGCGTTGAAAAAATACTCTGGATCATTAAATATTCCGTCATCTTGCCATTCTGTTGCCCACGTTGATATTGCTCTACCTTTATCAAATCTTGTCTGACTTGGATTATTTACAACCGGATTATCCCCAAATAAATCTGCTTCTCTTACTTCAAATCTTACTGTTTTTCCATTGCAATCAGAATCCCCCTCAACTATTAAATCAACTATTTCTCCTTCTTGTGCAGAGGATTTACTCCATCTTACTGAAGAAATATCGCATCTATGCGCACAACTTCCACTACTACAATCATTGCAGGATTCAAAATTAGAATGCATGCACCGGTTAGAAGAGCTGTCACAATATCCATTATAATACCTGCCTCCCCCATTATCAGAAGTGCATACTGAATTTGTGTTTTGGCAGTCTTGTATCATAGCCCCCCTATTTCCGCAACTATCATAATTGTATAGGTCGTTGTCATAACATCCTTGGTAGCTATTTGAGGTACATTGATTGCACCTATTATTTGAGCATCCATTTGAGCATGATTCTACTGTTTTTTCTTCAGTTCTTTGTGAATCAGCACATGCACCAGCGCTACATGAAAAATCGTGAATTGTCCTGGATTGTTTTATATTTCCACTAGAACAATAATTTGAGCCCCATGAATCTGTTCTGTCATTATTGTCACAGTCTATGTCTGTTTTCCAGGTTGTGCTACAATCTATATTTCTGTATTCTTTTTCTATAACATTTCCTGCAGCACATCTTGTGGTTCCGGTATAACTCGCGCTACATGTTTTTACACATTGGTTATTTTTCCATTCTTCGCTTGATGCGCAACAGCCATCAGTTCCGAATAAAGGGCCTTTACAAAGCAATGATCCAGAGCATTCAGGATTACTATCACAATCTGATTCCCCTTTTGCACAGCCACCTCTGTTTTTCTGTGATTTGTATAAACAATAATCATCACTTCCGCTTGAAGGTCTGCTATAACAATAGAAGTAATCTTTACTATAACAATCTCCTAAGCTCCAACATTCATCAGGGTCACATATGTTTGTATCCCACCATGTACCACCACAATCACTACATGAAGAGCTGCCTGTTGTTTTATATGAGATTTTTGCTTTTGGTTGACTTGGTGTGCTTTGTTGTGCATCTTTATTTATTTCTTCTGCTTCAAACTTTTTAAAAAATATTATAGTGTCATCTTGACTTTTTCCGATATCTGAAGGGAAGTTTCTTAAAACTGAATTTGCAAAGTTATTGTAGTTACTTTTTTCTTCAAAATCTATTCTGTATACAGATTTGCCACTAATCCAAACTAGAGTGTTATGGTCTTTGAGGACCTTTTGATCATTTATTGTAGTTATTATTGAATTAAAATAAGATGGAACATACTCGTATGCTACAAAATTTATTGCGGCAGTGTAATTTCCTAGCTTTGTGTTTTTTACTATAAACCTGTTATTAGCATCTTCATAAAGTCCTTTACATATTGTGTTTGAAACTCTTTCTGAACTTATTAGGTTAAAATTTGCTATATTTGGTATTTCACTGGCACAAGAAGGGTCTATTTGGGCATCAACATCTTGAATTTCAAATGAAATAAAGATAATTAGAAGGAAAGAAATTACTGTTAATATTTTTATAGCAAAGTTCATATATTGACAGGCGATAGAGATATAACACTATAACTCCACCAACTATCGTTTTAACCCCCTATTTTAATATGTTTTGTAAGTTTAAATATATTCTCGTGGTAAAAAACAAGCTTTAAAAAATCGAAAATTTGGTTAAAACATATGAGATGCTTAGGAATTGAATCTACAGCCCATACTTTTGGTATTGGCATAATTGAGGATACTGGGAAGATTTTAGCTAATGTTAAGGATATGTATAAAACTGAAAAAGGAGGTATAATCCCTTTAGAAGCTAAAAAACATCATGAAAGGATTAAAGAGGAAATTTTAGAAAAAGCTTTGAAAGAAGCTAAATTAAAAGTTGAAGATGTTGATATTATTTCTTTTTCTCAAGGTCCAGGACTAGCTCCATGCTTGGTGGCGGGAAAGAATTTTGCAAAAGAATTAGCATTGAAATATAAGAAACCTTTAATTGGGGTTAATCATTTAATTGCACATTTGGAAATTGGAAAAATATTAACAAAAGCTAAAGATCCTGTGTTTATTTTAGCTACTGGTGCTAATACCCAAATAATTGCTTTTGAAGGAAATAAATATAGAATATTTGGAGAAGCTTTAAGCATTGGAATTGGAAATGCTTTGGATAAGTTTGGGAGAGATATTGGCTTAGGGTTTCCTTCTGGTCCTAAAATTGAAGAATTAGCTAAAAAAGGAAAATATGTTGAATTAGCCTATGTTGTAAAGGGAATGGATGTTGAGTTTTCCGGAATAATTACTCAAGCTATAAATCTAGCTAAGAAAGGTGTATCTAAAGAAGATTTGTGTTTTTCTTTACAAGAAACTTTGTTTGCGATGTTAACTGAAGTTTCTGAAAGAGCTTTAGCGCATACTGAAAAAAAAGAATTATTATTAATTGGAGGGGTTGCTGCTAATAAAAGATTGATTCAAATGCTTTCAATCACGTGCAAAGACAGGAAAGTTAAATTTTCAGTTGTTCCTGTTGAATATAGTGGTGATCAAGGTTTAATGGTTGCATGGCAAGGAATTTTACAATCTAAAAACGTTAAATTTGATAAGAAAAAAATTGAAGAAATCGATATTAAGCCTAATTGGAGAATTGACGATTAATCCTAGATGTTGATATTAATTTGGCATAACTGGTGTTATTATCGATATATTTATAAACTTTATAGTAACAACTAATATCATGAGTACTCAAATGATATGGGAGTCGATGGCTCAGCACAAGCCAATTGATCCACTACATTTTAATGGTATAGACTATGGATATATTGTTAGGGTAAAAGAAGGAGAACATGCTGGAAAATTTGGTATCGCGGTTATGTTTAGTCGTTTTGGGGATATTGGTTTAAAGACACAATTTCCAGAAACCCCTTGTTTTTTAAATGGCTATGCTTTTCGAGAAGAACCTGAAAATTTGGAAGTAGTATTGAAACAACCATTGACAAGAAAAGAATGAGAAGAGTTTCAAACACGTCTTGAGAAATATCCACAATAGAGGTTTCTCATTAGAGAATCTTTTTAATTATTTTCTAGTTTAAACTAAAATAAGTGTACATATTAATTCGGAATAGGAACACTTAACTCTTTCTTTATTGCATTTATTTCTTTATTTGGTGTTGGTATTGTTGGTTTAGAAGGTATTGGCGCTTCTTTGTGTAAATCCACTAATTTTAAAGGTTCTGGCGCTGGAACAGGAATTTCACTTTTTATTTCTGTAAGTCTTACTGGTTCTGGAACTTCGTTTATTGAAATTTTATTGGTTAATTGAACTGGTTCGGGTACTTCTGTCAACCTCGGCATTAAAATTAAAGGTTCTGGTATTGACTGAGTTTCTTTTATATGCAACTGAAATGGGATTGGGACAGATTTTGGAACTGCTTTTTTTACTGCATATTGCTTCATTAAGGATAATGTAAACTTTCTTAGAAAAACAATCTCTTTAGGTGTTTTTTGAGTTTTTGTTTTTATTCTTTTTATTATGTCTTTGACTTCTTTTTTGTCCTGTTCAGATACTTCATCTAAAAGAAAATGAACGTCTTTCATATCCTTCTCTGCTGCATTGGAGATTCAAATTGAGACTTTGTTTTTACATATTGTTCAAGCATGATAAGACCTTTTGCAATATTTTTGTTTTGATTTAATAATTCTTCAAGTTTATCTGCTAACTCTATTATTTTCTTCTCTTCTCCTACTTCCATTACATGTTTAGAAGCTTCTTCAAAAACATTTAGCATTCTGTCTATCCTTTTTACTAATTGAGATACATTAACCATTAATTCTGTTTCTTTTTTTTGTAGAATAAGATTATTTTCTATTAATTGCTCTATTAATTTTTCATGATTAGAAACTGCTGATTTTTGTGCCACACATAAACACCTCTTTCTATTATACTTGAGAAATAAGAACTATTTAAAGTTTACTAAGGCTTTCAATTACGACTTAATTTTCCAGCTACTATAACTTCGAGAGGTATTACCTTTATTCCTGATTTTCTTTCAATTATTTCTGCTATTTCGCCCCACTTTGTCCTTACGAAGCTTAAGACTGTTTCGTAACACGGATCAAATGCTAAAGCTAATAAATAATCTGTTGCTTCTACCTCTGTGTTACAACAACCTAAACAAGAATCTGCTAAATATTCTACGTAACTTACCATGTAAATAAAAAGAAGAAAAGATATATAAATCTTTTACATCATACCATCCATTTCTGGGTGAGGCATTCTACCAGCTGGATTTCCTTTTGAGCTTCCTGAAGATGCAATAACATCATCTATTCTTAAGATTAATTCTGTTACCTCTGATGCAGATGCTACTGCTTGAGTTTTAATCTTTAAAGGTTCTATTACTCCTTCTTCCCAGGCATCCATAATTTTGCCAGTAAAAACATTAATCCCTGCCCACCTTCCTTCTGGTTGATCATGTCTTGATTTTAATTCTGCTACTATGTCAACTGGATCCAAACCTGCGTTTTCTGCTAAAGTTCTTGGGATTACTTCCATTGCTTCCGCAAATGCCAATACTGCTAGCTGTTCTTTTCCAGATAATGAATTTGCGTATTTTCTCAATCTTTTTGCCAACTCTATTTCTGTTGCACCTGCGCCTGCTACTGCTTTTCCGGATTTTAGCATTGCCGCAATATCTCCAATTGCATCTTTCATTGCTCTTTCAATTTCATCTACAACATGCTGAGTTCCGCCCCTTAATAGAATTGTTACTGCTTTTGGATTTTTACATTCTCTTACATAAGTCATTAATTCATCTCCAACTTTTAATTCTTCAACTAAGCCAGCATAGCCTAAATCTTCACTTGATAATTCTTTAATGTTGTTAACTACCTTAGCACCAGTTGCTCTTGCTAAGTTATCTAAATCGGATTTCTTTACTCTTCTTACTGCATAAATATTTGATTTTGCTAAGTAATGTTGAGCCAAATCATCAATTCCCTTTTGACAAATAACTACATTTGCACCAGAAGCTTTTACTCTTTCTATCATGTCTTTTATTGTTCTTTCTTCTCTGTCAATAAATGCCTCTAGTTGTCTAGGATCATTAATCTCTATTTTTGTGTCTGATTCTGGGCCCTTTATTTCTAAGGCAGCATCCAATAATGCTATTTTAGCATCTTTTACTTTTTTTGGCATTGCATTATGAACTCTTTCTTTGTCCATGACAATTCCCATTATAAGTTCAGAATTTTCTATTTTATCCCCTGTTTTCTTTTCAAATCTTATTGTTTCTAAATCTACACCATCTTCATCTTTTACTAATCTAACTGCTTTAACTGCTAAGTCAGATAAAACATCTTTGTTTCCTTCTGCACCTTTTCCAGTCATTGCTGTTATTGCTGTTCTCTTTAGAATTTCATCATCTTTTTCATCTATTTTTTCTGCTAATTCATTCAAAATTTCCTGGGATTTTTCACTTGCCATTCTATAACCTTTAGCGATTATAGTTGGATGAATATTATCATCTAAAAGTTCTTCAGCATTTTTAAGTAATGTTCCTGCCAAAACTACTGCTGTTGTTGTGCCATCTCCCACTTCACTTTCCTGGGTTTTAGCCACTTCAACTATCATTTTAGCTGTTGGGTGCTCTATTTGCATCTCTTCTAGGATTGTTACTCCGTCATTTGTAACTACAACATCGCCCATGCTGTCTACAAGCATTTTATCCATGCCTTTTGGACCTAAAGTTGTTCTAACAGTTTCTGCAACTGCCTTAGCTGCAGCTATATTGTTTCTTTGAGCATCTTTACCTGTAGTTCTTTGAGAACCTTCTGGTAAAATAAATATTGGTTGAATTTGTTGGTTCATTTTAACCTCCTAAAGTTAACTATTCTATTCAAATCTTAACTATAAACAGGAAGAGATAAAAAGCTTTCTTTAACGGGGTTTAAGGTTAAAATAATGTTTTCTGTAACTTTTTGTATTCTATATTTCCTCTATTCTTAACTTCCATAACCAGACTTTATTGGCTGAATCAGGGGCAACAATAGTTTTTTATATTCTTAGAATATCTACTAGCCTGAGGTTTTTTGTGTCCTCATGACATTTTAAGCTTCCTGAAACCCTCTGGGGTTTCGGTTTTATTATTTCTGGGTTATTACTATTGCTTTTTTACTTCTGTATTTTTTATTATGTAGCAACCTGTTCCAAATCCGTTTATGTTGCTTTCTCAAACCTTTCTTACTTAGTTTTAATACCTCTTCTTTTTCACATGCGTTAGGCATATATGCTTATTTACTTTACTATTTCATCTCGGATTTCATCAGCACTAACTACTTTTATTTCTTTGAGTTTTTTCTTTCTAAGTTCTTTATCCTGGGTTGCAAAATGACTACACTTACTATTTATTGCTGTAGAAAGTAAGATAGAATCCTGTGTTCCTATTTGCTTTTCTAAAATAAATTTATAAATAAGGCTAAATGTATACTTTTCTTCTAATAGAATTATCTTTATTCTAAATGATTCGATAAATTTCACGATTTCACTTAAAATTTCATCAGCATCTTCTTTTTCTAAATTAAATCTATGTTTTAACCTGACCCAAGAACTTAATGGAATTCCATCTCTCCTCATTCTTCTACATCTATATTCATCATGGAGTGCATTAGCAATTTCTGTAATCGCTAAGTGGGATGTATAAAACTCAAAACTATCGTTGTTATTTTTTAATATTAAGGACAATAACTGATAAGAAGGTTCTATTCTTCTATACTCTTTCCACAACTCTTTGTTGTCTCTTTCTGTTTCTTTTATCTTCTTTAGAATTATGTAGTGGACGATAATATTGGTATCAATAAAAATCTTAGAAGCCATTTTACTCAAAGAATTTTTCCCAGAATGTTTTTCTTCTCCTATTTTTTGATGGTCTTATACGAGAACTTCTTTTTCTTGGATTTGGCATATTTTTTTAGTATTTTCTATTTATTTAAACTTTCCTACTAACAGTTTGCAATTACAAAACCAGAAATAATTAATCTTTTATAGTGCATTTTTAGTGGTTTAAACTATGACTTATCAAGAAGAGCTTATTAAAATATTGAAAGAGAAGAAATTAGATAGTAATCAGTTTAATAGGTTAAAAATCAAGCTTTCTAAACAGTATGGATTGAAAAAAATACCGAGAAATTTTGAGTTTACTTCTGCTATTTCTAAAGAGAATTTTGATGAGTTTAAAGACACTGTCGGGACTAAACCTATAAGGACCATTTCTGGTGTTGCTCCTATTGCTATCATGTCTAAACCCATAAGATGCAAACACGGGGCTTGTATAATGTGCCCTGATTTCATTAAGGAAGGGGTTGCTATGTCTTATACTGGGAAAGAACCTGCTTCTATGAGGGGTATTAGAAATTTTTATAGTGCTTATTTACAAGTTATGAATCGATTAGAACAATATTATGCCCTGAAAAAGGAAATAGAGAAAGTAGAATTAATCATTATGGGTGGAACTTTTCCTTCTTTTGATGTTGATTATCAAAATGAGTTTATCATGGAAGCTTTACAGGCTATGAATGATTTTTCTGAAATGTTTTATGAAACTAATTTTAATTATGAAAAATTCTTTAGTTTTTTTGAATTGCCTGGAGAATTTAAAGATGCTGAGAGAGTTAAAAGAGTTCAAAATAGATTATTAGAGAATAAAAAAATAACAACTTTGGAAAAAGAACAGTTAAGAAATGAAATTTCTAAGATAAGAAATGTAACTCTGGTTGTTGAAACTAAACCTGATTGGTGTTTTGAAAAGGAGATTAATACTATGCTTTCTCAAGGAGTTACAAGAGTTGAGCTAGGGGTTCAAAGTTTGAAAGATGATGTTTTGAAATTTATTAATAGGGGGCATAATTTAGAAGATACTAAGAAGTCTATAAAATTATTAAGAGATTCTGGATATAAAGTTGGATTTCACTGGATGGTCGGATTGCCTAAAACCACTAGAGAAGAGGATATTGCAATGTTTAAAGAATTGTTTTCTAATTCAGATTACCAACCTGATGCCTTGAAGATTTATCCTTGCATGGTTTTCAAAAATACAGCTCTTTATTCTTTATGGCAAAAAGGAGAATTTGAACCAATAACAACTGAAGAAGCTGCTTCAAGAATTGTTGAAATGAAGAGGTTTATACCAAAATACTGCAGAGTTATGAGAGTTCAAAGAGATATTCCTACTTATAGGAGAGAGGCGGGAGTTGACAGGACTAATTTAAGACAGATAATCCATGAGCAAATGAAAAAGAAAAATGTTATTTGCAAATGCATAAGATGCAAGGAACCCATGAATAAAGAAATTGATTGGACTAATGTTAAGTTAAACAGAATTGATTATGAAGCTGCTAATGGGAAAGAAATATTTTTGAGTTTTGATGACGTTAAAAATGATATCTTACTCGGATTTTTGAGATTAAGAATTCCTTCTAAGCCTTTTAGAAGAGAGATAACTTTGGATACTAGTTTAGTTAGAGAGTTGCATGTTTATGGAAATGCTGCTAAAATTGGAGAAGAAGAAAGTATTCAGCATAAAGGGTTAGGAATTAAATTAATGGAAGAAGCTGAGAGAATTTCTAAATCTTTTAATTGCAAAAAAGTTATTGTTATTTCTGGAATTGGTGTTAAAGATTATTATAGAAGAAAACTTGGTTATGTTGATGATGGGGTTTATTTGAGTAAGACCTTTTAATTGTGATGTCCCGTAATTAGGTTACACTTTCAAGTCTCGTTTGTAGACTTGATAAGGCGTAAGGTAATCAAGGGACATATGGGGTCTTTTGTAGTTGTAATGTTCGAGAAATTTGTTTAAACTGGAAAAATTCCATCTTTCTGTATTGTGTGTTCCCCAGAACCTTTCGAGTTTTCCACACGTCGTGGGTTTCTTGAGAGAGGCGTAAATGTGGTTCACCTTTCTCAGTCTCATGCGCTCAAGAAACCTACAGGTTTCTCCGAGGTTTGCATAGAACTGCGTACCTCGATCACTCAAGGTTTCTCGGGGGTAACCATAAGTTTTTGCAGCTTTCTCGAATAATCTAAGAACTTCATCAGTTGTAGCTTCGGTAAGATATTCTGCAATGGGCACGAACCTGCTATGATCGTCCAACCAGCCACACAACCAACAGTCAAGTTGAGAAACCCAACAGAAATCCGTTTGCCAGAGGCTATTTGAATGTTTCCTTTCCCATCGGATGTAATGCTTCCTTCTTCCTTTTTTAGGTTCGGGAACTATCATTCCTCGTTGTGTAAGGAACTTATGAATTTTATTATGCGAAACAAATATCCCCTCTCGCTTAAGTAAACCTTCTATTGTATGAACACCGTAACCTTGCTTTCTCTTCCCTAAAATCGCATTTTGTATCTCGAAAGAAACTTCATCTACTTTTCTCCCTTGTGGTTTATCTGGCTTTGCGCGGATACTCAATAGATTCAGAGTTTTAACCTCTGATTAATACATAGGCTTTCTTGCCTATGTATTCTTTTGGAGCATCAATCTTTGCG
>JACOZR010000043.1 GCA_016181245.1 Candidatus Woesearchaeota archaeon | reverse complement strand
GATTAAGCCAAATAACAGCAAGGATTATAATACACAATGCAAGAAAACTTGCGTATTATAATAAGCTGACAAAAGTCAGCTAATATCCACGCAAAGCCTTTTATAGTTTACTTACTACTGAATCGCTGGGTATGTATGCAAATTCTGGTAGTCTTCTATTCCTTCCATTCCAGTATTCTTGATATTTTCTTACCGATGTAGGATATGCCAGTTTTATTTTGTGAAGTTTCTTGTGATTTGGTCCTACATTGTAAGCCTTTAAAGCTAAGTCCCAATCTCCTAGCTGGTCATACAATTGCCTGAGATATTCTGCACCGAGCATTATACTCTTCTCTGGTATGAACCTTTCATCTACTTTTGTTAGCTCTTTTGGCTTTTTTTTGTGCTGAGCTACTAATGTAGATAGGCTATCTCCGTAACCTGTGCTTTTTATTGGTGGCTTATCTGATTGATACCAGACTTTTAGACCTAATCCTTTTGCAGTTACGGGCATTAATTGGCTTAATCCAGCTGCTCCTACTGGTGAAACTGCATATCTATCTCCTTCACTTTCGTGCATTATTAACCCACCCAATAATCCTTTAGGTAAACCATATTCTTTCTCTGCTGAGCTGATTGTTGTGCTGTATTTTGAAGTTGCAACATATTTCCCTTCCATTAATGGGTCTATTTGTACTAATTCCTGTAATGTTGGCAGTTGCGCTTGCGGTCTTTTTTCTTGTAAAAACTGTTTTTCTTCCTTTACTAAAACCGTATTTTCTAGTGCAGGAGAAGTTGTAATATTAATTTTTGTAATTGCAGGATATGCGCAACTCATATTAGTGTATATCCATAGAGTTCCAACTATTGGAAATGCGTGCTTCGCAATATTCAAGAAGTAACTAGAAGTTCTTCCTTCTAAATTTTTCCCTGAATCTCTCTGATAATTGTTTATTTCTTTCATTTTAATTGCTTAAGAAACGGAGCTTCGAACGAACAGGAACCTATTTATAAAGTTTACTGTTGGGCTGGTACGTATTCAGATTGAACAATAAAAGAATTGATTGTCCTTCCCCATAGGATAACCCCGTTTTACTTGTTTTTTGGGGTGTTTTTTTGTTTATAAATCTTTCGTTTTGTTACCACTATTTAATTACTATTTTTTTCTTCTAGTCTGAACAGTATCGTAACCCTGTAAACTTTTTTAGAAGTCATTTTGTTAATGCCAAACAAAGTTCTTGATATTGTGACTTTTCCCTTGAATTTTACTTTAAGTTTTCTACCAAGTATTTGAGCGAATTTCTGGGACGTTAAGTAAATGTCGGCGCCTGTTTTCAATTCTTCTTCTTTTGAGATTAAACAATCGTCTCTTTTGTCAATTTCATTATACACAAAGTCCAATATTTCTTTTGTACATGGTCTTAATTGCAATTTTGCCTGATAGTATTGATCATTAGAGTATATTGTCATGTTCTTATTAGATACGAAATTGGTATTTTCTTTATTTTTAATATAGATTCTTTTTCTATTATGTTGTTATCTAAGGCCAGCTTTATTGATTCTTCTCCTACAACATTTGCGTTGTTGCAGTTTTTTAAAATCATTATAACTTTTTTTTTAGGCAACTCTTCTCCTTTGTAAAATCTTTCGGATATTTCTATGCGTAACTTTCTTTCTTCAAAAGTTTTGCCTATAAGATTAGAATCGCACAATGAAACAACTTCGCTGTTTCCGTTTTTATGGAGTTTTAACAAAATCATATTTTTGCTTTAACTGGATGTTTTGCACCACATGCTGTGCATTTAATTGTTGTAATTCTGTCTTCTTTTTTTAATTGGGTATCTGGTTTTTTGCACTCTGGACAAAGAACAAATAATTCTGCGTATTGTTTTATTCTTTCATTTATCAAAGATGATGCAATTTTTCTTCCTAAAACCAAGCGAGGACCATCAATAACTGCTGGTGTTGCCAATTCCCTCTGCAGAAATTTTAACAAATGTTCTTGCTCTCTTCTTAATGCGGAGCACATTGCTGCGAAGTTAGAAATCACAGTTTTACTTCCTTGTATATGCCCTTGAGCCTTTGGAATATCAAAACGCTCTGTTGACTCAGAAGATTGAGGTATTTCCTTATACGCTTTTTTTAACAACTGCTCGTAATCCATAGTACATTAGAGAAAATAGTGTTTTTAAGAGTTACGTTAATTTTATTTTTGATGAGGAAATGTTAAAAACCTCTCCTTCCAAAAGCATACTCTGCAATATTTTTTCAGCATCTGATTCTAGCAATCCAGAACTTGATATTACCTTTGAAATTTCTGCTCCGCTTCCATCATCCATTTCTTCTATTTTATTCAAAAGCCTTTGTCTTTTTTGCTCTTGGTTGTCGCCTATTTTTTCTTCTTCAACATTGAAGCTTTTTTCTTCTGAAATCTGCTTTCTAAGAACTATTGAAAGAGGTTTTGGTTTTCCATATTCTTTGTATAATTCCAAGCTTCTTAAGATTTGCAATTTTGAACTAACTTTCTTTACTATTTCTGGCGTGACATATATTTCATCTTGGTATTCTCTTACCTTACCTATCACTATTAAAATATCTGAGACATTTACTTGATTTAGCAATTTTGTATCATCTCTCCATGTCTTTATCCTTATTTGAGCAGACCCATCATCCACTGTCAATGAAGAATAAGATTTATCCTCTATCTCTGTTTTTTGCACTACTGTTGCAATGATATTTATTCTTGATATTTTTTTGCCTTCTACATCAATGTAATGTGGAGTAAATTCTCCTGTTTGTTTTACATAAGATCCATTGTTTATACTAGATAACCATACTTTGTATGCTGGAAGTCTTTCTATTTGCTCCATATTATATTGTTATATGTACTTTTCTTTTTAAGCATTATGCGAGTGAAGTCTGCTCTTCAGAGTATATGTTTTTAATGAATTGATAGCATTTTGAACTCAAGTCATTTCTTCCAATGTCTTTCATCATTTTAGCAAGTTCTTCAGCATAAACATATCTGACTTTCTTGCTTCTGTTTTCCATGCCTTTGAAAATACACCAGAACTCTAATTTAGCTCCGTTAAAGCAATATTTTTTAACCTGTTCTCTGAATTCCTTATACCCACAGGTTTTTGCATCTATAAACAAATTTTTTTCTTTAATATAAATGTCTGGAATTCCATCTACCAAGCTATCACTTTTTATGCTTACTTTTTCGTAGATTGCCTTTGCCATTTCAATGCAGTGCCTTTCCCATCCCTGCCAAATTTTATTATTTCTTCCGTCGTTAGGAGTTAATCCTGCTCTCAAACATGCTGCGGTATAGCTTCCAAATTTTATTACAAATGGGGCATATGAGGGAAATCCTTTTGCATTATCCATATCAGTTCTTGTAGGTGTTTTATTTAGTTTTTTTGAAAGCTTTTGCATTAGTTCTATTAGTTCTGTTTTGGAATGGAATCTTTTAACAGGAATTTTTGATTCTCTTAGGGCTTTTGTCCAGTTACCAAATAACTTTCTTACTGTATTCTTCGCAGGTGCATTTTTATCTTTATCAAAATCTCTTATTCCTGGTGTTTTACCTAGCTCGTTATATTTTCTTCTTAACCAAAAAATTATTTCTTCTTTTGTCCATTTTCTATTATAATATTGTACCTCTAATCCTGCTTTTTGTAATGCTTTATTCAACGTACCAAAATGGTCTGAATATGAAGCTGAAGAAGGAAATCTCTTATCCCTATCTAATTCATACCCCTTAGGACTTCTGCCCAACAAACTTGCTTTTTTCTTTAATAGATTTATTAATTCTTTTTTTGTATACCTGTCTCTTTTATTTGTCGCCAATCCTGCTTGTTTTAAAGCATTATTCCAAGAACCGAAATTCCTAAAGTACGGCGCGGAAGAAGGTAATTCTTGAGTTCCTGTAAAATCTTTTATCTTTGGAATATTGTCATTTTTTCTTTTATATTCAATTAAAAAGCCCAGTAGTTCATTTTTATGATAACCCCACACCTTGTTTCTCTTTAATCCGCACTGCTTTATGAGGTTATTCCATGTCTTGAATTGTTTTAGAAGTTGACTCCTAGGGGGGAGATTTCTATTTTTTTCTATTTCTTTTATTGTGGGCGTTTTCTTTGTAACATTTGAATATTTTTTTATTGCTACTATCAGTTGTTCTTTAGAGTAATATTGCACAAGTTGATTAAGTAAAAAGTATATAAAAATGTTTCTATTTTGAGCCTAGACTATGAATTATGTTTAAGTTATTCTACTCAAGTATCCAGCTTTTGGTTCAAAAATTTCTCCCTCTCTTTTTAACTTTTCTATGGATTCTTGAACGTGAGTTTCATCAATTCCTTTTTCTGATGCTTCTGCGATTATTTCTTCTACTGGAATATTCTTTCCGAACTTTTTATCAAGTTCTGATATTATTTCTCTTATAACGACTATCCTTGATCTTTGTGATGAAGAGATTCCTGTACTCATCCTATCAATATCAAATTGACCTGTTTCAGGATCAATACCTACCTGCATTAAGCAATGTCTTAATAACCTTATTGCTCTTTTTGCATCTAATCTTGTCACTTTTTTTGATAGTCTAACTCTTGCAGACCCCTCTGATAATCTTACTAGAGCTTCTAGTTGTCTAGCTGAAATTGGAATTGGTTTTATTTCTTGTTCATTTCCTGCAGTTGTTGTATTTCTTAAATCGATATAAAATGTCATAATTTCATCTATTGCTGCATCTGTTAGAACTGGATTTATTTTTCTCTTTGCGTATGTTAAATATTTCCTGAATAGTTTTGAGTCTATTTCTGATTTTAATTCGCTTGGTTTTTGTTGCAACCTTAATACATGTGATGCTATCAACTTGTCTTTTTCTCTGTTTGGAATGTCTCTTATTGGGAATATTAAATCAAACCTGTTGATTAATGCTGGAGGCAAGTTTATTTGAGAAGCTATTGGTGCATATGGATCAAACCTTCCTAGCTTTGGGTTTGCAGCGGCTAGAACTGTAGTTCTCGCCATCAATGTATTTCCCTGGATAGCTACTTTTCCATTTCTTCTGGTTATAAAGAATCCCGTTTTAGTGGCAAAACAAAATACATTACATTTGTAATTTAATTTTTTAATATGCTCTCTTTTTATTTCTGGCTGTGTTCTTTCTGATAGGCATACCCTATACAACCTTACTCTCTTCCCCCTGTACCCGTCATCGTATTGAATGTGTAAACTGGCAGATTTTCCAATTAGACATGCGATTACTTGAAATTGATCAATTAATTCTTTTGAAGCTGAAGAATAAGACTTCCCATCAGAAGACCCATCTCCGACCATCATTGCATCAAATAGTATTTTCAATTGACTTTTTGATATATCAGAAAAGTTTAAATTCAACCTTTTGTTAAAATATTTTTTTCCGCAGTTTTTTTCTAGATAATCAAATAATTGTGTATTCGTAATCTGAAATCTGATATATTTCCCTTCTTTAGATTCTGACAATGTGAAACCAACGTATTTTGATAATTTTAATAAACACTTTTTTATCTTGTTGGCTTTCTCTCCTTTTTTTTGAGGTATTCCGAATGCAGCTCTTTTCTGTAATCCGCCTTCAGACACATAGTATCCTAGGAACTCTAACCATAAGTCAAATGGAATTTTTTGTGGTTTTTCCTGATTTGTATATTTTTTGTGCTTCCTGTTCTGTTTATTTTTTATTGGAGGAAGAATAAAGAATTTTCTTTCCTTTCCTTTAAAATTACCTGAATTTAAAAACCTAAACCTAGAAAATGTTATGTTCTCTGCATTTATAAATTCAAATTTTCCGCTTTTATCTTTTTTTAGCAGCATTTTGTGGTTGGGGGTGACTAATATGTCATTCCTTTTACTTTTGAAGTGGAACATCTCCCCCGCATAGTTATAGACATATAGCCCATTATGGCTGAGAAACTGTATTATTTTGAGGCTAGGATCATATTGTGCTATCTTTAAATTTTTTACTTCGTTATACCTCTTCCATCCCTCTTCTGTTAAGACCTCCGTATCTTCAGAATAGCATGCCTGGATATTAGCCTTACTAATGCTAATCCTTTGTTGCTCTAATGCCTCATGTAAAGCAGAAGTATCTTCTACAGACATCTTGTCCAGTTCATCTATGCAACAATAGCCATCATTTGCCAGAACCATTGCACCTGCTTCCAATGCCCATCCTTTAAGGAACTCGTCTTTAACAACACTTGCGGTAAGCCCTGCTGCAGACGCGCCCTTACCGGAAACGAATCGCGCCTTGGGTGCTATTTTTGAAACAAAAGTTAAGATTTGACTCTTCCCGCTACCTGGATCACCAACTAAAAGCACATGTAAGTCTCCTCTAGTTGCAGTCCCATCTTCTTTCTTCTTTCTAACACCCCCCATCAATTGTAGTACTATTGCTTCTTTAACATCATCATAGCCAAAAATAGAAGGAGCTATTGATTGAATAAACCTTTCATAAACTCTTATATCTTTTGACAATTCCTTAATCTGTTTTTCTTCTTCTAGATCTATTTCAATATCTTGATACGCTTCATCTATAGGCTCTATGTAATTAGAATCCATCATCAAGTCATATCTTATTGACTGAGCTCCTGACTTTAATAAAATCGGGACTTCTTTAACTATGCCGAAAACCCTTACTTTACTACCAGGAGTTGTCTTTTTCTCCATTTTTGGTTCTACTAAATCTTCTTTTAAGAAAACTGATAACCTCTTTGGTTGCTCTCCTCCTTCTAGTGTTTCAGGAGCTTCTTCCAAAACTAATCTCTGGGCATCTACCAAATGTTTTGAGATTAACCTGAATTTGCCTCTTCTTCCACAGGTGCATCTGGTTGGCTCCTTGAATCTTGTTTCTAATTGTAATATCGATATCGTATTGCCGCAAGAAGGGCATTCGAATTTAGCAGAAGTTATCTGAGGTCTTACATCTGACGATTGTCTTACTATCCCTTCAATGTACATTAATTTGTTGATATTTGCACTCCTTATGTTTCTTATTGCTATGTATTGATTTTCTCTAAGGTTATTGAATCTTACCCTACAATCATTTACTTCATAGCCTTCTAAGGCTAACTCAAAGCCTCTTATTGTGTCTTCGGGGTGCTCTAGAAGGTAATCTGCCATTTCTGGATCGTGTTTCACCAGGTCAGCAAAATCTATCACTAAAGTTGTTATTCCCTGGCTTATTAAAGAATGAATTTTTTTTTCATAAAATGAGTCTAAGAAATCCTTTGCCCTTTGAATTTGTTCATGAGAATCCATAAATGAGCTAATGCTTTAGTTATTTAAAATAATTTTGTTATGGTGGAATATACTATTCTGTTGTGAATATGGAGTAACATATATCTCTAAAACCACATTTGTTATAAGGCTCGTATCCCTCTAAAGAGATTAACTGTTGTAATTCTGCTTTAGTCAATGGAAAGGGGTCTTGGATTTTGCATTCATTGCCATCTTCTCCTTTCCACGATTTTGTTTCTCTGTTTACTGTGCAAGAATCTACGACTATTATCCCACCATGCTCGTATCTTTGCCAACCTGAAACAATATTTCCTTGAAGAAAGGTTAATCTAGCATCTTGTACTCTTGTCCCGCCACTGCTACTTAGGTCTCCATAGAAGACTATAGTAAAATTATCTGGTAACTTATTTTGATTTTGAATACATCCCGAGATTATTATTAATGCTATTAAGGAAATAAAAACTATCGATTTTTTCATTTTACTTTCTTTAAAACTACAACTAACTTCTTTACAGCTTCCTTTAATTTAGCTTCTGACTTAGTTCCTGTACAAACTATTTTTCCATTACTAAATAACAAGAATGTAGCTCTTGTCCCTGATAATTTGTAAACTAGACCTGGAAACTGCTCTGGCTCGTATTCTGTATTGTCTAACTTCATTGCTAAAGAATTTAGATTTAAATCCATATGAATTGAGCCTGAGGCAACCATGTTTTGAACATTGATTTTAGGCTTTACTTTTATTCTTATTTTTATTTTAGCCAAGTTTTTTATAATTTTTTGCAATGACTCTTTTACTTTTGTTAATGATTTTGCTCCGGTTAATACAATCTTACCAGAACTAAAAATTAAAGCTGAAGTTTTTGGATCTTTTATCCTCATTACTAAACCTGGAAATTGTTCAGGATTATATTCGGTGTTTGGTAGAACTTCTGCGAGTTTGATCAATGGGATGTCGTGTTCAAGTGATGTAGAAACAACAATGTTTTGGATGGTAATCTCGTAAGTTTTATTTTGTGCGGACATTAAAAAATCCCTCCGGTTTAACTTATTTATAAGATATATATAAGTTTTTGCAAAAGTATTTAAATCCTTCTTAAAAGTATTTAAAAGGTTTTTGGAAAGTTTTTATTATAGAGTGGTGGTTAATTTAATTTCAAACTCTTTTTCTTTGATTTTGAATTTATCTGAGAACTTAGAAGAATCTACTTTCTTAATTAGAGATGCACCTACTGTTTCTTTTATGACTTTTTCATCTAGCTCAACTTTTGTTTTTATTTCTAAGTTTATTTTATCTTCTTTTTTTAATCCTGCTTTTTTTCTTAATGCTTGGATTCTCCTAATGACTTCTCTTGTGAATCCTTCTCTTTCTAATTCTGGTGTCAAGTTAGTCTTTATTTCCACTTCATATTTCTCAATGTCTTTTTGTTTTATCAAAACTTCTTTAACATTAGCCTGCTTTTTTATCACTAATTCTAGCTGTTTTACTGCCGTTTCTATTTCTTTACTTTTTGTCAAAATAGCTGTTGATTGCAAAGGCCATCTGATACCTATTTGAGATTTATCTCTTTGAGCTAAGATTGACTGTATTATTTCCTTTACGACAACCATATTATCTTCTAGTTTTTTATCAATTAATTTTTCATTAGGTTCTGGCCAGTTTTCTAAGAAAATTGAAAGTTCTTTTTTTGAAATGTCTTGATATATTTTTTCTGCTATAAATGGAGTAAATGGAGCTAGCATTTTTATTGAGTCTACATAGGTGTTGTAAAGCACTCTCTGTACTTGGCTGTTATCTAAAGATTCTCTAATAAATTGACCGTAAGATCTGGATAAATCTTGTAAAATAAAGTTTTGTAGTGATCTCATTGCCTGGTGTGGCTGTAAATTTTCTAAATATTCTTTTACTTCTTTTTTTGTAGATTCTCTTCTTGAAATTATCCATTTGTCTACTGGATCTAAGTCTTTTTCTTTTTGATTTTTATCTTGGCAATAAATTTTTACATAATTTCCTAGATTCCATATTACATCTAATTGTTTTTTTACCTCTTTTCCAGGTGTGTAACCAAAATTTAAGTTATAATTTGGATTTTGACTTGAATACATCCAACGCATTATGTCAGCGCCCATTTTTTCAACCACATCATCAAACCATATTGCGTTTCCCGCACTTTTGTGCATCGGATTTCCTTTTTCATCGTGTACTTTTTCATAAACTAAAACTGATTGATACGGTGTTTTATTTTCTAATGTTACTGACATGAAAAGCATTGAATAGAACCACAATCTTATCTGTTCACGCATTTCTGTTATAAATTCTGCTGGGAACCATTTTTTCCAGTAGGATTTATCATTTAAGTAATTTAATGTTGAAAATGGAATAATTCCTGCATCTAACCAACAATCTCCTACATCTGGAATTCTTGCTATTGCTTTTCCACATTTAGAACAACGTATTTTTACTTTGTCTATCCATGGTCGGTGTAACTCTGGCAAAGAGTCTACTAATTTTTTATCAATTGCTTTTTCTTTTAATTCCTTTAATGAACCTATTATTTCTAAGTTATTGCATTGGCATTCATAGAACATTAAAGGCAATCCCCAGAATCTCTTTCTTGAGATACACCAATCTCCCATATTGTTAAGCCAATCTTGCATTAATTTTCCTGCATGCTCTGGGTACCAAATTACCTTAGAAGCTTCTTTTTTCATTAAAGGCTTTATTTCCTTTGAAGAAATGAACCATTCAGATACTAATCTGAAAACTAGCTCTTCTTTACATCTCCAGCAAACTGGATAACGATGCTTGTATCTTTCTTCGCTATGGAGTTTTCTTTTTTTTGTTAAATCTGCTAAAATATCTTTTGTTATTCCTTTGACATTTTTTCCCGTTAACCAATCAAATCCTCCTTTGTAATAACCCGATTCGTCTAATGGAGATATCTCTCTTAATTTTTCTTTTTTACCCAACTCATTATCTTCTTGACCGCAACCAGGGGCTATGTGAACTATGCCTGTTCCTTCCTCTTCACCTACGTCACTCCAGGCAATCACCTTGTGAACTATATTTTTTTGTGCTTCTAGTTCATCAAAAGGACCTTCATATTCTAATCCTAGTAACTGTTTTCCTTTTAATTTTTCTAGAACATCAAAATGTTCTTTTAATTTTGAGGATGTTTTTTCTGATAGGTAATAAGTTTCATAGCCTTGTTTTATTTTTACATAATCTAGATCGGGATTTACTGCAGCTGCTACATTTGCTGGAAATGTCCATGCAGTCGTACTCCACACCAGCAAAAATTCATTTCTTCTATCTTTAATTGGAAGCTTAACATATACTGCTATATGCTCCATCTCTTGATAAGAATCGGCTAATTCATGCTGAGATAAAGAGGTTCCACACCTATAACACCATGGCATGACTCTTGTGTTTTTTGTTAGCCATTTTTTCTCATGACATTTTTTTAAGAAGTGCCAAATGTGTTCTATATTATTATCTGTTAAAGTGTAATAAGAATTATCCCAATCCATCCATTGGCCTAATCTAATTGATTGCTCTGTCTGGATTTTTGAGAACTTTTCAACTCTTTTTTTGCATTCTTTTGAAAACTTGTCTAAACCAAAATTTTCTATGTCTTTTTTTGAGTTAAACCCTAGATCTTTTTCAACTTCTACTTCAACCCATAAGCCTTGGCAATCAAAACCATTTTGATACCTTTGGTCATAACCCTGCATTGCCTTGAATCTTTGAAATAAATCCTTGTAAGTTCTGCCCCATGCATGATGCACTCCCATTGGGTTATTGGCTGTTATAGGACCATCAAAAAATGAAAATCTCTTGTTTTTTTCATTCTTTTTTCTTAATTTTTCAAATACCTGATTATTTTTCCAGAATTCCAATATTTCTTTTTCTACTTCAATTGGGTTATACATTTTTATCAATCTCTAACAGCTTATTACATATATGTCTCTCCCATCCATTTTTAAAATCTGTGGTTAGGAATTTGAAATTAAATTGGTTCTCATAGAAATTCAAATAATCTGAAGTCGTGTAAGACCATGTCTTTTCGGTCTTCATAGGTCTTGAAACTACTATTGGTATGGCATTTTTATGTTTATATAGTGACGGCAACATTTTTGCTATGTCGTATAGAACTTTTTGTTTTATTTTTTCCTTTCTTCTGAGTTCGCTTGATTTTTCACCATATGATGTTATGGCTATCAAGAACTCCTTTCCTTTTGGGGATATAAGACTTAAATCATAAGCCCTTCCTTTTGTGGAGTACACAGAGGTAAAATTACTACTTAAAGCACATTCTAATAGTGTCTTGGATTCTTTTTCTACTTGAATTAAAAAATCAGAATGCTTAATGTCAATATCTCTCCATTCTTTTAAGAACAATTTTACATATACCCCAAATGTCTTTGTTTTTCTTTTAGATTTAAGGTATAACTCTTTTAATTCTTGTGGCAGGAATTTATTGACTATTATCTGGGCAAAAGGATGTTTCCCAATATAACTCTGCAATGTAAGACCTTTTCTAGAAACTCTATGAATAATTATTGCCCAATTCTCTCCATCTTTAGTAAACTCTAAAGCTATTTGTCTTTTATTTTTGTTGAGTTTATATAAATTTTCTATCACATTAAGTCCAGTTATTCTCAAGGCTGCCCTTGTATACTTCCTTTGATATGTAGAAGTTCTATCCAAGGACTTCCACTTGTAATTCTGTCTAAATACTCCAGTTTCTATCGTTAAGCTTCCGGGAATGTTTATTATATCCATTTCAAAATTCTGTTATCTTCTCCTTTCTTTATCTATTGCCTTCTGTACAAATCTGCTCAGACTAATTGAGTTTTCTTTAATCCACTTATCTTGTTCTTCTTTGATGGTAATTGTCTTTTTTCTATATCCCATATAATATGTATAATACATATTTATTTAAATACTTTTTTGTTTTCAAATTCTCAAACAAATCTTTATAGAAATTGATTTCAAAATTAATAGAATCATTAACTTTTTTATTTAATACAATAATACAGCCCTGTCAAAATCTTCTTGAGGTAAAGTTTTTGGACTTCCTGATGTCTGGTAACAAGGTATTGTGCTAGTTTCTGTTCCCAGAACATACTGATTGTTATAGGATTGCATTTGTTTAAAATCTAGCGGTTCTCGCAAAAAATAAGGTGAGTCTGATTCGTATTTGTAAGGTGTAACAGTAGAACGAATATTCGTTTCTATGCATCCTATTACCCTCCAGCATCTTTGTAGATCCCCAGCAAGTACGTATGATCCTGCGGTGATTGCTCTACCTTCACAAAAACTTAGAACTGCATTGTAAACTATCCCGCCTTTACCGCCTCTTGAATATTCTGTATAATAAGTGCTATCGCTTGCTACATAATTTGGGGTCTTTTTATTGCCTAACCCCACTGCACTGTACTGGCACCCAGAAATCAATAAAACAGAGATTAAAAACAAGCTAAGGACTGCAACTCTTCTTTTTTGCATATCTTTTGCTTATTTTCTACATTTTAATACTTTTCTGTTTTCGAATTTTTTAACAAATCTTTATAAAATTTGAGCTATACTAATTATTATGGAAAGTTCTACTTGGGTTGAAAGGTATAGACCTAGAAATTTTGAAGATTTTAAGGGACAAATTGAGATTATTAAAAGGATAAGAGCTTTTGTTGAGCATAAGAATGTGCCCAACATGCTTTTTGCCGGTCCTGCTGGTGTTGGAAAAACGTCTGTTTCTTTAATTATTGCTAAAGAACTTTATGGAGAAAACTGGAGAGAGAATTTTTTAGAGTTAAATGCGAGCGATGATCGTGGCATTGATGTTGTTAGGAATACCATAAAAGACTTTGCCAGAACCAAATCCATAGGAGATGCTCCCTTTAAAATAATATTATTAGATGAAAGTGATTCCTTGACAAGAGATGCGCAACAAGCGTTAAGAAGGACTATGGAGCAATATTCTAATAGCTGCCGATTTATTCTTTCGGCAAACTATAGCTCTCGCATTTTAGGTCCCATTCAAAGCAGGTGTAGTGTTTTCAGGTTTAAGCCTTTAAATAAAGAAGAAATAAGGGAAATTATTACAAACATAGCAAAACATGAAAAACTTAGAGTAGATGAAAAGGCTGTTGATGCTCTATTTGAGCTTTGTGGAGGTGATGTGAGAAGACTAGGCAATATATTGCAAAGTTGCGCTTCTGTTGAAAAGCACATTACTTCTGAATTAATATATAAAGTTGCAAGTTATGCTGATCCTAAAGAAGTTAAAGACATATTAAATTTGGCTGTAAAAGGAGAATTTATTAAGTCTAGAGATTTATTGCTTAATGTCATGCTTAGGGACGGCTTAAGCGGGATTGACATGATTAAGCAGATTCAAAAAGAAATTTGGAACTTGCAAGTTGATGATGTAAAAAAATTATTTATGACTGAAAAATGCGGGGATATTGAGTTTAGGATGGTTGAAGGAAGTGATGAGTTTTTACAAATGGAGGCTTTAATAGCAAGCTTTTGCAAAAAATGAAAATAAACTTTGAGTATTCTTCAGTGTATGATCTTATGCTAAATGAGACTATTGGAAATACAGATGTTGAAAAACCCAAAGAATTTCTTGATTCTGTAAGATTATTTTGGAATTCTAATGGAACTAATATAATAAAAGTAAAAGAAATAGAAAATGCTTCTAAACTAAAGTTTAAGAAAAGTGTTGACTGTTTTGTTGTAAGCTATATGCCTTATGAATCTATTTCGCATCCATTTACAATAAAAACTGAAAAAAATAAAGAGAAACTTCTTGCTATATTTGTTCACGAATTAACCCATATCTTAATGTCACAGAATTTTAAACAATTATCTCCTTTACTTAACTCTATTGATAAAGATCATAATTATAAGGTTCATTACCCAGTTTTATTAATTGAAAGAAAAGTTTTGGAAAGATTGAATAAAAGTTATAAGAAACAAAAAAGGGTTGAAGACTTAGGCTATATTTGGAAAGATGTAAATAAGGTTTATCCTGTTTTTTGCAATTCTAACGGGATTGTTGATTTTTTAAAAAATGCTGCTAATAGACAAATATAAACCTGTGAGTACTAGCGAAATCTTTGGGCAAGACAAGGCTATAGCTGAATTGAAAAAACATATCATAAGCAAAAAACCAGTCATTATTTTAGGTAAAAGCGGAACTGGAAAAACTTCAAGCGTTTATGCTTTAGCTAATGAGATGAATTATGAAATTGTTGAAAGCAATTCAAGCAATATAAGGAATAAGGATGGGATTATAAACTTTTTAGGAAGTGCGTCATTGCAACAAAGCTTATTTTATAATGGTAAATTAATTCTTATTGATGAAGTTGATGGTATTGCCGGTAATGCTGATAGGGGAGGAGTAAGTGCCATTACTGAAATAATTAAAAAAAGTCCTTTCCCTGTGATTTTAACATGCAATGATAATCAATCAAAAAATTTTTCTTCTTTGAAAAAACTCTGCAAGATTATTAACTTTGAGCCCCCGAGTTATAATGTTTTATTTGAGTTCTTGAAAGATATTTCTACAAAAGAAAATTTGGGCATAAAAGAGGATTTGTTAAAGAGTTTGGCTATTAAAAGTAATGGAGATGCAAGAGCTGCATTATTGGATTTGGAATTTTTTAGATACGGTGATTTTAGCGATACTAGTTTTCTTTTAAGAGACACGACACATGAGCTTAGCAATGTTTTGAGAGTTCTTTTTAAGAGCAAAAATGTTAGGGCTATTTCCGAAGTTTTTGATTCCTTACAGGAAGATTTAGATGAAATTAATTTATGGGTTGATGAGAATTGTCCTAAAGAATATAGCGGAGAAGATCTTGCTTCTTGCTTTGATTCTTTAAGTAAGGCAGATGTGTTTAATGGCAGGATAATTAAAAGGCAATATTACAGGTTTTTGGTGTATAGAAGAATCTTCATGTCTTTGGGAGTAGGTTTAGCTAAAAAAGAAAAGAAGATTGGGCAAGTTGATTATTCTAGGAGCTCTAGGATCCTTAAGATGTGGATTTGGAATAATAAAAATTTAAGGAAGAAGTCTATTTCTGAGAAAATTGGGAAAGTTATTCATGCTTCTAATAAAAAAACATTTAAAGAATTCATTTTTTACAAACATTTATTAAACGATAAATCCTTCATTAATGAACTTGAACTTAATGAAGATGAGATTGAATGGATTAATAAAAATTAGTTTTGTTATTTTATTATTCTTCATAGTTGGATGTTCTAAAGAAAATATTTCTGGAAATGCAGTTTTAGAAGGTGATGAATATTTAGTTGTTGAGATTATTGATGGAGATACTTTTGAAATTGATAATGGCGTTCATATTAGAATGCTTGGGATTAATACACCAGAAATAAATGAAGATTATTATCAAGAAGCTAAGGACGAATTAAAAAAATTGATTTTTAATAAAACTGTTTTACTTGTAAGAGATAAACAAGATAAAGATAAATATGGAAGGGATTTGAGATATGTGTATTTGGGTGAGATGTTTGTTAATCCTTATTTAGTTGAAAATGGATATGCCAAGACTTTAAGCATTGAGCCTAATACTGAATTTACTGAGGAATTTGCTTTATTGGAAAGAGATGCTATTGAGAATTCTAAGGGATTATGGGGTATTGAGCAAAGAAGTGCTTGCATTGTACTTGGATGTGAAGAAGGCACTAAATATGTTGCAAGCAAGAATTCTAAAACGTATTATGATTGTGACTGTAAGAAAACTACTCGCTTGAGAGTTAAGGAAGTTAAATGCTTTAGTGATGTTCCTAAAGGCTATACAAAATCTAAAAGTTGCTAAGCCAAAAGTTTTATAAAGTATTTATTAGAGCAAAGTAGATATGGATAAGATTTCAGATATTAAACCGAGGCAAGGTAAGATAGATGCAGAAGGAAAAATTGTATCCAAGGAAGAACCTAGAACTTTCCAAAAATTTGGACAAGCTGGAAGAGTTTGTAATGCTGAATTAGAAGATAGTTCTGGAAAGATTAAGTTAACCTTATGGAATGATGAAGTAGATGCAGTTAATGTTAATGACAAAGTAAAAATTACAAATGGTTATTGCAATGAGTTTCAAGGTGAAAAACAACTAACTGCGGGTAGATTTGGAAAATTAGAAGTTTTGAATGGTGTTTCTGAAGAAACTGTAGAAAAGAAAAGTAGTAAGAAAAAAGAATAACCTTAATTAAAATTTAGTGCGTTTAATCTTTTGATTCTTTCTTCAACTGGAGGATGCGTTGAAAATAAGTTGGTTAAAGCATTGCCTTTGAATGGATTAGCTATGAATAAGCTTGATGCTGCTTCTGAGCCAAAATTTAACGGAGAATCTTTTACAGAAACGTGAATTTTTTCTAATGCTTTTGAGAGAGATTTGCTATTCTTTACTAGTTTAGCTCCTGTTTCATCTGCTAGGTATTCCCTGCTTCTGGAAATAGCCATTTGAATTATTAAAGCGATAATTGGGGTTAATATCGCTAATGCTATTAAACCTATAATGTTTCCTGTGCTTTGCCCTTCATCATCTCCACCACCAAAGATTAAT
>JACOZR010000042.1 GCA_016181245.1 Candidatus Woesearchaeota archaeon | reverse complement strand
ATTAAAGGAATTTGAAAAAATAACATCCACACCAGTTTTATTAAACACATCTTTTAATGACAATGATGAGCCAATAGTAATGTCTCCTAAAGACGCATTAAGAACTTTCATGGTAACAGGAATGGACTGCTTAGCTATTGGAAACTATTTATTGTCAAAAAAGAAGTAATTCTAAAAAAACTTTCTAAACCAAACTTTAATCCTATAACCTAAAACTAATCTTATCATATCCAACCCCAAAATAAATGCTTTTACTTTACTTCCAGTTACAGAGCTTTCTCCAACTCTTTTTTCATAATTCAAGGGAATTTCTAAGTACCTTAAATTCGAGCTAACAACCGTAAGAATCATCTCTAAACCAAAACTCGACCCTCCTTTCCTAAATTTTGGCTCAATTTTTTTTAAAGCATCTCTACGTATGAGCCTCATAGTACATCCGGCATCGGTAAATCTCGGGGTGTTAAAACAAAATTGAACAGTTTTAGCTATAAACCAATTCCCCCATTTAAGGAAAATTCCCATATTGGCCCCCTTCTTTATCATTGCAGTATGTGTCCTGGTTCCAAAAACAACATCAACATCATCAGAATAAGCTAATAACTTCAAGACATCTTCACCTAAAAATGTTCCATCAGGCTCTGAAATAATAATCAAATCTCCTTTAACTTCTTTAAACCCCCTTCTAATCGCATACCCATATCCCTGTTTTGTTTCAAATACTTGCTTAGCCTTAGTTTTCTCAACTTCTTCTTTAGTACCTTCAGCTGCATTATTGTTTACCACTACAATCTCATCAACATAACCATACCTAAAGAAGTCATTAATTGCATCTTTAATAGAATCCTTCTCGTTATAAGTAGGAAAAATAATAGAAACCTTTTTGCCTTTCCACATATTTATTCACACTTTCTCTCCTATTATCAACATTTGTTTTGCTAATGGCCTAAAAGGCATATTCAAATAAATCCTAACAAAAACCTTAGATTTAGGCAATTTTGATTTTAAGGAAAATGGTAAAAACTTCCCTTCTCTTCTTATTATTTTAAACTTATTGCTTTTAAGCAAGTCAGCTAAACTGCTATCAGTATAAATTGTTTTATGAGTATAATCATCAAAATAATTCTTATAACAGTATCTAAAATTTGGTTGAATTACAATAAATCTCCCCTTTGGCTTTAAAACTCTAATAACTTCTTTTAAAGTTGTTTCAGCTTCCTCTAGTGTTAAATGTTCAAATAAGTTGCTTGAAAATACAACATCAAAGTAACTTTTCTTAAACTGTTTTAAATTCATACAACTCCCAATAAAGGTTTTAATATCCTTGTTAGCATATTCCTTAAATCCTTCAAATAAATCAACAGCATACTTATCTTTCGCTTTGATGTTATTAATGAAAGAACAGTATCCTGCTCCTAGATCTAAAACAGTAGAACCTTGAGAAACATATTTTTGCAAATACCTAGAAACCTCAATCCAAACATCATTTCTTCCCTTGTCAAAAGAAAATCTACTTGTATAATACTCAAGATTAGGCATAATTCTTCTCTAAGTACTTATAGAACAAATTTTTTAAATGTACCTCTACAGGCATTGCCGAGATATGATGCTTCATTCTAAACCTAGCAACAGGTCTGTAAACCTTAGACATGTTCCTAAATAAGAAGAAATGAGGTCTGTTTGATAAGAAGTGCCATTCTATTTTTCTATCAACAAATAAAGCGGTAAAGTACAACATGTCCATCAACTGCTTCCTGTTTTGATTAATCCATGGGCATTTCTTAGCTGCAGTTCCAGGATCTAAATCAGCCCATTCTTGTAATGTCTTTGGAGGTTGGTACCCATGCTTTATAGCAATGTCATACAGCTCAGTTCCAGGATAAGGAGCAAATTCGGTCATGCTACTAATCTGGGCATAGGGATTTTCTCTCAACAACCTCATCACCAAGCTAGTTGTTAAATAAAGATCATGCTCAGTTTCACCAGGAACACCTGTAAAAAAGTTATAAGACGGTCTTATCTTAGGATGCTTTGCTAATTTTCTATTAACATCAATTGTATTTTGAACTTTAATTCCTTTCTTGATATAATCTAAAATTCTCTGAGATCCAGATTCAGCACCAATATGCAATTCTCTAACTCCAATATCTTCCATTAAACTAAACAACTTATGATCTGCTCTGGTTAATTCATCAACTCTAGTGCCCCTAAATCCAACAACAACATCAATCTTTTCTTTTTTAATTTCTTCAAATAATGCCTCGGCTCTTTTCAGATTAACAAAAAAATCATTATCATTAATATAAAGATAATCTGGATGATATTTGTCCATAACATACCTAATATGCCTCATGGTCCTACCAACATCCTCGGGAATCCACTTGCTGTCTGTTGCAGGTACATGGCAAAATGTACACTTATGCGGACATCCGCTGCTTGTTAAAATCGAAAAAGAAGTTTCATTAAAACCCTGCCTTCTATACTTTTTCATATCTACCAAATCGTAAGGTGGGATTTCTTCAGGTAAAGAATTCAAATCAGTTGGAGGTCTCTTAGGATTCTGAATTAATTTTCCATTTTCTTTAAAATGCAAGCCTGCAATCCCGTGAAATGATTTTCCATGTTCTAGTGCTTCAAGCATTTCATAAAGCGTAATTTCTCCATCTCCCTGAACAACTGCATCAATTAAAGGGTGCTCCAAAGTTTGCATTGGTAGTAAAGTTGGATGGATCCCTCCCCAAACAACAAGAACATTCGAGTTATCTTTCACAAACTTAGAAACTTCTAATGCATATTGGATTGGCTTTCCAGTCATAGCGGAAACCATAACAGCATAAGGGTTGCCTTTCAAGCATTCAAGTAATGTATCCTCCCAATTATCATCTATTCTACAATCAATAATTTTGATACTATACCCCTTTGCATAAGCTAATCTTGAAGCATGAATTAGGGCAAGTGGCAAATCAATAATAATCGTGCCATAAACTCCTATCTTTGGATAAACTAAAATAAGATCTCTTTTCATAGTAAACACCTAAGGGCTCCTTTATTTTATAGCCTCTAGCGTATTTTTAAACTTTTTGGTAGTTTATACTATATGAAAACCAAAGATACTGCAGTTTTGTTCATATTTGTAATCATTGCTACAATATTCTCTGTGTTTAACGTTGGTTATGAGCCCGTGCACTCCGATGAAGTTATATATCTCTCTCTAACAAAATACAACCAAGATCCAACATTATACCAAAAAGATTTATTGATATCTAAAACACTAAAAGATGTTCCTACACCATTTTACACATTGGTTGGAAAACTTTCAGAATTTCTAGATAAAGATCTATTATTTTTCTTTATTTATATCTTAACAAGAGCATTATTAATAATTTCAATATTCTTCTTAGCATACACTCTATTCAGTGATAAAATTGTAGCATATCTCTCAGTTATAATTTTATTATTAATAAGGGGTTTCTTGGTTCTAGCCAGTTATGATATCCTAGACAAAATAGTTTTTCCATTCTTTTTGGCAGTTCCATTATTACTTTTTTCACTAGCGTTTTTCTTAAGAAATAAATATTTTATATCTTCAATAATCTTAGCAGTAGCCACATATTTACACGCAACAACATCTTTTTTTATTTTGATGTTATACGGTTTTTATTTCATATTAAACTACAAAAAAATAGATAAAAAAATAATCTTATCTCTATTCGCTTTTTTAATAATAGCTTCACCAATATTATATCAATCATTCAGCGCTACATCATCAAGTGTAATAAATCTTGAAGAGTGGTTAAACTTCATAGAATTAAGAGTTTCGGGGCATTTCTTCCCGTTTTCATGGCAGGTAGAAGTATACATGCTATTTTTTCTGTTAATAATAATGTTCTTGATTTCATTTAAGCATAAACCTGAAGAATCTATTCACAAAAAAATTACAATATTCTCAATTGGAACTTTAATACTTTTTTTAATAGGTTTAATCTTCACAGAACTCTATCCTGTTAAAGGAGTAATACAAGCAAGCCTATTCAGGGGAATTGTTATTTTTAGGGTAATAATCTTCATGTATATAATAAACCACATAGTAAAATCTGTTAAATCGAACTCAACAAAATATACCTCTTATCTAATGATACTATTCTTACTATCAGCTTCAATAATTCCATTTTTCGTAGGGGCTCAAAAAGGAGTTTTTAGTAACATCAGTATAGAAAAAGAATCTAATGAATGGGAAGACGTATCATTAATGGCAAAGGAATTAACATCGAAAGACTCTTTGTTTATCACCCCAACATTTAGTTTAGGATTTGCATATCTCTCAGAAAGAAGCGAATTCATAAATTGGAAAAATTCTGGTGTAGGAGTTTACAGCACAAGTTATGTAAGCGAAGCAATAAAAAGATTTGAACTAGTTTGCAAGCACGATTTCAGTTTTAGTTCAAGAACAGAATTAGTAGAAGAGTGTACAGATGGTTATAAAAATTTAAACGAAAATGATTTGAAAAATGCAAAAGATATTTATGGTGTAACTCACATTATAACAGAAAAGCCAAAGGACCTTAATTTAAGAAAAATATATGAAAACAAAAAATACACAATTTACGAGTTGTAAATATCTATATATCTTTTAGCTATATTTTCATAACTAAATTTCTCTTTAGTAATTTTTTCTGCTTTTTTACTTAAAATCTCTCTTAACTTTTTATCTTTTATCAATAAATTAATTTTTTCTAAAAGGTCTTCTTTATTTTGAAAAGTCAGTCCATTATCATAGACAACTAAATGCTTAACTGTATTAATATTTGGAATTATGACAGTTAGCTTGCAAGCCATGGCTTCAATTATAGTTATTGTTGCTCTAGAAGGCCAAACACCTATATCTGCAGCAGAATAATAAAATGGAAGTTCACTCTGAGAAATTCTTCCTAAAAATATTACTTTATCTTTAACATTAAGTTTTATTATTAATTCTTTAAGTTCTTCAATATATTCTCCATTTCCTCCTCCAACAATCAGCAATTTAGAATTTTTAGTTTTAGAAAAAGCTTCAATAAGCAATTCTAACTTTTTGTTTATCCCAATATGCCCTGCAGTTATTAACAACACTTCTTTGTCTTTTATTCCTAATCTTTTCCTCAATTCTTTTCTTTTTTCAATATTAAATTTAAATATGGAAGTGTCAGCACCTAATGTAGAGTCTATTATCTCTTTCTTTACTCCATAAACATTTTTTACAAAGTCTCGGGATTCAGGTGTTATTGCTATTATCTTGTCCGCTTTTTTAAATGCAAACCTGCAAATGCTTCTTCTTATAACATATGTCATAAACTTAGATTTTATTGTAGGGAAGACATCATAATCATGTTGATCGCATATTAACTTGTATCCAATATCTTTCTTATAAATCGCAGGAAGCATAGTAATAAACTGTCTAGGTTCATGAGCATGCACAACATCAGGTTTAATCTCTCTTAACAATTTCTTCATACCTTTAACAATAAGAAAGTCTTTGACTTCAAAAATAGTCTTTAATCTATAAACCTTTATTCCATTTATTTCAGAGAAACCAACAGGTCTAAACCTCGAACTATACTCAGATTTTATTTCTTTCAAGGAATCTTTTAAATCAGGCAGATTAGCAATCCTATCACTAGTAATGACATAAACATCATGTCCTAACTTCTTTTGATTTAAGGCTAAATAGTATTCTTCATATCCTAATTCTGGCTGAAAATACCCTGTAACATGAACGATTTTCATAAAAATCTCAAAGAAATAAGCTTTAAAAACTAGGCGAAAATTAACAAAGGATTCAATAAGGAAACAAGATGAGACAATTATCTAAAATATTCGGATTAGTAACAATACTTGCTACAGCATCTTGCTCTAGCACCATAGACCCAGTTTCTTTATTTAGAAACTTTAGAGAGTTGAGTGAAAAGCAACAACCTAAGAGAATAGGCGTCCAAAACAGAACGTTTGCATTACCAGATTATGTTATAGAACTAACAGAAACAGGAGGATCAATCCAATATTCATTAACTTACACATGGGCTCAATCAAACATGCAACCAAATCCCATAGCTATAATTGCAGAAAAGAAGATATTTGATGAAATTGGGACTCTTACAGATTATTCCTACATCAGAGATGGAACCGCGACAAGGAATTTTGATGGTATACCTGATATAGGCAAAGAAAATGGGATTAATATTACCCCCAAAGAAGCTAAAAAAATATATGAAGAAATAACTAATAAAGTTCTAGAAGAATTTTAGCCAGAAGCAAAATTCAATTTAAACAAAGCTTGCGCAGCATGCCAATATCTCTTAACATCTTCTTTAGATCTAATGTTAGTTACTTGCTTTGCAACATAAGCTGGTCTAAAGTAAAACCTTCTATGTGCTTTTTTTATCATTTGCTTTAATTCTTTTTCATCCATTCCATCAGGAACATATGCTAAAACAGCACCATCATCGTAAGCTAAAGGATTATAATCTTCATAATTTTCATGCCTAATCTTACCTTCTTCTTTCATCATATGATAAAGTTCATTTCCAGGATATAATGCTAGAGTGTAAAAATTAGCTTCATCTAAACCTAAACTCAAAGCAAATTTAACAGTATTCTCTATAGTATCTTTGGTTTCACCAGGTAATCCACAAATGAAAGATCCCCTTATGTTTATTCCCGCCTCTTTACCCCATGTAACGGCTTTTCTTATCTGATCAAGATTCGTACCTTTCTTAATGTAATCTAACATATGTTGATTACCATTTTCAATTCCATAAAGTAAGTGCCAACATCCTGCTGAATGCATTGCTTCTAAAACTTCTTTAGTAACACTGCTAACTCTTGTCAAGCAAGACCAAGTAACGTCTAATTTTCTTCTTTTAATTTCATCACAAATCTTCAAGACTCTTTTATGATTAATAGTAAAAGTATCATCATAGAATTTTATTTCTTTAGCACCATAAACCTCAACTAATTCCTGCATTTCATCCACAACATTGATAGGATCTCTTTGTCTTGTATAATTCCCAAAAACGCTTCTATCGCAAAAAGTGCATTGACTTGGACATCCTCTACTAGACATCATTGTTCCAACTGGAAACTTTCTATAAGTAATAGGACTTGGCGTATAAACATGTAATGGTGGTAATAAATGTCTTGCTGGGAAAGGCAATTCACTCAAATTCATAATGTAAGGTCTTACTCCCCCAAAAGCAATGCTTCCATCTTTCTTTTTAGCATAGCATCCCTGAACCCCTTCAAAATTATAATTCCTGTCCCTAATCCTTCTTGCAATATCTCTAAAAGTATATTCAGCTTCGCCAGTAACACCTAAATCATAATACTTACCTTCTCTAACAACTCTTTCAGGCATAGTTGCAACATGAGGTCCACCTATAACTACAACAGAATTAGGAGAAACTTCTTTTGCATTCTTTGCAACCAAATCAGCGCTTTCAACTTGTAAAATAGTGGCAGCAATCCCAACCATTTCAGGCTTTTCTCTTTCCATAAGTTCTCTTATCCACGAATGGGTAGCTTTCACAACTAAACTGTCAATAATACTCACATCAAAGCCATCTTGCTCTAGAACCGCAGCTATATATGCAATGCCTAAAGGTGGCAGAACATTCACAGCAGCTTCAAAATCTCTAGCCTGCTCTTTAGCAGTTAAAGGTGGATTAATAAGTAAGACTTTCATTTTTACCTCTATTTGACAACAAATCTTTATAAATATTATTCAGGTACTTTAAATGCTTTTCTGTGGTAAATTCTTCTTGAATTATCTTCTGGGATTTCAATGAATACTGTTTCAACAAGTTTTTATCTTTTAAAATTTTAATAACATTCTTAGCAATTTCTTCTGGATTTGCAGGCTCAACAATAGCGCCGTTAACACCATTCCTTACTAAATCTACAATGCCCCCTCTATTACTGGCTACAACTGGTTTTCCAGCACTCATAGCCTCATATAATACAAAAGGACTATTTTCCATCCAAATACTCGGCATTACTAGAATTTTTGCTTCACCATAAGCCTCAATAACTTTGTCATGTGGAATCTTTCCAAAAAACTTAACATCATTTTCAATATTGAGCTCTCTAGACAATTGCTCAAGTTTATTCCTTTCTGGTCCATCTCCAACAATATGAAGTTTGGCATTTTTCATTTTCTCCTTAATTAGTGGAAATGATTTAATCAGGTACTCAACTCCTTTATTCACACTAAGAACACCAACATAAAGAATTGTGTCTTGTTTTGGAATTTTCACTTTAATATTTTCAAATTCTATAAAATGGGGCAACCAGATTGCAGGAACTAAATTGTGTTCTTTCAAATAATCTCTTAACCTTATACTTGGAGAAATAAATAAGTTAATATTTTCTCTTTCAAGCTTAATTCTCATTTTATTTCTAAAACAAGTTAATGCCCAATGATGGAGTGGTAAGCATCCAGAGGTTAAACATTTAATCTGAATTCCTTCAACAGATCTGCACACTTGCAAATTTTTTTTATACACGCTCCAAGAAGTTGGGCAGATAAGGCCCCAATCATGTACGTGATGTATAACTGGAATATCAAATTTTCTTAAAGCAAGAAGCACAGAAACAGAATAAGCATAATTATTGTGCATGTGAATTATGTCTGGATTTATTTCTTTAACATACTGCTTAAGCTCCCTATAAACTATAGGATTAAATATAAACCTATGAAACAAAAACTTAGATCTCTTTTTAGTATGTTTTAATATCAAGGAATGCTCATCTTTCCTGCTCTCAGAATCATAACTAAACAGATATAAATCATGACCTTCGTTTCTCAAAAGCTTAACAATGCCAAAGATATATGTTTCTGCCCCTCCAATCTCTTTACAGGAATCATTAATAACCAGGATTTTCATGGTTTAAAACCCGTTAAAAAGCTATTTAAACTTATTTGAGAGGATAAAGGCATGGTAAACAAACTTGTTCCTTACAAAGAGTTTGCAAGAAACACATTATGGCTAATAGATTACGTTCTAGACTACTTTTACATGTTTCCCTTCAAGTTCAAAAAGCTAGGCAGAGTAAGAAGAATCCTGATAGTGGAATTAAAATTTATAGGGGATATTATTGTAGCAACTCCAGCAGTAAGAGCTGTAAAACAGGCATTTCCTTCTGCTAAACTGGATGTTTTAGTTCCTCAAGGCATGGAAGACGTTCTTTATGGTAATCCAAGCATAGACCGTATATTACCTTTCAATTATAATTATGATGAATGGGCAAGAAAATTAAAAGGAAACTACGATCTCGCAATAATTCTACACAACGGAACAATAAAAGTAAGCACTATGTTACTAAAAGCAAAGATTCCTTACAGGGTTGGTTGCACTAAAGTTGGATTTTTAGAATCTAGAGGTTTGTTTCTACACAAAAAAACAAAGCCAACTTACAGAATAAAGCATAAAATAGATGATAATCTCGATGTAATAAAAACAATAGGGGTCTATCCTAGAGATAAAAACTTAGAAATCTATTCCGATTCTAAAGTAGAGTTAGAAATGAATAAAAAACTTCCAAAAAATTACTGCGCAATATTAAATTCTTCAAGACATGCAGAAAACAAGGAATGGCTTCCAGAAAGATTTGCAGAACTCGCACAATTCCTTAATAACAATGGATATGAAATAGTTTTAACAGGAAGCAAGCAAGATTATGAAAAAAATGAAAATTTAAAAAAACTTTCAACAATTTTCATGTACAATTTTGCAGGCACATCAATTAAAGAATTTTTCGCTATTATAAAGAATGCAAAGTTTGTTATTAGCATAGACTCATCAGCAATGCACATAGCAGCAGGATTTAATGTTCCAGTAATCGCATTATTTGGCGCTGGAACTCCAAAAATATGGAAGCCTTATTCAAAAAACAGCATAGTAATATTCAAAGATAATGTTCACACATCCTGTATGAAGTCAAAATGTTATCTTAAAGAAGATCGTTACATGGAATGTATGAAAGCAATTCAGGTAAATGATGTTATAGAAACTATAAGGAGGATAAAAGAAAATGGATGGATTACCAAAACCAATTGAGAGAACAGAACTAGGAAGAGCAGCTTTAGATGAAAGAATGACACAAGATTATGGATTCTTTTCATTAGTAGCAAGAGGAATTTTAGAAGCAAGAGGATTCGAATTACGTGAACAAGCTTCTGTTTACTACCACGTAGACGACCTTGTACCAGGGTATAATGGAAATAATAGCCCTATCTTGCCAGCAGGGCTTGAGGGGTTCTTTGAAGAAGGCATGGGACAAATATTAAAATTAAGACTTTCATTGGCCGAAAGATTTGCAAGAAGGAAAGAAAGTCATGGGGTTTTAGCAGAATCTGTTTTTACAAACATAAGTGAATACAGAAAAAGAACAAACTTCCAACCAATAATTAGGTCACTTGTAGGTAATTTAGGGGTGCATACTAGGCATGTGGTTCATTCTGGAGAATTAAAAAAGTATGTAGAAAACGGGCAACATCCAGCAGAAAGGGTTCTAGGCATGGGATGCATAATACAAACGCCAACAAGATACGGAGAATTGCATATAATGGGATTAGGTCCAATTCAAGATTTAGCAAAACAAGTCTCAGAAAAATTAGCATGAAAACAATATTAGTAACAGGAGGAGCCGGTTACATAGGATCTCATACAGTACATGAGTTGGTTAATCAAGGCTACAATATTATTGTATTTGACAGCTTGGAAAAAGGGCACAAGAATTTTTTACCAGATGGTGTCAAGTTTTTTCAGGGAGATGTAGGAAACATAGAAGATTTAAACAAAGTTTTCAGCTCAAATAAAATAGATGCAGTAATTCACTTTGCAGGATACATTGAAGCAGGAGAGTCAATGGTAAATCCGCTCAAATATTTTCACAACAATTCTGCAAAGGGTATTACTCTAATAAAAGCAATGAATGATAATGGAGTAAAAAATATAATGTTCTCAAGTACAGCTGCAGTATATGGTAATCCAAAAAGAGTTCCTATAACAGAAGACCATGAAACAAATCCAGTAAATCACTATGGTGCATCAAAGTTAATGTTAGAAAAAACTTTAGAAACAAGTAAAGTTCAAGGAATAAGTTCTATTTTCTTGCGTTACTTCAATGCAGCTGGAGCAGGTTATGGTATAGGTGAAAAACACAATCCAGAAACTCATTTAATTCCAATAATTTTAGAAGTTGCTTCAGGCAAAAGAGATCATATAAAATTATTTGGAACAGACTACCCAACTCCAGATGGAACTTGTGTAAGAGATTACATTCATGTTCTGGATCTAGCTTCTGCGCATGTACAGGCATTAAAGCAATTAGAAAAAGGAAAATCTGGAATTTATAACGTAGGAACAGGCAAAGGTTATTCCGTAAAAGAAATAATAAACATCTGTAGAAATGTAACTGGAAAAAATATTAAGGTTGTTGATGAAAAAAGGAGAGAAGGCGATCCTCCAGTATTAGTAGCTTCTTCCTTAAAGGCTCAAAAAGAATTAAACTGGCAGCCAAAATACGATATAAATGATATAATAAAGAGCGCTTGGGAATGGCACAAGAAAGAAAATATTATAAATTGAAGAAAAATCATAAACTAGGTGCTTATTATGAAAATAACTTTAATCTCAACATCAACATTTCCAGCAGACCAAGGATTAAGGACATTATCCTCTTGCCTAAAGAGAGAAGGCCATAATGTAAAAATGATATTCTTGCCTCTTGGGGAGGATTACTTTAGAAAATATACTAAAGACGAAATAAGACAAGTTGAAGAGCAAGCTAAAGACTCAGGCTTAATAGGCATTAGCGCCATGGAATCAACTTCAGGCAGAGCGCAGCAATTAATAGACTTATTTGAAAAAAGAGGAGTTCCTGTGGTATGGGGCGGTCCTCATCCAACCTTCTTTCCACAAAGGTGCTTTGAAAGATGCAATATAATTGCTGTAGGTGAAGCAGAAAAAGCAATACTGGAATTAGCATCAAAATTAGAAAAAAATGAAGACATTACTCAGATTAAAAATCTTTGGGTAAGAAAAGATGGAAAAGAATATATCAATCCAGTAGGTTCACCTGTTCACAACTTAGATGAATTAGCTCATCCAGATTATGATTTAGAAGACCAAGTTATCTTAGAAAAAGGAAAACTAATACCCTTTGAAGAAAGACACATTGGCGGAATGATATTTTTCCAAACAGAAAGGGGTTGTCCTCAAGCCTGTTCTTACTGTACTAACAATATTATGCGCGAACTCTATAAGGGTAAAGGCGATTTATTAAGAACTCACTCTGTTGATTATGTAATTAAAGAATTAAAAAGATTAAAAAATAAATTTCCATCTATTGGTGTATTTGACTTAAGAGATGAAACATTCACAATAAGAGATATTAACTGGATTAGAGAATTTGCTAAACGCTATAAAGAAGAAGTTGGTATAAGATTCAAATGCTTGGCAGAACCTGCAACAATGAGTGCTGAAAATGTAAGTTCAGAAAAAATTGATTTATTGGTTGATGCAGGATTAACAGACATCATAATTGGTATTCAAAGTGGTTCTGATAGGTTAAATAAAAATGTTTACAACAGGTTCATAAGTGCAGATCAGGTTTTGAGATGCGCTAAAGTGTTGAATAAGCATAAACACAAATTAGCAGTAATGTATGATGTTATAAGTTCAAATCCTTATGAAACAGCTGAAGATATTTTAGAAACAATAAAGTTGTTAAGAAAACTTCCAAAACCGTATTACTTGAGTGTTAACAACTTAATATTCTTTGAGGGTACTCCTTTATTTAAGAAAGCTCTTGAAGATGGTTACATTAAAACATATAATGATACAGCTTCAATGCTTAACTACTGGGATAGGTGGGAGCACATTAAATTAAAGAAAAAAAATGCTTATCTCAACTTAGTGCTAAACCTAATGAGGGGTCCGTGCACTAATACTCGATATGGGTTATTGCCTGCTTTTGTAGTTGATAATTTAATAAAAAAAGGCATCGTAGACTTTAATATTAAACATGAATCTCCAACCTATTTAGCAGGAGAAATGGTTTCTGTTATGGATAACATGCGTGAAAAAATAGCAAAGCCAGTTTACCGTTCAATGCCTGTTAATTTCAAAAACTGGTATGATAAAGTAAGGTATAGGGCATAAATTAAATCCTAGACAACTTTTCCACTAAAGAAGCGTCAAAATTTTTTACTCCAGTACAAATTCTTCTGAAACTAAGGTGATGGTACTCTTCGAGAGGCCATAAAGTAACATAAAGCAAATAAGTTAATCCTTCAGGGCTAACATCATATCTAAAATTATTGTTTCCTCTAATATCTGTTTCAAAGGAGTTTGGCTCACCAAGTCTCCTCAATACTTCTACTTGTGCTTCATCGTCTATCAAAAAAGGAGCAGCAATTTCTATACTGGCATTTAAGTGATTATTTCTGCCGAATCTTTTAGAAAGACTTCCATTCCCTTTCTCTGGTCCATAAACCATGTGCACATGATTAAATCCGTCATACACAAAGAAAAGATGCGGCGAGGCTATTATACCCCCAACAACATGAGATATCTTCCTATGTAATTCAAGATTTACAGGTTTTTCATTATATTCCTCATCCATTGTCATAGCGCAAAAAGGTTAATTGACCTGTTTAAAAGCTTTATGGCAAAAGTTCAAGTCAACTTGAATCTTAAGAAAACTATTTAATTAAGCTATTTTCTATTAAATTTATCATGACAATAAAAAATCAATTATTGAAATTAAAAGAAAACTGGCTTTTATTGGCCCTTGTAATAGCAGTATTACTAATATTCAGCGGAATAACATCAAATCTTTCTTCAATAACCAATGATTATGGCTATGAAAAACAAGCAGCAATGTCATCTTCCAGAGGCATGATGTCTTTTGATGGAATAATCCCTCCAGTTTATCAGGAAGATTTTGCTCCAGAAATCAAGGAAAGGGCAATTACCAAATCTTCATCATTGTCTACAGAAATTGAAAGAAGCAAGTTTCAGGAAAGTTCTGAAAGAATAAAATCTCTAATTAAGAAAAATAACGCAATTCTATTAAATGAAAATGTAAATGAATACGAGTCTGGAAGAAACTCTTACTTAACTGGTTATTATCAAATAAAAATTGAAACTTCTAAATATGACTATCTACTAAATGAATTAAAAAATATCGGCGAATTAAAATCTTTTAATGAAAATGCAGATGATATTACAAAAACAGCAAATGTATGAAGAGGCTAAATCTATCCAAGACAAAATTGATTTAAGTGACCGTATTTTTAATCCGGAAAGAGCAATTAAATATTATGAAGAAGAATTAAAAAATATAGACAACCAAGTTTCATATTCAACAGTATCATTGACATTAACAGAGAAGCAGTCTGATTATGCAAACATAATGTTCGTTAAATTTTCTAGCTTAATATCCTCTTTTGTAGAAAGTCTTAATAGTTTACTAAAATTTACAGTAATTATACTTCCATGGGCGATTATATCTCTTATCTTATACTTGCTCTATAGAAGATTTGCAAAATGAATGAAGAATACACAAATAGGCAAATATGCGCAAGTCCAGATGCAATAAAATCTATAAAAAGTAGTTGCAGACTTGCTGCAGCAGGATTATCAGAAGAACAGCAAATAAATGCCCTTGTAAATCTTGAACTTTCAATCAGAACTTACTTTGGTATAGATGTAAGAGAAGTCAAGGTAGCTAGTGTCTTTAAAGAAGATGAAAGGCTGATATATTTGAATATAAACGGTATTCCAGCAGCAAACCCCACTACTTCATTGCCGAGATCATACCGCTATTATGCATTAGGAAACGAAGAGATAGTGATTTGCTCAAACTAATTACTCAGGAGCTCTTCCACTCCCACCCGCAGCTAAAGCCATTGCCCCTAAAACATATTTTCTAAGAATAGGCAAATTATCTATATTAGTCATTTTCCTGACAATAACTCTAGGTCTGAAATAAAACGATTTCAAAGCATATCTCTGCATCTCCTTTACTTCATCAGAAGTTCTTCCATCAGCAACCCAAGGTAAGTCAGTCTCAGAGAATCCTCCCCATGTCTGGAATGTATCCCAGTCACTTGAAACATTTCCTATTTTAACTTGCTCATCATACATCTGTGTTCCAGGATAAGGAGTACAAATAGTAAATTGAGCCCAATCAGGATCTATTTTCTTTGCGAATTCTATTGTCGCTAAATCATCTTCTCTTGTTGATCCAGGCATTCCAAGCATCATGTAAGCTCTTGTATTAATGCCAACTTCTCTGCACAGTCTAAATGCTTTTTCAATAGTTTCTAAAGTAGTATCTTTCTTTATTCCATCAATTAATTTTTGCGTACCACCTTCTACGCCAAAATGCATGCCCCAGCACCCAGCTTGTTTCATTTTAATTAATAATTCTTTATCAACTAAATTTGCTCTTGTAATGCAATCCCAACTTATTTTTTTATTTAATCCTCTCTCAATTATAGCATTGCACAAATCAGCAGTTCTTTGTCTATTTAATGTAAAAGTATCATCTCTAATCAAAATTTCTTTAGCACCATAATCATCAACTAACATTTTCATTTCTGCAACAACTCTTTCAACTGAATGCATCCTGTATCCAGTTTTAGCTGTAGCGCAAAAAGTGCATCTATAAGGGCATCCTCTTGTTGTAATAATTGTATAAGCTGGTAATCTTCTATAATAAGAAACACTAGGCCTGTATAAACTCATTTTAATTAAGCTTCTATCTGGTATTGGTAATAAATCTAAATCTTGAATTTTTTGCCTTTCTTTATTTTGAATAACTTCTTTCCCATTTCTAAAAACAATGCCATCCACATCTTTTAGCTCTTTTTTTCCTTCAAAAGCGTCTAATAAATCTAAAAAAGTTAACTCTGCTTCCCCTATGGCTGCAACATCTATTGATTCTTCATCATCTACAGTTCCTTTTGGTCTTAAAGTAGGATGACTTCCTCCAACTATTGTTTTTATTTTTGAATTTATTTTTTTCACTAATTTACAAATGTTTACTGCTTGGCTGTATAACGGAGTTAACATAGCAACCCCAACACAATCATAATTTCCTTTTCTTATGTTTTCTTCTAAATCTTCTAATGATATTCCTTCAGCTTCACAATCTACTATCTCTGCTTTATGACCATTTTGATTTAGATAAGTAGCTATATATAACAAACTTAATGGCTCTGACCTAGGCCCAACTTTCTTTCCTAGCTTTTTCCAGTAGCCATTATCTACAGAAGGCATAACTAATAATATTTTCATTTTATCCTCTAGAATGCTTTTTAAAGTATATTGAATTAAAGGCTTATAAATGTTTTTGTTTATAAAGATGAAAAGTCCAAACGGGAAGCACAAATTATATGCGTTTATCTTGGTAGTAATACTTTTATCTCTGTTAATAACTATAAAGTCTGAAGGAGCAGAATACAATGTAGTTATAGTTGCGAAACAGGATAAAGTTAATCCAAATGATATATTTGAAGTTTCGGTATACATTCCAGGATCAGGAGAAATACAAAAAGCGAAATTAATCTACTATGGAGATGATGCATTTGGAATAAAAGCGGAAGCCGTTCATTGCGTTCAACAGAAGTTAGATTTTGATAATTTAGTTTTAGATACGTTTACAATAGTTAATCCTATGGAGGACTTGTTTAACACAAGTAAAGGATATTGCGTGGATAGATGTAATTACCTAGTACACAGCTCAGACATAGGTACAGAAATGCCAGAAGATCCTTCGGGAAATTGCCCACCCTTCTCATTTCTTATAAATGTAAAAGATAGCATAGATATCATAAGAGGTAATAACGATGTGAAGATAGTGCCCTCCGGGGATTATAAAATAAGAGTTTTATTTTCTTACTTAGACGAAGAAGGATGGCATAACTCAACAGATGAAAGAATAATACATATTAATTCTTGGTATGAAAAAAATGAAAAGTTAGTAATAATAATAGGTTTATTTTTAGCGATAGTTGGTATTGTAGTAGGAGAAAAAACGCTAAGTTTGTTACGATCAAAACTAAAATTTTAAAAAAATCATCTTTTCATATCAGCCAAAAATCCAAACAATCCAATTTGAACGCCAATAATAACTAGCAT
>JACOZR010000041.1 GCA_016181245.1 Candidatus Woesearchaeota archaeon | reverse complement strand
TTTTCATGTTTAATATTAAACGTTAAGCATTTAAATAGATTTAGGAAATTTTGTTTATGGTATTTGAAATATGCTGTGAAACCCATTGGGAGACGTATGTTAGGGCTTATTGTGCTTCTGTATCTTGCGAGGACTATAGAAAATTGTCTCAAAAAGATAGAGCTTTCATGGCAATGGTTTTTTTGCATTTAAATTCCTGTGAATCTTGCCTTGTAGCCTATAGGGCTTTTCTAAACTACATAATAAGTGACGAATATCCTGAAAGACCTATTGAAGAAGACTTAGTAAGAATAATTAAAAATGAAAGACAATTAGAAGATGTTCTTAGAAAAAAATAAAGGGATTATAAGTCCCTAGGTTGGATTGTTGATCTTTTATTTGCTTTTGCTCTTTCTGTTGCTTTTTTGATTAAGTTTTCAACTTCTTTGCTCAAAGCATCGGCAAAGTCTCCAGAAACATTCACATCTGTTGCAACATCTTTTATTTTGCTCCTAACAACTAATAATTCTGCCATTTCACACCCTCCTGTTTTGTTATTTTGACCTTTTAGGCTTTAAAACCTTGATAATTGCTTATATTTAAATTTTTGCTTAACTTTTGTAGTTATTTCTAAGTGATTAAATACGAAAGGTTTATAAATATATAATTTTTTAGAATTAAAAGATTAAAATGCTTGAAGAAAAATTTAGATTTTTAGAAGAACCGTTGTCTGGTTTTAGAAGTGAGTACATTGGACAACTTAATGAAAATGTGCCTCAACTGTTAGACGTTTATGATGCACAAAGTCTTGGGGAATATTCTGAACAAAGGCATAATCAATTAAAGTCCCATCCCGCATATCTTCGAGTTATGTCAAATCCTGTCCTTCAACAAGGAGAAGAGGATAGGCCGGTTTATGAAAATCTTAGTTTAGACTTAGAGCCACTTCGGGGTGAAGCTAGAGAAGCATTTTTGTATGGATTAAGGGGAGCTTTGCTAATTATACAGGAGTATGTAAAGGCAACAGAAGGCAGAATGGTGAGAAGGGGGAATGTTGTTGATGATTTGCTTATACAAAAAAACATTCCTGAAGCACTTAGAGCTGAAGATAACTCTCTTGAGCGAACATTAAATATGCTGATGAATACCTCAAGTAAAGATTTGCTGGCATTAAGAGCAATGTCATCTGCATATAGAGATGTTTACAGAGTTATGGCTGATGAAGTTAGACAGGCACTTCCTAGACCAGATTTAGCTGCTACTTCTGTTTAATATATTAGTTTTCAAAAGAGCATTAAAAATTTACTAAATTTGAGCTAATAAAGAAGCGACTCTTTTTCTTCCCACTGCTACTATGAAACCTGCTAACTTTGGTCCCTTTTCTTTTCCGATTAAGGCTAAATAGGCTCCTTTAAAGAAGTCTTTGTTATCAATACCCACAGTTTTACAGATATCATAAATCTTGTTATACAACTCTTGTTCTTTATAATCTTTTTTTGCTAATTCTTCGCCTAAAATTCTCAGACTTTTTTTTTCCATCTCATTTAGTTTCAAGCTACTTGGAACTTTGCTTTGTAATTCAAATTTAACTGTCTCTGGAGCAAATTCGTGCACCCATTTTTTAGCGAATTCTAGCCTTTTTGTAACATATTCTAATTCTTTCTTTGTTACATCTTGAGGGATATGTCCTGTTTTTTTTAGCGATACTATCATTGAATTTTGATCATCAAAAGTCTGAACAAGCATTGCAGCATGAAGCAGGTTTACTTGTGGGGGGATTCTAGAAGGGATTTTGCCAATATGGCTAAGCTCATAAATTCTCTTTTGCTTTACATTCTCTTTTTCGCTTAGGTCTAGTTTTTTAAAATAAACTTTTTCAGCTTCATCATACCTATCATAAAGAAGAACCATATCATTTACTCTATATGGGTCAAAGTCTATTACGGCATTTGGCCTTGTTCTGATTAACAAGAACCTTAGCATTCCAGCAGGGGCATAGTTAATAGAATCAACGAAACTAATGCCTTGCCCCCTGGACGTTGACATTTTCTTGCCTCCGACTGTAAAAAATTCATAGCCTGGTCCTGTGTTGTAACCCTCTGAAGGATAGGGAGGGGGGTAACCAAATACATCTACACTTATCTTGCATGCTACTGTTCTTGAACCATTTTTTGTGAAATGATCCTTTCCAGCAGTTTCAACAATAACTGATTTAGTTGGCCATTTTGCAGCCCATTCAACTTTCCATGGAAATTTACCATTACCGCTATATGGAGATATCCATCCCTTGGAACCACAACCTTTTGCCCACTCAACAACACCATCAGAGCATTCGTAATAGATTTCTTCTTTTTCTTTATCCCATTTCGAGGCATTCGTGGTTGCTATTTTCCCGCATTTAGGACATTTTACATTGAAAGGAAGCCTGTTTGCAAAAGATGTATCTTCGCCGTAGAACTGAGCATAAATTTTCTGAATCTTTTCTGCATTGTCAAGAGCAATTTTTATTGTTTTGTTGAAAGAACCATCTTCATATCTTTCTCCAGTGCTTTCAAGTTTGGCATCTATACCAAAAATATCGAAAAGAGCCGTACATTGTGAAAAGTAATAATCTCCATAATTCTTATATCCTTTTACCGGACTTGGAAGATATCTAAATGGGACACCCATGTATTTATCATTTTCTTTCTTACTAAACACTTTTGAAGGCTTGTCGAGCGGATCCATGTCATCACTGCTCAAAATAAAGTTAGCCTTGACACCATTGTCTCTCAAAGTTTTAGCAATAGCGTCGTGTATAATCCATCCTCTTCCAGAACCAATATGTATTGTACCTGAAGGTGTTTTTTCATCATAAACTATATAACCTTGTTTTTTTACAAGTTTTTTTAAGAAACTATCATTTTCAACTCTTTCTATAACCTCTTTGGCTATATTGTCTGCCCAAAAGGAATCTTTTTGTTCTTCCATGGTTTTTAATTGATATAATAACTTTAAATATGTTTTCTTAGAGTTTTTTTAGAATGTTTTTTAAATTTACCCATTTTATTGTTAGAATGGAAGCTGATGAATTGATGCGAGTATTAAGAGAAAAATATGCAACCCAGATTAAACCTTATCTAGAAGATGGTTCAAATGAAGATTATGGATTTGTTATAGGGCAAATGGGGGGTTTACTTGCAGTTATAGAATTACATCCTGAAGTGAACATTAAACGTGAAGTGCATATGGGTTCGGGTTTTTTAGAATCAGCGAAGTTATTGCTTGATGGGCTTGTAAAAAAAGAAAGCATTGCTTTAAGGAAAAAAGTCTTTGAAATGTATTGTTCTCAAACGGAATTGCCCCTAAAAGAATAGGATTAGTTCTTTTTGATTTTATAGAAAAAATTAGACCACAATTACTGTGAATGGTGCTGTCTGGGAATTTCCGTTGCCGGTTCCTGTAAGATTCATTTGGTAAGTTCCTATAGGTGTTGTTGTATTTGTGTCTACTGTGAAACTTGTTGTAACTGATGCAATTCCTGAAGCGGGATTGAAAGAACATGAGGAAAAAGGAGGGCATCCTTGATAAGAAAATGTGACTAAACTAGGAATTCCTTCTAAATGCATCGCTATAGCTGTTATTGTTGCATTGTCTCCTGCGTTTACAGTTCTATTTGGAGGATCTCTATCAAATGAAAAGTTGCCGACTGTTACTGAAACAATATTTATGTATGAATCATCATCGGAATCAATAACTGTGAAAGATACATTGAACACACCTGTTGTTGTGAAGTTATGACGTGGATTTTGTTCTGTAGAATCTGTTCCATCTTTGAAATCCCAGTAATATGTAAAAGGAGGGTTTCCACCAGTAAAGTTACTGTTAAACGAAGTATTTAGTATTACATAACCGTATGATGGTGTGGCACTTGGAGAAGCAAATGGAGAGGTATCATTTATTGTGACATTAACTGGAAGCCAGTCAAGATTACAAGTAGTTTTTGAAACATTATATTTAAAACATGTTACAAATATGAGGAGATTACTTAAGTTTTCTGGTGTCCAGAATGGAGGATATAAATCATTTGTTACATCTATAAAATAAGTCTGTTCTGCTGTGTTGCCCCCTATTTGGTGCGGAATGCCATAACTAACACCATTATCCCCACTAACTCGAACAGAGGCAAATCCTCCAGCATTAGATGCAAAAAAATCAGCACGAATTGTAACATTAGTTATTTGATTACCTGATGAAATATTAAACCCATAACCAGACCATAAACCTGTTTTATTAGCAGTCGTTATAACTGTTTTGGCCAAGCTTGAATCATCAGCAGAAGCATTTAGACAACCACTCCATGCCCCACTGCAATTTCCTGGCGAGTTAGATACAGTAATAGAGGCAAATATTGTTATTGCAAAGGTTATAATAAAAAATGACACAGTTAGAATTTTTTTCATGTGGTAAATAAGGTGAGCATATTAAATATTTAAACGTTTGTAATCTCTGAAAAGTTTCTTATTTAACTTCTTTTTAATTTTAAGAGTGAATAAATTAAATCTCCTTGCTTAACTTCTAAAAAATTTATTATTTTAAATTCAAATTCTGGAGCGAATTTTTCTATTATTTCTTTGTTTTGTGTTAAGATAACTATTATTCCTTTTTTATTTAGAACATATTTTGACTGGTAAAAGAACTCTTTTGTGATTTCTTCTGCTATTGATTTGCTTATTTTTTTTGAGGGGGATATGATTTTTGTTATTATCTTTGTCATGAATCCATTTTCAAACTTTGTATCAATCCACTCTAAGCTTTCTTTGTTTAAATTAATTTTTACTTTAGCTAGTTTTGCATTTATTGATGCATTTTTTGTGTCTTGTGTTAAGCCATAAAGATCTTTGCACCCTAAAAGACCTGCTTCTATCAAGATTATTCCGTCTGTGCAGAATGGGTCTAGAACTTTATCAGATTTCTTTGTTTCCGCTAAAAATATCATTGAATAGGCTATAGAGGCATTAATTGAACCTAATGTGTTTCTGATTCTGTAAAATCTTTTTGTATGAAACTTTGGGTTTAAGCCTATGAAACACTTATTATCTTTGATGTCAACAAAAATTATGTTTTCTGGATTTTTTATGTTTACTTTAAAGCCTTTTTTGTAAATCAATTCTCCTAAAGTTTGCCTTATGTCTTGTGATGAAAATTTATGACTTCCTTCTCTGTTACAATCGACTCTAAAACTTCCTTTAAAATTTAATTTTAAATCTTGCTTGTAGATATCTTGTTCTTTTTTGAATTCAAACTCTTTTACTAGTTGATAGGAAAATAAAGCACTTTTTATGACATCTTTTTCTTTTGAAAACTGAACTCTGCCTTTAGAGATTGTTTTACCTTTTACTTCTTGTTCTGTAATTGACTCCAAACCTTCTAAAGTTGCTGCTATAAACATAAAGATTGGATAAGAATCAAGATTTTAAGAATATCGGAAATAAAAAAAAGAAAGAAGAAGTGTTTATTTCTTTGCTAAACCAAAAACACTCTTCAAAGCAACAATTATTGTAGCTGGTACGAACAACATGTTCACTGCTGTAAGTATTCTTGCTCCAACTGGAAAAGCTGCCATAACTGTTGTACCCATGAATGATACAATTACTAATACGGCGCCAGCAGTTAAAAACGGCTTTACTTCTTCATCGGTTATGTTAAGCAATCCTACAATAAGGCCTAAGACAACTAAAACAGCAGCCCAACCTGCACTAACTACGTCAAAAAATCCTAGGATTACTGCCAAGATTACGCCGATTAAGAAAGCCCAACTACCTATTGTGCTTCCACCTGACATACCTTTTGCCATTTATTTTCCACCCCCTTATACCTTTAAGTATATAGTATGGAATCTATTATCCAAACCAATATAAAGCTTTTGGACTACTTGGTAGTAAGGCATAAGAAATATTATAACTCAAAAAATTCTACAACTTCTTCTAATCTGTATTCTGAATCTAAGAACTCTATATCTACTCTCTTTGTACTCTCTTGAACTGGATTTTTTACAACACCGTAACAATTAGTTTCTTCTGTACCTAATGGTTGAAGTCCATTGCATACCATTATTTGTACTGTAGCGCCTGTAGTATCCCTAATGGATTCTGCTAGGTTATGTAGTGCCAAAAGTTTTACTAAAATGGGGTCGTTAGGATTATAGGGGAGTTTGTATCCACTGGACTCTTGCTGTACGTTTTCAGGAGCTGCTACTTTACTAGCTTGATTGCAACTAAGACTACCAATAAGCAGACTCGTTATAGCTGCACCAGCATAAATTTTGTTTCTAATTGAGCTGTAAACCATTAATTTATAGTTTAGTTTATTAACTATTTAAATTTTGCTAAATATATATTATTTTTAGTTTGAATTATTTTTGCTGAAATTGTTGAATTTATTGGTTTATTGCAGTCTAAAACTGTAATTGCTCTGTTTTTAGCTATACCTATCATTTGGTTAGGCATCCAACCTTGGCACTTTAACTGTATTTTTACTTTTTCATTTAATTTGAATTTTATTGGTAACTTTTTTACTTTTTTTACTTCTATGTCTTTTGCTTTAAAGCCTAGTTGAATGTTGAATTTTGATTCCCATTCATTTATTTTTTTATAGAAATTATGATATGTTTCTTCCTTAACTCCTTTCATTTTTCTTCCATATTTGTGAATTTCATACTTTTGAATGCCTATATGGCAGTTTAATTTTTTGCTTAACTGAATTATATCTTCAATATCTTCTTCATTAATCCCAGGGAGATAAACTGGAGTCAGCCATACTTCTACCTTATTTTTAACCAATAATTCTAGATTTTTTATAACTTTTTTTAGATCATAAGAACTGTTACCAAATAGGATTTTACTTTTATCTTCCTTTAAGCTGTGAATTGAAACATTTATCTTGTCTAAGCCTGAGTTTTTTAGTTCTTTTATCAGTTTTTCATTTAATAAACTGCAATTAGTAACCATTGAAACTTGCTTAACTTTTAGTTTTTTTATTTCTTTAATTAAAAAAGGCAAATCTTTGTAAGTTGTTGGTTCTCCTACTGAATCTATGTGGGCTATGTCTATTTCTCCTAAGTAATTAACTACTTCTTTTATCCATGCCACTAAGTAGGTTTTTTCTATTACAAAATTTCTAGGATGAATGTTAATAGAATTAGCTGCCGTTGAGCAAAAAGGACATTTTAAGTTGCAAACAGTGGTAGGTCTTATTTGAATCAAACTATTATCGTTTCTAGTTAAGATTCCTAGATAGGCCAAGCCGATTAAAGGAATTCCTGATTTTTCATCTATTGTTACTATTCCCATTTTTCTAAAAGTAATTTATTTGTTTTAATAAAGGATAGTTTTTTCAAGTTTTAGTTGTTTACTCTTTATATGCCTGAAACAAGTAGGAATATTGCAAGATTATTGAGGACTGATTCTTTTCTTAACTGGTGTGGTCCTTTTGGTGTTTCTGATAGTGTTATTGGCGCCATTGATGGCCTATATGGTGAACCTGAAAAAAGTTTAGAAACAAGATCTGGTGGGCAATGGCTGATTCATGAGCGTGCTGGTTTTTCAGTTCCTTTCTTTTTGGAAGAAGATAGAAAAATGCCCCGACATGGATTTTGCGCTGTTTATTACAAAAAAGATAAACCAATAACACTGTTTTTAGGAAGTCTAGATGGCAGATTAACTTTTAGTTATACTGTTAAAGAGTTATCTGAGAATGTTTTGGAGCAAAGAAGATTTTTTGCTTGGCCACCTAGAAGGTTAGCTGAGGGTGAAGGGGAAAGATATGGCCAGGATGTAGGCTTCTATTCTGCTATGGGAATAACTGCTTCTGTTGCTGCTGCTTTCTTTGTAGGTTCTTTCTCTGAGAATGTTAATGAGTTTAATGGTTTTTTGCGTGATGTGCCCCCGATTACATGGTTATTCATGTGTGTTGGTTTTGCGGGCAGCATTTTTGGGGGTGTTGAAGTAGCTAAGCGTATAGGGAAAAAACTTGGACCTGTAGCGGACAGGTTTAGAACAAGAAATTTACCCGGGGTGGCTTTTTCATACTTGTATGGGGATGAAGCCAGTAATGCAGTTTTAGAAGAAAGGTCTACATTGGAAGAAGAATTAAGAAAGACAAGGCTCTATGAGAAATTCATTGAAGCAGACGTTCCTATATCAAAACCGTTGTTTTTAGAAGTGTATAGAGCGATGCAATCTGTTAATAGAGAAAAAATTGTTAGTTTGAGTGATTATTTAGCACGACATCCTGAAAAGATACCTTTAGAAAAAGTTGTTAATGTCTTTTCTTCTGTTGAAGGTTTATAAAAACTTTAATAAATCTTGTTTTTGTACTTTGTTTATGATTCTTGGAAATATAATAGGAAAGTCTTCTACATTAAACTTTAGGTTTTTAGTAAAAGGGAATGCGAGGAAGTTTGATTATGTGCAGATAATCACTAAGTCTTACGAAGTTTTAGCCCAAATAATTGAGATTGAAAAGGAAGCAGAGCAAACTGTGGCTTTTTGCAATGTTTTGGGGTATAGGGATAAAATCCTTAAGCAGCTATTAGTTCCTTTAGAGCCTGGAATTGAAGTTTTGAAAGCTTCTGATGAATTTATTAAAAAAACATTAGGATTAGAAGAAAGCAAGAATGGAGCTTTTATTGGGTGTTTGAATGGATACGAAAGTGTTAATGTTTTTCTGGATTTAAATAAACTATTGACAAAGCATGTGGCTGTTTTGGCTAAAAGTGGATCTGGAAAGTCTTATACTGTGGCTGTTTTAGTTGAAGAAATATTAGATAAGGAAATTCCATTATTAGTTATTGATCCACATGGGGAGTACTCTAGCTTAAGGTACAAAAATGATAAAGACAATGAGAAATTGGAAAAACTTAATGTAAAGGCTAAGTCTTATGCACAAAATGTTAATGAGTATTCTCCAGATATTGAAAATAATCCTAGTGCTAAACCTTTGAAGTTAAATGCTTATAACTTGAGTTCTTCTGAATTAGTTCACTTATTGCCTGCCAGATTATCTAATGCTCAACTTGGCTTACTGTATTCTGGCTTGAGGAATATGAAAGATAAGGTTGATTTTTCTGGGTTGATAACAGAGCTAGAGTTAGAAGAAAATAATGCTAAGTATACTTTAATCAATCTTATTGAGTTTATTCAAAAATTAAATCTTTTTTCATATCATCCAAGTTCTTTACAAGAATTAATACAGCCGGGAAAGTGCACTATCATCAATTTAAAGGGAGTTCAAACAGAATTGCAGGAGGTTATTGTATATAAATTATTAAAAGATTTATTTTATGCTAGAAAAAAATCTGAAGTTCCTCCTTTCTTTGTTATTCTTGAGGAAGCTCATAATTACATACCCGAGAGAAATTTTGGAGAGGCTAAATCCAGCTCAATTATAAGACAGATTAGTTCTGAAGGTAGAAAGTTTGGTTTAGGGCTATGTGCAATAAGCCAGAGGCCATCTCGAATAGATAAGTCACTTTTATCACAATGCACAACTCAAATTATTTTAAAAGTTACAAATCCAGGAGATATTAAAGCAATTGCTAATTCTGTTGAAGGGTTGACAGGAGATACTGAGAAAGAAATCAAGAATATCCCAATAGGGACAGCTATGATAACTGGAATTGTTGATTTACCTTTGTTTGTAAATGTTAGACCGAGAAAAACTAGACATGGTGGAGAAGCTGTGAATATGATTGATTCTGTGATACCCAATAAAAGCTTTATTGAAGAAACTCAATCATTAAAATTGCCTCGAGAAACTAAAGGAGAATTACTGAATGTTATTATGCCAAAATACTCTCAAAAAGATATCCAACTGATGTCTGATAAAGAGATAAAAGAAATTAAAACTTCTCTTGTTCCTTGTTTATTTGCTAACTGCCAGGAATTTAATCTTTTAATTAACCTTAATAACGGAGAGCTTGTAAATGATTTTGAAAATGGAAAAGGAACGTTCTTTTCTCCTAAAATAGAATTAAGTCCCAATCAAAGAAGAATATTTGATGCTGCATTAGTAATGAAAAACTTTACCTCTGCTGAGATATTTGCTAAGACAGGGGTACAGTTTTCTGATGTTTATGATGCTGTTACTGCTCTTGTAAAAAAAGGATATTTTGTGCAGGAAGGAAATAAGTATAAATTAGCTCAGACTTTTAATTTAAACTTTGAAGATTATGCCTGTTATGTTAGTCCTGATTTTTCCAGGATTAGCTATGATTCTAAACTTGAAAAAAACTATAATTCTGATGAAGTTTTAAGGTTTTTAGGGAATTTTATTTCTGTTAAAGGCAATAAAGAATGCTACTTGATGAGTTACGATGTTGAATATTGATAAGTATCCTGCAGTGCAACTGAAGTTCAATTTTCCTAAGTATTGGGTTTTTTATATTAGGGTAAACAGGGCTCGTTTAGCTGCTGTTGACTGGATTCTTGCCGAAGATTTTTTTAACGACATCACGAAATGCTTACAAAACCTTAAATGGACATTTGACTACAGGGAAGATGAAAAAATTCAAATATTAGGCTATACCCCTACTAACAGTTGGTTTTGTTTAGCGTTCAATGATATTGACTTGTATATTATGGGTGTAATGGTAGCTGAAAATTTTAGAGGTGCAGGACAAGAATTAGACTGCCTAGAAAGAATTCTTATGAGAGAAAATGAGCGCTATTACCTTGCTGGTCCTTTTGATTTTCATTCAATGAAAGAATGATGGTTATATGATTGATAAAGACCTTTCTCCATAAATACTTTTTTTGTTTTTACTATTTTTCCTTTGTCATTTTTCTCAATAAAATCACTTGATTCTACTGTTTCACCTAAACAGATTAACTCGTCTTTTAATGTCATTATTGCTACACTTTCATTTTCATTAAATTCATTGTACTTTGAAATTCCAGGGATGCTTAAGTCTGCGCCTTGGCATAAAGTTTTTACTGTTGAATCTAAGACCCAAATTTTTGGAAGATGCTGAATTGCAGACTCTATTGGTAAAATTACTTTTCTTATTCCATTTTTTTCCTTGTTTTCTTTCCATAAAGAGAATGCATCTTTTAGATCATGCAAGGTTTTCCAATCTTTATCTGTGAAAGGGCCTGCTTTTGTCCTAACTAATTGAGACATGTGAGCATGAGTGTTAAGCTTTAAACCGAAATCGTGGCAAAACTTTCTCACGTAAAAACCGGCTTCTGATCCTACCTTGAACAAGACATCTCTGCCTTCTATTTCTAAAATTTCCAAATAATAAATTTCTCTTGTTCTCAATCTTCTTTTAACTGCGCTTCTTATTGGAGGCAATTGCTCTATCTTTCCTGTGAGTTCTTCTGCTGCTTTTTTAATTTCTTTTTCTTCTACATCTGTGTGCAAGTGCATGATTCCTACATATTCTTTTCCCGCTTTCAATAGAGTTTGAACTATTCTTGTTGCTTTTACTAAGGCAACTGGAAGAACTCCTGTAACATGGGGATCAAGAGTGCCTGAATGACCTGATTTAGAAATTCCTAAAATCTGCTGAACATATGCTGAAACTTGGTGAGATGTTGGGCCTTTTGGTTTGTTTAAATTGATTATTCCGTAGTTTATTAGTTCTTCAACTGATCTTTCTTCTGGTTTTTTTCCAAAATTCCAGTCTGTTTCTGCCTGTTTTTTTATCAATATTTTTCTTTCTATTTTTTCAAAAGGAAGTAAATTTCCCATATGCTAAATCTATTAGAATCATTTATAAAACATACTAAGCACTTAAACCTATGAAAAAAATTAGTTGGATACTCTTTGCTTTCTTTATGATTCACTTAGTTTTACAACTTGGAGCTTTATTATTTAGTTTTGGCGCCGGGATGTCAGAATTCGATAATCCCGACAGTGAATCTTTAAGAATTAAAAGTTTTATTTATGATGGTGTTTATGCTGTATTAACTTTCCCTGTAGCTCTTGTATTTTATAACTTAGTGTTTACCCCACCATTAGAAGGTTATTTTCTTGCTGGATGGGCTTGGTTTCTGTTTCCTTATATTTTGAATAGCATTTTATGGACTTTGGTGTTTTATTTCATTTTAAAAAAATACAGTAAACACTAGAATTATTTCTTTTTGCCTTCTGCATCGTGATGTTCGTGATGTGGCTTTTGAGGAGAAGTTATTATTACCTGAGATCTCATTTTTTCTTGTTCTTGTTTAGAGGACATTTGTTCATGTTTTGCAAAGTCTTTTGTTTTTGATTCTTCTTGTTTTTGCATCTTTGTTTCTTTTTTATCTTCATGCATTAAAACCTCTTTTTTCTCAACTTCCAATTTATCTTTTTTAGTTTCCTCTACTTTTACTTTTTCTTTCTTAGTTTCTTTTTGAAATTCTATGGGAGCATTTACTAATTCTGCTTTTACTATTTCTATTTCCTTATCTTTTATTTTTATTTTATCCTTTATTGCTTTTACCTGGATTTTTGGAGGTGGATTTTTTCTACCATGTTTCCATAATTCTAAGTTAAGGTATTTTCCTATTTTCACTTCTTCACATTTCATGTGTTTCTGCAAGAATTCGCGAACAGCAGAGACACTTCTTTTAGTCTTTCTATAACTAGCGGCTTTCATAAATTCCCTTCTTAATGGGATGTTGTAGATTCTTTCAAGTGCCATTTTATGCGTCTGTTCTATTTCTTCTCCAATGTCTCTTTATTGCAGTATGTCTACCGGGATGGACTCTTCTGTTTTTACCGTAAATCTTTGGAACTGTCCAGAAGGGAGCCCATCTAGTTTGTTTTAATTTTTTTGCCAATCGTAATTTTTTTGCCAAACCCCTATATCTGCTCATTTTAATACCCCAATTTTTGAAGATTTCTTCCAACAGAACCTCTTCCTATTTCGGTCATAGATGCAATTTCTCTGTAAGATAAGTTATTTTTTCTGAGTTCAATCATTTTCGGTAACACTTCTATAACATCTTTTCTTGTTGGGTGCTTCTGTACATAAAAGTCCAAAATATTTTTAAGGCTTTTCATTTTTCTTTTTATAATAAATCCAACCTTTGAACCGTATAATGCTAAATTTTTGTGACCTGATAACTGGAGTATTGTTTCATCTTTAAGAATATACGAATCGATTGTTAGTTCTATTAACAATTTCTGGATTTGTCTAATGCCTTCTTTATTTTTAATTTTTATTGTCATAAATTTTCCAGCTTGTGCGACTGATCCTTGGGAATCAAAAACCCCTTTTAGATACATAGATTTACATCTTTCAGATGCATTGAATATTTCATTAGGAACTCTCCACTTGCATTCCTTGAATGAAACTTTAAATTTTTTAAAACTTTCAACGGCAGATTTAGAACATAATCTGACTATATGCCTTCTTTTTGCATTATTAGAAAAGTTTGTTACTTTATTTTCATTTGTGTATCTTTTACATTCTAATCCGAATGTCTTTTCTAAGCAATTTTGAAAATAGTCTACAAATTCTTTGTCTGTAGCATCTAGCCCTATTTGATATTCTCCGGATATGAATCCATCTCCTGGTCCAGTTACCCCTAAAACGTACGCCTTTTCCGGAGTTAATATTGTTGACTTTATTCTTTTAATCCTAAATCCTTTATACTTGCTTCCGATGATATATTCTTTATTTCCGAGAAATCCTTTCCTTATCCCTAGTTTTCCGAGATATGAGCGCAGTGTGAAGAACTTTGGACTACAAGTTCCTATTTCCCATCTAGATATATTAATTTGAGGTATTCCTGTTTCCCAAGAGGCCGATAATTGAGATCCAAACCTGTTTTTTCGCTCTTCTTTTATTTTCATTCTCCCTTTTTCTGAAAGAACTACACATAAATTCTTCATCACATTCATTTTATTTTATGTTATGTTTTTTTAATTCTTCTTTAATAAAAAGTTCTATTTTCCTAGATGGAATCATTCCATTATCCCTACAATATTTTTGGAATTTTTCGTATATTTCTTTTTCAATCGATAGGTTTATTCTTTTTCTCATTTGTAAGTATATTTACATAAAGTTATGTATAATTAAGTATTTAAAGATTGTTGTGATTTAGAATACATTTTATTTCCTTAGTATCCTTATGTCTTTTTTTTCCTGAAAATGGGATAATATTTCTTTAAACTGTAAATCTGTTAATTTTTCTTTTATCCTATTTGCTCTTGCCAGCTGTAGTATTACTGAAGCAACTTGTATTGCTTTTTCTGGGTGTGCAACTTTTATGTTGCCGAACCTGATTAAAGCATCTTTGTCCAATAATTGCTTAGCCAATGTTTCTATTTGACCTATCTGGTTTTTGAGGGCTTCTTCCTCACTAAAACCTTGATTGTATTTTTGCTGGATTTCCTCTAGTTTTTTTCTCCTGATTTCATCTATGTTCATTTTGAAAGCTTGTCAAGAAAGCTTTTTCCCTTAGGAGTTATAATCCTGCCCTTGTGCGCTCCTTTTTCTCCTTTTTGGATAAGCTTGGCTGTTTCCAGCTCTTGTAGGATTGTCCTTATGATCTTACCACCTGCTTGGTATGTTTTTTCCGGTTTAAAACCTCGATTTTTTTTGCTATTAAATTTTACTCTAAGCTTGTTAGTGCCTACTGGACCTTTCATGTAAACTGTTCTTAATACAGCTGCTGCCCTTTTATACCACCAATCCTTTTCAACAGGGGGTCTTTCTTTAGCCATACCTGTTTTAACAAATTTAGCCCATTCAGGTTTTTTTATAATCTTTTTAAGTTCTTCTGAAGCCCTGTTTACAAGCTTATTTGTATCAGTATCATAAATTGTTGCCATATCAAATCAAAGAAAGAGTGGTTTTAAAAAGCTTTCTTTCAACCCTCTAATGCGTAAACTCCCTTGTGTACTCCATTTAATGCATCCATTACAAATTCTTTTCTCTTTTGATTGAAATAACGAAGCATGTCTGTTTGAGTGAGTATACCTACTAATTCCCCATTTTCATTTGTTACAGGAAGCTTTTTTATTTTTTTTTCGTTCATAATTTTAAAAGCATAGTAGACATTATCATTTGG
>JACOZR010000040.1 GCA_016181245.1 Candidatus Woesearchaeota archaeon | reverse complement strand
CTCTGATGCAGAAAGATTATACTTTCTATAATCGCAAGATAATACTAATAGAAGTATCTCTGCCTCTTTTAGCTTATTTAACCTGATAAATATTTTGGCAATTTTTGAATTGTCTACAATAGAGTCATTTTGCTTTTCCAATAATCCAATATCCTCTTTGGTATTGAGTTTGTCACTATAAAGCCCTTGTTTATTTTTGAATTTTTCTAAGAACTTAACCAATGAATTTGCGAGGCTCAGGTATCTCTTTTCTTTTGTTACATCGTATAAATCAAGCAAAGTGCATATCATTGATACGTTATCTGAGAGCAACCCCGGAACATTTCTTTCTTTATCAAAATAATGATAAGTGCCTTTTTCTTTACCATAAAGATTTTTTATTTTAAATTCTATTGATTTTATTGCAAATTGCTTAAGATATTCGTCATTTAATATTTTATATGCAAAAATGTAAGAAGAAACCATCATGCAAGACCAGTCGGTGTAGACTGTTTTATCTACGAAAGGCTTTTTTTCCCTTTCTTTTAATGGTAATAAATAATAAATTTCGTCTGCATCTTGAGAGCCATAAAATCCGCCATTGGGGCTTGATAAATTATTCTTTATGTAAATTAAAACCTTTTCTGCCGTGTCTTTGTATTTTTTATCTTTTGTTATTATGAAAGCATGAAGATAATTTTTTAATAAACCTGCGTTTGATTCAAGCATTTTTTCATAATGTGGAACTGACCAGCTTACCCTTGTTGCGTACCTAAAGAATCCATATTCCTCTGTGTCAAATATACCGAGCATACTATCTAAGGTTTTTAGCGCCATTAGCAAAAATTGCTTGTTTTTTGTGTTTTCATAATGGACTAATAGAAGCTCTATTGCCTCTGGCATTGGAAATTTTGGCTCTAAGCCAAATCCCCCAAATGATTCATCAAAATTGCTTATTAAAGAGCTTAAGACGTCATCTATTATGGAGTTGTCTATTTTCAATAAGCATTTTCCATAATCTTTTGTTTTGTGTAAGATGGGCTTTTTGAAGTTGAAATTTTCTTTTATGTCTTTGAGAACAGATTCAAGATATTCCCTAGGTAAATAGGTATAGCCTTGAATTATCTCTGCTTTATTATTTAAGAAAACTGTAGAAGGAAAACCTCCAAAATGATAGCGCTCTTTTATGTCGGGTCGTTTATCAATGTCTACCCTTATTGGAATAAAGTATTTATTAATATAATCGGCTATATCCTTGTCATTATAATTTTCTTTATCATTTACATGGCACCAATGGCACCACACTGCTGTTAGATTAAGAATAATTGGCTTATTTTCTTTTTTTGCCCTTTCGAATGAGGAAGAATCCCAATTTAGCCAATTGACTAATGTTTTCATATGATTTTATTTCCCTTTTCATCAAATATTTCTATGACAAACACGGGACATGCTTTTGCAGCATCTATGTTTTTTTCTAGATCTTTTGCTTCTATCTCAAGTTCCCAAATATCATTTTCTTTGTCTATTAGTTTAGAATTTATTAAATCAATTTTACCGTCATTTGCTAGTTTCCAATGCATTGGTGCCATGGCTTCACATGAAACTGCACCTATACATTCTGTTCTTTTTAATCTTATAAAATATTTAGCCATTTAAATGCTGGTGAGCAAAGTTCCTATGAAATAGCCTATTGCTGACGTTATCAAACCGATAATAACCATTTCCAACCCGCTTTTAAACCAGTTTCTCCCTGTGAATTTTGTTTTATAGACACCAGCAAAGAATAAAACTGTTGCGGTAATTAATAAAGATGCTATGAGGGCACTTTGCTGAGTTAAAATATTAGATGAAATAAAAAAGAAGGGCATTAATGGAAACATGGAAGATATTGCGTAAGAAGCACCCATTGCCATTGCCTCCTTTTTTGGCTTGTCAAATCTTTTTTTTACTAAACCTAAATCACCCTCCACTAATTCTTTTAGACAATGATTTTTATTTGAACAGATTATGTTTACTATATTTTTAAGATTTTTTCCTTTGAAACCTTTTCTCTTGTAAATTTTTTCTATTTCTTTTCTTACTAAACTTGGGTTGAGAAGTATTTTCTTTTTTTCTTCATCAATTTCTCCTTCATAATATTCCACTTTTGACTTTGAAGAGATGTAAGTCCCTACAGACATGGATATTGCTCCTGCTACTGCTTCTGTTATCCCTGCTAAAATTATTACATTACTAGATAGAATAGCACCGCTTAATCCTGCAACTAATGCTACTTCTGAGACCAATGCATCATTCATACCAAAAATTACAGGCCTTATTATTTCAGAGCCTTTAGAGTTCTTCATTGTACATCTCGAATATTGGTTTTCTCATTTCATAGCCTTCTGTGACTTCGTGCCAATGGGAGATTTTACCTTCACCAAGTTCCCAGCATAGAAAAATATCACGACCTTCGAATTTTGAGAAAAAGTCTACTAGACCTGTATTGATATCGCGAACAATACATCCCATTTTTATTAATTTATGCAATTCTTTATGCAATTCTGTTGATAACCTGTGGAACTCCTGATTGTTCTTTGTTTCTGAATATATCTCATCGAATTCTGTATCATATAAAACTTCTATCGACTGAAGGATTGCTATTGCTTCGCTTAAACTCCTAATCTTTTGTAAAGAATCTCTGATTTTTGGAATGCTACTTTCTGCTTCCTCCAGTGTTATGTACCTCTTTTTCATACTGTTTTTTAATGATGTTAGTATTTATAAATCTTTTTTAAATTTGAATGCCGACGGGCAAAGCTTATTTATTTTACAAAAAGAACATGTTGGATTTTTTGCCTTGCAAATTTTTCTTCCGTGCATTATTAACAATGTCGAAAAATTGAATAAATCATTACTCGGAGTTATTTTCACTATGTCTTGTTCTACTTTTGTTGGATTTTTATTTTGTGTTAATTTTAATCTGTTTGTGACTCTTAAAATATGTGTATCTACAGGAAAAGCATCTTTTTTATTGTAAAGATAACCTAGAATTACATTTGCTGTTTTTCTGTGAACTCCTTTTAATGTTAATAACTGTTCCATGCTATTAGGAACTTTTCCTTTAAAATTTTTTTCTAACAATTCTGCAGTTTCTTTCAGATGCTTTGCTTTATTTCTATAAAAACCGGTTGAGAAAATGTACTTTTCTAAATCATTTTGTGAAATTTTTATTAAATCTTTAGGAAATTTTACTTTCTTGAATAATTCTTTTGTTACCATATTAACTCTTTCATCTGTGCATTGTGCTGAGAGAATTACTGCTGTTAATAACTGAAAATCTGTTTCAAAATTTAAAAATGGCTTTTCTATTTTATATTCTTTTTTTAATATAACTAATATTTTTAAAGCTCTCTGATTATTACCCATGGCTACTTGAAATCTTTAAATTTTAAAAATATACTCTTTTGGACTAAAATCAAATTTAACAATGTACTTAATATCATTTCCCATTTAAAATTCTAGCTATATCTCTCGCGTAAACGCTTTTGCTTCTACCGTCAATATTCGGATCATAAAAAGCACAAGGATTATTACTTTCTTCTCTATTAGAAGGTCTATATCCTGCAAAAAAAGAATTAACAAATTGAGATCTAACATTAAAATCTAAAGTCAATAATCTTTTTCTTTGTTCACCAGAAGTATCAGGAAATCTTTTTTTAGATTGTTTACGCATATCACAAATGTCCATTCTTGAATACGCTTCTCTATCCAAAGCAGAAACTAAATCTAAAAACCTTCTTGGAATTTCACTACTAAGATGTCTATTACCCCTCTTTAACAATCCAGCTGCACAATATTTGGCAATAGCTTCATCAGGATTTAAAGTATTTAACATTTCATTAGGGATTTCAATATTGTGTATGCCATAAAAAACACTCTCCAAAGTAGGGTATGAAAGTAAACTCAAATCTTTTTGCCTTATACCTAAAGGGATTCTTTCTTCCGCAATTAATAATTCTTGTTTTCTTCTTTGAAAAATAAGCTCTGCATGGCCTAATTGGTATAAAGACTCATCTTCAATAACACCGGTTTCATCACATAATTCAGCATATTTTACGGCATTACCACCAGCCAAAGCTTCGAGTCTTTGATCTACAAGAATCTCAAACTCATCTGTAACCACAAGGTCTGTCATATTATCAAGAATAAACATTAATATTTAAATCTTTCTATAATTACTACTAAATAAAAGTAAATATTTATTTATCAATATATTTATATAGAAAATAAAGTTAAAATTCTTGAGGTGTTATAAATGGTGGATAGGCTTTTAATGTTCTACGGTACAGAGTGTACACATTGTCATGATATGGATCCTTTAGTTGAAAGATTAGAAAAAGAGGAAAAAGTAAAAGTTGTTAAGTTAGAGGTGTGGCATAATTCTAAAAATGATGAGCTAAGGAAAAAATTAGATACCATTGATTGCAGGGGGGTTCCTTTCTTTTTTAATGAGAAGACAAATAAAGGTCTTTGTGGAGCAGTTCCTTATGCAACTTTTAAAAAATGGGCGTTAGGAAAATAGAGGTGAATGAATGCCTAAACAGATTGCATTTAAAGGAAGTATTGAATATCTACAAATTTTAAAAGAAAATGGAAAAGTAGATGAAAAATTAATGCCTTCTTTAAATAAAAATGAAATTATCAGAATGTATGAACTGATGGTTTTCTCGAGAAAGTTTGATGACAAGTTATTAGCATTACAAAGACAAGGAAAGATTGGAACTTTTGCCCAGGTTAAAGGACAAGAAGCTTGCCAAGTTGGAAGCTGCTATGCAATGAAGCAAGAGGATTGGATGTTTCCTGCATTTAGAGAAGCTGCTGCTTTCTTAACCAGAGGATTGCCTGCTGAGATGATTATTGAAACTGTTGCAGGAGATGAAAGAGGAAATAAAATTCCTGAAGATGTAAATTGTTTTACTTATTCTGTTCCTGTTGCTGGGCAAATTTTACATGCTGTTGGTTTTGCCTGGGGATTTAAGTTAAGGAAAGAGAGAAAAGCTGTTGTTGTATTTTTTGGTGATGGAGCTACATCTAAAGGAGATTTTCATGAAGGTTTAAATTTTGCTGGAGTTTTTAAAATTCCAATTGTTTTTATTTGTCAAAACAATCAATATGCAATTTCAGTTCCAAGAGAAAAACAAACTGCTTCTGAAACAATAGCACAAAAAGCTTTGGCTTATGGAATTGATGGAATACAAGTAGATGGAAATGATTTGTTTGCTGTGTTTAAAGCAACTCAAGAAGCCTTGAAGAAAGCCAAAGATGGAAAAGGTGCTACTTTAATAGAATGTGTAACTTATAGATTAGGAGATCATACCACTGCTGATGATTCTTCAAAGTATAGAACTAAAAAAGAAGTTGATGAATGGAGCAAGAAAGACCCCATTGATAGAGTTAAAAAATATTTAGAATCTAAAAAATATTGGAAAAGAGAAGATGAAGAAAAATTATTTAAAAAAGTAGAAGAAAAGATTAATGATGCAGTGATAAAAGCTGAGAAAATTGGAATTCCTGATGTTGAAGATATGTTCAAGTATATGTATAAAGAAATGCCATGGTATTTAGAAGAGCAGTTACAAGAGGTGAAAGATGCTGGAAATGGAAGTTCTTGATTTAGGGAAGATTAGATATAGTGAAGCATGGGAGGTACAGAGAGGATTATTTCAATTGAGGCTAAGAGGGAGAATAGATGACACTTTGATATTGGTCGAGCACCATCCTACTATAACGTTTGGACAAAGTGAAAAATGGAATGTTCTTAGGGTGCCAATTGAAACTTTAAAAGAAAAAGGAGTTGATTTTCATAAAAGTGAGAGGGGTGGTGGAGCAGCCTATTTAGGACCCGGGCAATTAATCGGTTATCCTATTATGAATATAACTCCCTATGGCGGAATATTAAGCTTTATGAGAAAGTTAGAGGAAGTTATGATAAGAACTGCCGCAGATTTTAATGTAAAGGTTGAAAGACATGATACCATGAATCCTACAACAGATAAACCGTATAGAGCTACGTGGTACAAAAATAATGGAGATGCTTATCTGCTGTGTACTAAAGGGGTAGGAATAAAGGTACATAATGGCGGAATGTATACTCATCACGGCTTTTCTTTAAATGTATATAACCATCAGCAAAATTATTTCCACTTTATAGACCCATGCGGCTTTCCTATAGATCAAGTAAAGCCAATTTCTATGGAGGAGATAGTTGGACGTAATATTAGTATTCAAGAGGTAAAAAAATCTGTTGTAAAAAATTTTAAGGAAGTCTTTAAATGACTAAATTAAACCTAGTTGAAGCATTGAATTTAGCATTACATCAAGAGATGGAAAAAGATAATTCTGTTTTAGTTTTAGGAGAAGATGTTGGAATTGATGGTGGAGTTTTTAGAGTTACTGAGGGATTGTATAAAAAATATGGAAAAGACAGAGTTATTGACACACCATTAGCTGAGCCTGGAATAGTTGGAACTTCTATTGGACTAGCTGTTAATGGATTTAAACCAATTGCTGAGATTCAATTTTCTGGTTTTATTTATTCTGCTTTTGACCAGATAATAAGCCATGCTGCTAGAATAAGAAACAGATCAAGAGGGAGATTTACTTGTCCTTTAGTTGTGAGAGCTCCCTATTGTGGAGGCATTAAAGCTTTAGAGCATCATAGTGAAAGCATGGAAAATATATTTATTCATACTCCTGGACTGAAAGTTGTCATACCCTCAACACCTTCAGATGCTAAAGGATTATTGATAAGTGCAATTAGAGATCCAGATCCTGTTATCTTTTATGAGCCTAAAAGAATTTACAGAGCTATAAAAGAAGAAGTAAATGAAAAAGAGTATACAATACCAATAGGAAAAGCAAAAATTGTAAAAGAAGGAAATGATGTAACTGTTATTTCATGGGGAGCAATGGTGAGAGAATGTTTAATAGCTGCTGAAAAATCCAATGTTAATTGCGAGGTTATTGATTTAAGAACTTTGAAACCTTTAGATATTGATACCATAATTAATTCTGTTAAGAAAACTGGGAGAGTAGTTGTTGTTCATGAAGCGCCTAAGACTTCTGGGTTTGGAGCTGAGATAATTTCTTTGATAAATGAAAAGGCTTTGCTAAATTTAGAGGCTCCTGTGAAAAGAGTAACTGGTTTTGATACTGTGTTTCCTTATGCAAAGATGGAGAATAAATATTTACCTGATGAAAGAATTGAAAAAGGAATAAAAGAGGTTTTGGAATTTTGATAGAATTTAAGTTTCCAGATGTTGGAGAAGGGATTCAGGAAGGAGAAGTAGTTAAATGGCTTGTCAAAGAAGGAGATAATGTTAAACAAGATGATGTTATTGTAAAGATTGAAACTGATAAAGCTGTTGTTGACATTCCAAGTCCTGTAAGCGGAAAAATTTCTAAAATTAATTTTAAAGAAGGCCAAGTTGTCAAAGTTGGACAAGTTCTAGTTGTTATTGATGATGGAAAGAAAAGTGTTGAACCAAAAAAAGAAACAATCATTGAAAAACCTCTTGCTGAAAAAAGAAAAAGTGTTGGTGTTATTGGTGAATTAGAAGAAGCTAAAGAAGATACTGTTGAGACTAAAATTATTAAAAAAGAATCTATTGAGAAAGAAAATAAAGTTCTTGCCTTGCTTAGCGTTAGAAAACTAGCTAAAGAAAAAGGAATTGATTTGAGCTTAATTAAAGGAACTGGTAAAAAAGGAGATATAACTAAGGAAGATGTTGAAAATTATAATGGTGAGAAATCTAAATCTGTTGGCATTAAAGTTGAAAAAAAATATGATCTTTATGGTTATGTTGACAGAATTCCATTAAAAGGCGTTAGGAAAACTATTGCTGCTAATATGCTAAGAAGTTTTAGGGAAACTGCTCCTGTTACTTCCATGATTGAAGTTGATGTTACACATTTATCTGATATTAGAGAAAAGCAAAAGGAAAATGCTAAAAAACAAGATGTGAAATTAACATTTTTGCCTTTTATTGTTAAATCTGTTGTTGAAGCTTTAAACTTACATCCTTATGTTAATTCTAGCATTGAGAATGAAGAAATAATTTTAAAAAAATATTACAATATTGGAATTGCTGTCGATACTGAAGTAGGATTAATTGTGCCCGTGATTAAAAGAGCGGAGCAGAAGGATATTATGAGCATTGCTAAAGAAATTGTTGATTTGTCTAATAAAGTTAAAGACAGAAGTATTGATATTGCAGATTTGAAAGGTGGAACTTTTACTATAACTAATTATGGGAGCATTGGCGGAAATTATGGAACTCCAATAATTAATTATCCTGAATGTGCTATTTTAGGCATTGGAAGAATTGAGGAATTGCCCAGAGTTATTGAAGGAAAAATTATGATTAGAAAAATATTACCTTTGTCAGTTACATTTGACCATAGAATTGTTGATGGTGCAGAGATTGCAAGATTTGTTGTTGATGTTAAAAAGAGATTAGAAGATCCTGCTATGATGTTGGTTTAGACTAAGTTTATTATTTCTGAACTTTTTATAATTTTAATATTACTGTAACATTTTAAAGAAAGCAAATCTTCATCTCCAGATACAATATAATCTGCTTTTGCATTTACATCACATTCTAAAATTTTATTATCTCTTGGATCTCTACAGACCTTGATGCTTAGTTCAGGCCCTATAATTAAAAGAGATAGTGAAATAATCTTCTGAATTATAGCGTCTGGTTTTTGATTTGTTTCCTCAATTATTTCTTTAAATTTTTCTCTATTAACAACGGCTTCAACCTCATAAAGAATTTCTTTTGAAATAAATAGTTGCGCTTCTCCTTGCTCTATTTTCTTTAATAATTTGTGCTCATTTCCTTTCCAAAAGAATGCAGAGACTAACGTATTTGTATCAAGAACTAATTTAGGCATTTCTTGCATCTCTAATAGCCTTTTGTAAATCCTGTCTAGTTAGACCTACTTGCCTTGCTGCTTTTTGTATTGGTTTTGCTATCTCATCAAAAGACTTTTTAAAAGCTGGCTTTTCTATTTTTTTTAATATTATAGTGGTGCCCTCTCCAAATACCAAAAACTTGTCTGATGTTACAATTTTCATTTCCTTTCTTAATGAAGATGGGATTACAACTTGTCCTTTTTCAGATATCCTAGTTAGTTCAACTTGCATTTTATACCTCTTGAATGTAAGAAATGTAAAACATATCTTACTTATGAATTTTTTGGTAAACCAGATAAGTTTAAAAGTATCTTTCAATTAGACCCATTTATGAAAAAAGAGGTGTTGATAATAGTATTAGTTATTTCTTTGTTTATAATTGCTGGATGTCAGGTTCCTGTTGGAGGGGATGTTCAAAAAGGTCCATATCCTTCAAAGGAGAGACCGGTTCCTGTTGATAAAACACCAAATAGTTGTGAGAGATATAATAAATTTGGAGCTCAGGCAGAGTATGCTTGCAGACAAGATAGAAATTGTGGTTTTGTTAATGGAAATTGTTTGCCAAAATGCGAAGATGGAACTTTAATGGGACAATGCTCCATAAACCAACCTGATTATTGTGAGCGCAAAGACAATGAACTTAATTTAATAGCTAACTGCTTTGATTGTGGGTGCCCAGAAAACTCAAGATGTACTGCCTCAGGTTATTGTGAGTTTAAACAAGAGGGTATAAAAATATCTGTTTCGACTGAGAAGAATACATACTATACTGGAGAAAGCATAAAACTTTCCTCCCATTCTAGAGATATACTTCCTGAAAATAGCGTTGATGTTGTAAATTCCATACCTGTATTTTACAAGAAGTATCAATCTAACATTGTACAAAATGTTGGGGGACTGTATGTAAGCAGGCCAATAACAAGAACAGATTTTGATGGGTACATAGTAGTTTTAAAAGATCCCCCTACCTTAGAAGAATGGAGAAGATTATCAACTGCAGCTGGGAAAAAAGTTGCGGGAGAGGACCTAAATAAGCAAGTAACATCTTATGCAGAAAGAATAAAAGAAACCCAGAATAGCTTGTTAGGCATTACAGAAAATCAAAATTCAATAACGGGCAATCAAGTAAGGGGTGGTAATTTAGTTTTAAAATCTAGTTATACTTCTATTCTTAATGGTTTATGGATAGATGGTTCTAAAGAAGAAATAGACAGAATTAGAAGTGATCCAAGAGTAAAGAGTGTTACTCCCAGCTATTTCCTTTATCCAACATTATATAGGGGTGTTTCTAATATTAATGCTAAAAATGTAGGATATGCTAGTACTACTTTAACAGGTAAAGGCATTAAAATTGCTATCCTAGACACAGGAATAGATTATACACATAATGACTTTGGAAAATGCAGTAAAGCACAAGTTGAATCAAATACATGCCCTAAGATAGTTGAATCATATAATACAGTAAATAATGATAAGAATGTTTTTGATACTATTGGACATGGAACTCATGTAGCTAGCATAATAGCAAGTGATGGTGTTATAAAAGGTGTGGCTCCTGATGCTTCATTAATGATTTACAAAGTATGTGAAGAACGTGGATGTCCTGATGGAGCTATTTTTGAGGGTCTAGAAAGATCTATTGATCCAAATAAAGATTATCAATATAATGACAGAGCAGATGTTATAAGTTTAAGTATTGGGGGGCCTGCTTCTGACAGCCCAGAGTTTGATCCTTTCACACCTGCAATAAATAATGCAGTTAATGCGGGAAGTACTGTTGTTATTGCTGCAGGAAATAGCGGGCCAGATAAAGGCTCAGTAGAATCTCCAGGTTTGATAACTAAGGCTATAACAGTTGGGGCATCTTGTTTGCCAGATCAAGTTTGGAAACAGGATTATTGTAAAACAGAGTATCCGTTTATTGCTATATTTAGCTCTAGAGGGCCTTCTTTCTTTAGTGACAAACCAGATATAGTTGCACCTGGTGTAGATATATGTGCTGCAAAGAGCACTACAACCTTAGATGACTTTGGCGAAGGCTGTTATGATTCAGAACATATAAGTTTATCTGGAACTTCAATGGCAACCCCCCACGTTAGCGGGGCTATTGCTCTTATTAAACAAGCTCATCCTGACTGGGATTATGTAACAATAAAAAATGCCTTGAAAAGTACTGCGACTGATTTGGGTTATCCTAGGTATGTTCAAGGAAGCGGTTTGATTAATGTGAAAGAGGCTATTAATTTTGATAAAAGTATAAACCTAGAGATTACTGGAATAAGTGGAGGATATTATACAGAGGTAGGTGAATAAGGAAATGAAACTTAAGTTGGCTTTATTATTTTTACTGTTATTTACTGTAGGATGTCTTCCTAAGTACTATTTGGTTGATAAGGAAGTAGTTCTTCAAGGCAATGTAATTACTGATGATTTTAAGTCTTATAGCGTTGATGTCGGAAGTGGATTAAACCCAACAAGTTACGGCAATGTTAGTGTAGAACTTCATAATAGTACTGAGATTTCAGTAGATGAAGCCATTGCAAGGATAAAAACAGGCTATCTAAATGAAGGGTTTAATACTGTAAGGATTACTGCTAAAGACAATAACGGCAAAAGTTTTTATGAATACGCCTATCTCTATGTAGATAATAATCAGCTTAATTATCCAGAAAATGACATGGGCTTTTCTTTGGTAAAAGAAGAACCTGCAAATTTACCTACTTATTATTATATTATTGTCAGTGAAAGCCAAGAGGAAAATGCCGGTGTGTCTGTTGTTATAGGCAGCGAGGAAGATAGTTCTGAAGGACAGGCTTCAACTGCAACACGCGATAATGGGGTAATAAGAATTGAGGGTTCAAAGATAAATGTTGTAGGCAGAGTAAATAATGACGGACTTTCAAAATATGAAATAGACTATACTTATGATCCGGATAGGAGAGTTTGGCTTAATGAAGGCATAGAGATTTCAAATCAAGGAGACCTATTAGGCAGATTAGATTTAAAGAATTTAAAGTATAATGGCATATTAACACTTCGCTTAAGAACTTACAGAGGAAATGACATTGTTACTTCTGATACCGTTGATATAAATGTAAATTCTAAGTTATATCAATATCTAGGATTTGCGCAGGATTCCAGGATTAGTAATCTAGAAGATAATAGCTTGAGCGGTTTTTTAGACATGGGAATAGAAAAACTTGAAATAAAGACAACACCTGTTGGACCTAAAGAAGAATGGTTGTCTTATAAAATTTTTAAAAACAAACTTCCTTTTAGCTTACTAAAAAAACAAAGTATAGACTTAAGCAAAATAGATTTAGGGGGTGTAAAGATAAGTGAATCTGGAAAATACAGAATTTATGCCAGATTCGATGATGGGAAAAATAATGAAGTTCAATATTACCCATTTGATGTTATCTCGTATACAGAAAAAGTAGACAAATGTGAAGATAGTACTTTAAGAAATTCCTGTTCTTTGATAAGCATATCATTGTATTGTGATTCAGATTTACAGCTTGTACAAAATTGCAAATACTGTGGATGTAAAGAGGGATTCACATGCAGCAATTCAGGACAATGCACAGCAACAACTCCGCCCAGAAGAGATAGAACACCAATAAAAGGACCAGAATTATAGAGATTCATAAGTTTTCTTCAATAATAAAGCATCTTTTTCAATATTAGGAGATTCACAAGTAAGAACGCCTTTGCATTTAAATTCTTTCAAATTTTTAATAATGCCTTGATTCTAAAAAGGAACCGAAAGCTTTAAAAATATTATAATATATTATAATACTATGGAAACAATAATCAAAAAAACAAGAGAAGTGGGAACATCTGCCGGGGTATTGCTGCCAAGGAAATGGCTTAATAGACAAGTAGTTGTTACTCTGTTTGAGCCATCAAAAGAAAAAATTCTTCAGGATGTAACAGGATGTCTTTTTAAGTACAATCTGAATGAAGAAGTAAAGGGAATTTACCTGTTTGGAAGCTATGCAAGGGGGGATTTTGATTTTCATAGCGACATAGATATCTTGATTATAACACATAATGTGAGCAAGCTTGTTTATTATGAAAATTATGAAATAACTTTTGTTCCAGAAATCTCTTTTTCAAAAAATCTTACAAATAGCTTAAATTGTTTGGGCATCCTGAAAGAGGCAAAAGTTGTTCTGAATAAAGAGTTAATAGACAGATATAGGTCTAAGAAACACAGGATAGATACAAAAAAGTTTCTTCCAGAAATAAGGAGAATTTTCAGGATAAACAAAGAAAGCATAGAAACCTGCAGAAACAATAAAATGAGTATTCCGGATGGCATTGTTTATTCTCTAGTGCTAAGGTTGAGGGAGTTATATATGATAAAATGCTTGTTGTCAGGCAGACCTTATAGTAAGGGAAATTTCCTAGAGTATGTTGGAGAAAACGCCTATTCAGCTTATCTCAGGGTAAAAGAAAGAAGTAAGGAGCTAAATAATCTTTCTCCTGATGAGCTAAAAAACATATTAAAAATGTCTGAAAAATGGTTAAAAGAGCTAAGAGGCTAGGAAAAGGAATTGAAAGCCTGAAAAAGGAAATAGAGGGGCATTTCACAAAGATTGAAAAAGACATTCAGGAAGGCAATGTAGAGAGAGGAAGGTATCATATTAAAGAAATAGAAAAGAGTTTATTGAAGGCATTGGAATTAAAAATCAAAACCTTAGGAAAAGATGACAATTCTGTTATAATTTATAGGAAAAGACTGGAAAAACTTAGGATGACTGTAGAGCTTGATTAATTATAATTTTACTCCTTCATAATATTTCTTCAATAATAAAGCATCTTTTTCAATATTAGGAGATTCACAAGTAAGAACGCCTTTGCATTTAAATTCTTTTAAAACCTTTAACAAATCTTTGTAATTAAATTTTGATTCTTCTAAAATTAAATGATTTTTTTCTCCTTTTTCTCCAAATTCAATACCTGCTATATGAATGTGCATATCATTTAATGCTTTTTTTCCTAGTTCTTTTTCTACTTCAACTAGAATTGATTTAAATTCATAATATGTATTATTTTCTCCCAGAGTTCTAGCGTATAAATGTGAAAAATCAATGCATGGCATAACTTGATCAAATTCTTGGGATAGTTTTATTACTTCTTTTAAATCCCCGAATTGAGATTTTTTTCCAGAAATTTCTGGTCTTATCCAAATCTTATGTCCTTCTATTTCTTTTAATATTTTTCTTATTCCTTCTTTTATGTTGTTATAAGTTGTTTTTGCATCTTGCTTCATGTAATAACCTGCATGGAAACAAACGGAATAACCGCCGCATAAAGATGTTATTTTTGCAGAATTTGCTATATATGAAATACTTGCATGAAAAGTTTTTGGATTATCAGAGTTTAAGTTTATGAAATAAGGAGCGTGACAGGTTAATATTACATCTTTTTCTTTTGCTGTTTTATTTACTTCAGGAGCTTTTTCTTTTGTTATATTAATTGACCTTACAAATTCTAACTCAAAGGAGTCTAGACCTAATTTTCTAACGTCTTTAATTCCCTGAATTGTATCTCCTTTTGTACATGTAGGAATTCCTGCTGTTCCGAATCTTAATTTGTCCATGAAATTATAGAATTATTTAGTGATATATTAAGATAATGCTTTTCTAATCTCTTTAGTGTATATCTCTTGGTGTGATCCTCCTCGAAATAGAAATAAGCCGAAACCTTTTGTTTCGTGTCTAACCTCTAGTACTAGGGCACCGAGTGATGGATGCTCTAAATAAGGATATACTTTTACCCACATCATGTTTTCTAGAGAAAAAGGATTTAAAGACCCACTTTCACGTATTCTGTTGCATAGCATTTGTGTTGATTCCATATCAAGGCTACATCTAACGGTGTTTAAGCCTCTACCAAAATAACCGTCTGTTGATTTTAAAAATTCTACTAAGTAGTCTGCAAAAACTGGAATTGATAGCATAGAGTATCTCTCCAACCATTTATCTTGTCTGCTTGAGACTAATCTTAATGAATTTCTTATGGTGACTAGTGCTCCGTCACCAAACTTTTCATTTCCAGGATAAAACCCTTTCCACTCAAATAAATCGTATTTCTAAAGTAGAGAGATGCCGTTGTGTTCCTTCTGTTAATTTTTTTTCTGTATTCATTTTACATAGTGAATAATAAAAACATTTAAAGAGTTAACCTAAAATTTTTCAAAAGCGTTTGTTTTTTAAGTTTTTTGGAACATTATTGTTTAATGGGAAAACTTCCATATGTAATTTTAACTGCTTTAGGAATTTCATTTTTTTATCCTGAGAGTTCTCACAATCAATTAAATCCTACTGATTGCGGGATAATCTTAGTGCATAGTAAAGAAGATCCAAAAAAAGGAGTTTTTACTAAACACTATGTTGCAGATGATTATTTGGATGATGTTAAAACTGAGATTTTTCAAGGGGTTAGAGAAAAAATACTTATACGAAACAGAGGCATTACTCTTGAAAGCTTAGAAGATTCTTTTACAGAAGCAGGCCATAGGGGTGTTGTTGTTAGGGTTCTATATGATGAACTAATGGGTGTAAAGGTTACTCTTGAGGTTAATGTTGTTACTTATGATCTTAGGGGTAATCCTAAAGATCTTAAAGCTGAATTATACTTCTTAAACAATAATCCTGATGGAAATTTCAGCAGCGATAACCCTAGAATTAAGAATAGTCTAGACTTAGCTCAACAAGTTTTAGATGAAGCTAGAAGATAAAATCAATTTTGCATAAATTCATATATATGGTTTTTGAATGTCTTGTTCTGGGAAAATTACTTTTAAGGCATTTAAGATTTTTGGCTCAAGCTTATGCCTTTTTTTAATAGCATAATCAACAACAAACAAAGGTTTGCCAATTGCATCTGCTATCTCAGGATCTGGGGCATTAAACTCATCTTTAAATCCATAAATTTGAGAAGCTTCTCTATAAGAAAGACCGTGTTTCCCTATTTTTATGTATTTCTGCTTTAGTTTATTTTTTGGCAGTCTATTTTTAATTGTTCCAACAAAATGCACATGAACATCTAAAAAATAGCTTATATCTCTGTCACTTAGATAACCTAAATGTATGGCTCTTTCGATAGCTTCTACTTTTACTTGAGAAACTTTGTATTCTTTGCGATGAGGCTTCCAGTAAAGATAATCAAGCCCTAAATCCCTAGATATATTACCTACTGTTGCAGCCACCCCTAATCCTACTGCTTTGCCTAACTCTTTGTAGCTTAACCTTATACCTCTTTCTTTCAAAAATCTAGTTAATTCTACTAATTTTATTAGGTTCTCTAAAGAAACACCTTCCCCCCTTACTGGAATTTCTTTTCTTTTTAGTCCATATCCTCTTTGAAAAAAATAATTAACTGGTGTATTCAACCCTTCTTGTTCTGCTCTGCTAAGACAATGAGAGTATAATAAAAATGTTAGACATTGTAGTTTAGATTTGCGAGGAATTACATTTTTTCTACATATCTGCTCCCATCCTTCTCCTATAACTAATCTGTTTACTGCTTGTCTTTCAACACCAAGTTCTTCTGCTATCTCTGCTTGTGTAGCATGAGCTAGTATCATTCTGTAAATTAAATCTTTATTATGTGCAACTCTTCCCCTATGACTAGAACTAGATGGTTTTTCTTGTGCTTTTATTTTTCTGTCTGTAACTAGGCTGCTTGGCATATCTTATTTAATAATAAAAAGTCTTAAAGAACTAACTAAAAGATTCCCCGCAGCCACAAGTGGACTTTGCATTAGGATTTTTAAATTTAAATCCTGATTCTTTTAAGGAATCTACAAAATCAAGCTCAACTCCGTTTAACATTTGCTTACTATTGGAATCTACTATTACCCTAGATCCGTCTTTTATTATAACCTCATCTTGTGGTACTGGAGATTTTACAAAAGCCAAATCATATGAGTAACCAGAACAACCTCCAGGAACAACTCTTACTTTTAATGCATAATCTGGCTTGTTTTCTGCCTTTAATAATTCCTTAATTTTTTTAGCCGCACTTGAAGTTACTTTCAAAGAAGTCAATTCTTCAGCATTATCTTTTAATTCTTGAGATTCTATGGCTTTGTTTATATCGCTTATAATTTTTTGAACTGTTTTATCGTCTAAGCCATGGCCTTTTGCTCCGCCTTCTATGCTTTCATAAGGATTGGTATGACAGCCTATGCAATGCAAGCCATAATTTAGCATTATTTCAGCTGAGCCTGGAAATATCTGCAAAGCTTCTCCTATTGTTGTTTCTTTATTAATGATTGACATTTTAACCTCCTATGACAAGCCCTTCATACCCTTTTTCTTCGATATGATTTGCCAGTTCTGGACCACCAACTTTTTCGATAACGCCGTTTTTTAATATAATAACCTTATCTGGCTTTATATAGTTTAGGATTCTATTGTAATGAGTTATTATTAGTATTCCCATGTTTGTTTTATTCTTAATTATGTTTACACACTCTCCTACTACCTTTATGGCCGATATATCAAGTCCCGAATCATTTTCATCAATTATTGCAATATCTGGTTCTAAAACAGCCATTTGTAATATTTCATTTTTCTTTTTTTCGCCGCCAGAAAAGCCTTCATTTAAGTAACGACCAGCAAAAGATTCTTTCATGTTTAATAAAAGCATTTTTTCTTCTAATAATTTTTTAAAATCCAGAACTGAAATTTTTTCTTTTCTTTTTGCATTTAATGCTGTTCTTAGGAAATTAGCTACTGAAACCCCTGGAATTTCAGATGGATACTGGAATGATAAAAATAGACCAAGTTTTGCCCTTTCTGATGGACTTGCTTCTGTAATATCTTGATTTTTAAATATTATTTCTCCTTTTTCTATTTTGTATTCGGGATTTCCCATTAAAACATTTGCCAAAGTTGATTTTCCCGAACCATTAGGACCCATTAAAGCTATTATTTCGCCTTTGTTAATTTCTAAGTTGATTCCTTTTAGTATTTCAGTATTATCAACTGTTACATGCAAATTTTTTATTACTAAGTCTGTCATTTTATTCTCCTAAATTTTGATAAATTCCTTTTTGCAATGCTCTTAAAGATAATAGTGCGCATTTTAACCTCATTGGGGATATTGGAACACCCAAAAGTTCCAAGACCTCTTTGTTGTCCATTTTTTTAATTTCACTTAATGATTTATTTTTTAAAAGTTCTGATAGTTTTGAAGCTGCGGCAACACTTATTGCACATCCTCTTGAATCAAATTTTATCTCTTGTATTTTACCATTGATTATTTTAGCTGTTACTTTTACTTCATCTCCGCATAATGGATTGGTGTCACTAAACTCGATATCTGGATTGCTTAAAGTACCAAAATTCCTTGGATTTTTATAATGATCTAAGAGTTCTTCTTGGTATAAGTCTATCATTTGAATACCCCTTGAACTTTCTTTAGTGAATCTGCTAAGAAGTCTACTTCTTGCTTAGTGTTATAAAAATAAAATGAAGCCCTGCATACTGATTGAGTATCCATGACCTGCATTAACGGCTTTGCACACATATGGCCTGCTCTTACTGCAATTCCTTCTTTATCCAATAATTGTGCTACATCGTGAGGATGGATTCCTATTAAATTAAATGATATTAAAGCTGTTCTGTCTCCGTTTTCCGGGCCATAAATTGTTATGTTGTTTAATTCCAACAATTTTTTCATTGCATATGTTGTTAAATCTTTTACATAACTGTTTATTGAGTCCATACCAAGATTTTCTAAATATTCTATTGCTGATGCTAAAGCTATTGCTCCCTCTATATTTGGTGTTCCCGCTTCAAATTTATTTGGGATATCTGCCCATTGTGCATCTTCTTTTGTTACATTTGAAATCATACCCCCACCAAAAAATACAGGATTCATTTTTTTTAGGTATTCTTTTTTTCCGTATAAAACTCCTATTCCTGTTGGACCTAACATTTTATGACCTGAAAAAGCCAGGAAATCTACCTCAATATCTTTTACATCAACTTTTATGTGAGGAACGCTTTGCGCTCCATCCACTATGAATAATGCTTTATTTTTATGGGCAATATTAGCGATTTCTTTTACAGGGTTTATTGTTCCTAGTACATTTGACACATGTGCTATTGAAACTATTTTTGTGTTATTGTCTATAGGTGTGTTTTTTAAATCGAGTTTTCCTTCCTTGTCTATTTTAATATAGCGGAGTTCTGCTCCTGTTCTCTTGCATAATTGTTGCCAAGGTATGATATTTGAATGGTGCTCCATTTCTGTTATTACTACATTGTCTTTTGATGTAATATTTTTTCCTAAAGAATATGCTAATAGGTTTAATGATTCAGTCGTGTTTCTTGTAAAAATTATTTCTTCTTTTTCTGCATTAATGAATTTAGCTACTTTTTCATGCGCCTCTTCAAACTTTAAAGTGGCTTTTTCTCCTAAGCTATGAATTGCCCTGTGTACATTTGAGTTATATGATTTATAGTACTCTGTTATAGCATCTATCACTTTTTGAGGCTTTTGAGAGGTTGCACTATTATCTAAGTAAATTAAATTTTTTCCGTTTACCTTTTGTGAGAGTATTGGAAAATCATTTCTTATCTTCTCTATATCTAATTGTTTTATTTGTTTCATTTTAACCTCTCTTCTACAATTGAGCCAATATAATTTTTTATTTCTTCATTTGAAATTCTTTCCATTAAAGGCATGAAGAATCCTTTTACCAATGTTTTTTCTGCTTCTTTTTCTGACAATCCACGAGACATCAAGTAGAATATTTTGTTTTTATCTATTTGGCCTATTGTTGCTCCGTGAGTGCAACGAACCTCATTATTTCCTATTAATAATTTAGGGATTGCATTTGCTTCAATTCCCTCATTTAACAATAAAGTGTCTTGTTTTTGATATCCATCGCTGTTTGGAGCATTTTCTTTTATTTCAATTAAACCCCTGTAAAGCGATTTTGCCTTGTCTTTTGCAACTCCTTTTACTAACATGTCACTTCTTGTGTTTGGAGCTGCGTGGATAGCTGAAGTAAATATATCAAATTGTTGTGCATTAGAAGCGAAAAACGCACCTAAGTTTTTTGTTGAAGAACCCGTGCCATTTAGTAAGGAAGTTGATTCTAATCTTGTGAATTTACTTCCAAATGTTCCTGAAAACCATTCTAAATTTGAATCATTGCCCACTTTAGCCCTATTGATTACAAAGTTATAGAAATTGAGGCTTATTGACTGTAAAGAGCCATATTGAATTTGTGAATTATTACCTGCGATAATTTCTACTACACTGCTTCTATAGCCTTCCTCAATATTAGACCTGACATCTTCTAAGATTACTGCTTTTGTGTTGTCTTCTGCAATTATTAAAATATATTCAAATTGCCTTTGCGAGTTTATTAGGGTATTAATTTCTATTGGAGATTTAAGCTCTACATTTTTGGGTATTCTTATAAAAAGCCCTTTATTCCATAAAGCCATGTGTAATGCTATTATTTTATCTTCTTCCAAGATTAAAGAACCGAAATGCTTTTCTAAGTTTTTGTGTTTTTCAAATGCCTCGTGCAGACTCATTATTTCTATTCTTGAATCATTGCATTCTGCTGATAAGCTTTGAACTGGTTCATCATGATTAATCCCTTCTAAATTTAAATCAGCAGCATTCATTAATATGTTTATTCCGTATTTGAAATTTTGTTTAGGAAGAGATTCGAATTTTCTAAATGCTTCATATCTTCTTTGCTGAAGCCAGGAAGGTTCTTTTATACACAGATTCTTTAAAGTATTTTGAATTGCCATATTTATTCATCCCAGAGACCCCTCCATCTCCATTTCTATTAATCTGTTAAGTTCAATTGCATATTCACCTGGTAACTGTTTTGTAATTGGTTCTATGAATCCTGAGACAATCATTTTTTTAGCATCTCCCTCTGATAAACCCCTACTCATTAAGTAGAATATTTTTTCCTTGCTTATTTTTCCAGTAGTTGCTTCGTGACCTATTTCTGACTTGTCTTCTAAAATTTGGATATAAGGAATTGTGTTTGATTGTGATATATTGTCAATCATTAATGCATCACATTGAACATTTGATTTTGCATTTATTGCTCCTTTGTTTATTTTTAATAATCCCCTGTAAGTTGTTATTCCTCCATTTTTTGATATACTTTTTGCGATTATTGTTGAAGAAGTATCTGGAGCTACATGAATTACCTTTGAACCTGTATCCTGATTTTGTCCATTTCCCGCAAATGCAATTCCTATCATTTCTGTTCTTGCTCTTTTTCCTACTAAAATAGAACAAGGATAAAGCATAGTCACGCCGCTTCCTAAATTCCCATTAATCCATTCCATTACACCATCTTCTTCTACGATTGCTCTTTTTGTGTTAAGATTGTAAGTGTTTTTAGACCAGTTTTCAATTGAGGAATATCTAACTCTTGCTCCTTTTTTTACATAAATTTCTACGCAACCTGCGTGAATATTGTTTTTATTATATTGCGGGGCAGAACAACCTTCTACATAATGCAATTCTGAACCTTCATCTGCAATAATTAATGTATGCTCAAATTGTCCTGAGCCTCCGGCATTAATTCTGAAATAAGCTTGTAAAGGTACATCTACTTTAACTCCTTTTGGAACATAAATAAAACTGCCCCCAGACCAAGTTGCTGCATGTAAAGCTGCAAACTTGTGATCACCAATAGGAACACAACGAGTCATGAAATATTCTTTAACCAGTTCAGGATATTTTTTTAATGCTGTATCACAGTCTTCAAATATAACTCCTTTTTCTTCCCATTCTTTTTTTAATGAATGATAAGCATTCATGGAATCATATTGGGCTCCTGCTCCTGCCAAAGCTTTTCTTTCAACTTCAGGGATGCCTAGTTTTTCAAATGTTTTTTTAATGTCTTCTGGAACATCATCCCAGGAGTTAGCATGAGACCTTTCATCAACCTTAGTGTAATATGTTATTTCATTAAGGTCTAGATTAGATAAGTTTGGACCCCATTCTGGTGTTTTTAAACTTTGAAAAATTTTTAATGCCTGCAACCTTTTTTGAAGCATCCAGTCGGGTTCTTTTTTATCTTCTGAAATTAACAATACTGTTTCTTCACTTATTCCTGGTTTTGATTTTAAAACAGACCTTTCTGGATTCATATGATCATATAGTTCCCTGTTTATTTCCAGAATTTGTTCTTTCATTTTATTTCCCTCTTAGTTTTCTACTTATTTCCATTACTGCTATTGTTTTTTGTTCCTGATCTTTTATTGGAGAAGTGGTTAATTCGTAGGAAACTTTCTTGCCGTTTTTTGTGTATGTATTAATTGTTCTGTGCTTTTTTCCTGTTTTAAAAGTCTTTATAGCTGGACAATCTTTGCAGCTTTCTTCACTGTAATTTTCGTAACAATGCGAGCCTTTGCTTTTTATTGCATCATTTGCCCATATTACTTTGTTATCTTTATCTAAAATTGTGATTCCATCATCAAAAGCATTTAGCACTTCTTTTATCGGAGTTTCTTCCTTTATTATGGATATTACAGGTGATTTTGCTAAATGCCATAAATTTGTTCTACCTAGAGTTTGACACTCTATCAAGCCTTTTGATTTTAAGACATTGAGATATTTTACTAATGTATGTCTTTCTAACTTAATCTTTTCTGCTATCTCTTTTGTAGAAATTCTGTCTTTTTTGTCCTTGATCACCTTCAGTATATCATTTTCTATCTTATTCATGTTTTAACTTACATAAGAAAGGTATTTAAAGGTTACCTTTATTGGTTACCAATAGGTTTATATTTTCTGTTTTTTTAATAATTTCATGTTTGATATTAAAGAAGCTGCTTCAAGATATTTATTGCCTGCTGGATTATTAGGAGTTATTACTATTTCTGGACTCGTTGTTTCATCTCTCAAACCTTCAGAGAGTTTTATTTCAAATGCTAATTTTGACAGTTATTACAACCAAGTTCCAGGAGATTCCACTACGCATGATGAATATTATTTAATAGGGAAAGTTTCAGAAGAACCAAATGGATATTTTTCTATTGGTATAGATGAGATAATTTATAGCCCAAATGAGGTAAAAGAATTGCGTGTTAAAAAAGATGATTTGCCTAGAATTCCGGAAACTAGCGATATATTAGTTTTGAAGGTTCTATTGGGTGCAGACGAATATGGGCTGCCTAAAAAAAGCTTTTCTTACATCTTAGTTGGAAATAAAGAAGGATTTTAATTAAAAGGCCTGCAAATTTTATAAAAATCGCATTCACCATTACTCCATTTGCATAAAGGACTTGGTTTTTTATTATATTCTTTTATTTCTGTTGTTTGTGTTTTTTCCTGCACAAAGTTTATTTCTAATTTTGCGAAATCTAGTAAAGAATCATCTACAGGCATAAACTTTTCTTTAGATTTTAAGAAATGAATGCCTACTTCATATGGCATTTCATTGAATTTTAGTTTATAGAGTAATGCATAAATTGCCAATTGTAATTTATATTCTTCATCTATTTCTTCTTTCTTTGAAGTTTTATAGTCTAATAATTGGATTCCTTTTTCTGTTTTCAATATTGCATCTATAATTCCCTGAACTTTTATTTCATCTGCTATTATTCTTGTTTCTGTTAAAGGTGTTAATGACTTAAATGCTTCTTTAAAACTCATGCTTATTATTTTATCTTGAAGTTTTTTTATGAAAGATGTGTACCAATTTTGAAGCATTTGTGCAGTTTCTGAGTAATAAAAATCCTGCAAATCCTGCTGAGGAACTAATTCTTGGATTTGATCAATGTTTTTTAACCAATTTTGCTTGAATAAATCAAAAACTAATGTTCTGAAGATTAATTCGTAATTTTGATGAGAAACCTTTTCTATGTCTATTTTGAAAAAGCTTTCAATAACTGAGTGAACTATTGACCCCCTTACTAAAGCAAAGGATTTCTTTGTTGGAAGTCTTTCTACATATTGATAATAGAACTTCCTAGGACATTGCTTATAGGTTAATATTGAAGAAGGGGAATAAAGCATAATTATTGAAAAATTTTAATGTATTTAAGGATTTAGGAAGCTTAATATATTTTTCTTAATTTTGGGGTCTATGGAAATCCCAAAAATACCTCTGCCCCCTGGTGTAAAAAAACAAGATATTGCTTTGTATGGGATTACGGGTTGGTTTTTAGATTCTAGTCTTGATCCACCCGGTCCTGTAGCATTTGGTGGATATTTTAAGGTAAATAAAAGAGATGGTGCTGTTGGAGCAGGACAAATCTGCGATTTTTATGGAATATCCTATATTGAACACGGTCTTATGATGGATGAAGAATTACAGTTTGAAAAAGAGTATGAGGGTAGAGATTATGCAATATTATATAGACTTAGAAAAAGTGGAAATATCTGGGTTGGAGAATTTTTAAGCCCTCGCGTAGATAGTCCAGGATCAGTGAAAGCTCTTATTACCTTGGTTGAAGAAGATGCTTTTCAATTAGTTGCTGGAAAAATGATGGTCAGGTAAATCACTTTTGCAATTCTTTTAATTTATTTTTTACTTCATTTACATGGCCTTCTACTTTGACATTTTCCCAAATGTAGACTATCTTGCCTTCTGGATTGATTAAGAAAGTTGTTCTTACAACACCCATGTATTTTTTACCATACATTGATTTTTCTTTCCATACATCATAAGCTTCTAATGTTTTATGTTTTGGGTCACTTAGCAAAGTTAAGCTGAGATTTTGTTTATCTATAAATTCTTGATGACTTTTGCAGGTATCTGGGCTAATGCCTATAATATAAGCATTAAGTTTTTTGAATTCCATAATTTTCTGGGTAAAATCGATTGCCTCTAGAGTGCATCCTGAAGTGTTATCTTTGGGGTAGAAATAAAGGACTAGCCATTTATTTTTAAAAGACTTTAGTGTTGTTTCAATTCCATCCTGGTCTTCTAAAGCAAAATCTGGGGCCTTTTGGCCTGCTGAAAGATTCATAAGATTGAGAGTATGTTCTTGTTTAAATAATTTTTGAAGAAGTTTTATAAGTTTTTTTGTTATAATGAATGCTATGACAACCAAAAATAATTTAAGAAATACCATACAAGCTGATTCTCTAAGCCAGAGAGTAAGGCTTACAGATGATGAAGGGGGTGAATTAACATTATATGGATTTGAAGAGGTAAGTACGTTCATCAAAGACCTTCTTAGTTTAGTCCCGCTTGAAGATCAGGAATTTTACACTTATGAAAGGAGAGATGCTACTGGTAGGATTACTGGAACTTTTATCGGTCTTGTTAATCGAACTGAGGAAATTGTATGTTATCTAAGAGAAGCTCAAGATATTATTGTGCCTAGGAACTATTTAAAGCTATTTTAAGACTTTCCCAGCATTGTTAAGTTAATTGGTCTTTCTTTTTAGGGTTCCGATAAGTTTAAATATTTCGGGCACCTAATAGCTTTTATGAAGATAATGAAGGTCTTAGAT
>JACOZR010000039.1 GCA_016181245.1 Candidatus Woesearchaeota archaeon | reverse complement strand
CATCCCCACAAATATAGGATTTTCCAAAAAATCCGCCATTATTACTCCACCATTCTCCTTGTAGATCTTTTTTAACCATAATAACTAAATAGTAGTAATAATATTTATAGTATAGCCGTCGCTTTTAAACGACAATAATAAGATTTATAAATAAAAAAAGTTTCTCATCATAATGTTGCAAGAACTAATAGATTATGGGTTATCAGACAAAGAAGCAAATGTTTACATAATTTGTTTGAAAACCGGTCAAGCAACCGCAAATCGAATTGCAGAATTAGCAAATATTGCAAGAAGTACAACTTATGATATTCTAGACAAACTTAAATATTTAGGCCTGATTACAACCTGTATTGTAGAAAATAAAACCAATTTTATTGCAAATAATCCAAGTATTCTTCTTGTTTCATTAAATGAGAAAGAACAAACTATAAAAAAAATTTTACCATCACTAGAAGAAATTTACAAAAAAATTGAAGATAAACCCTATGCAGAAGTATTCCAGGGAAAAATAGCCATAATAAAAATATTTGATGAGATACTAAATAGTGCAAACAAGTTAAAGGTTATCGGAAGCCAAGGAAATGCTTTAGAAAGAATAGGATATCATCCAGAGAAGTTTAGACTAAAAAGACTAGAAAAGAAAATAAAAATTAAACAGATATTAGAAACATCTGAAGAGTCTAAGAAAATAAAAATTGATAGATTTACAGAAGTAAGGTTTCTAAAGTCTTTAAACGAGTCTAAAGAAGTAATTTTCATATTCGGAGACTGCGTATACCACATAATCTTACAATATGAAATTAGTGCTATCAAAATTAGATCCAAGGATCACGCAAAGGCTATGGAAACCATATTTGATGAAATATGGGAAAAATCAATACGCAGATAAAGTTATTTTTTCTTTTTTATCTTCTTAGATGATTTGAAAATAGCAAATATTCCTAGTAAAATAGCAATTCCTAGTAAAGAAAACGCCAAATATTCAATAGTATTGTCTTCTTTATCTGTAACTTGTGTAGTTGAACCGCAGCCAAGAATAGGTTCGTAATAACAAACACTATTTTTGCAGACATTTATTGTACATATTTCTTCATCATCGCAATCTAAATCATTTTCACACTCAAATTCAGGCTCTTCTTGTGTAGCAAAAGTTTCATTACCTATATCTATGTTCTCCAATTCTTCTGGTTCAAAAAAACATACATCGTTGTCACACTCAGTTCCATCACATTGGCAATCATGATTACAGTCAAATTGGACTTTAAAAGAAGCCTTTTCATAAGTAGATTTCCTAAAATCAAAATAAACATCACTAACTCTTTTATCCCTAGATACAATAAATATTTCATTATTAATACAAAGCATAGTGCTCTTATTTACAGAGTCTAAAAGAGTAATGTTCTTTCCATCCAAGAAAAAGCTTTCTCCTGGTTTTAATTCTACATCAATAGACCTAACTGCATAAGTAACAGGTAAAATTAATAGTATAATTCCTAATAATAACCACAATTTCATAATTTCCCTAATTCAAAAAAGTTTAAAAAACCATACAGAAGACGATTTTACTCATTTAGCAAAGAAAATCTTTAAAAAGGCTCTTCCCAACAATTATTTCAGCGGGGTAGGACAGCTTGGAGTGTCCGTTGGGCTCATAACCCAAAGGTCGTCAGCAATAGTGGAAGGATATTGACGAATTCAAATCTGACCCTCGCTATTCCTTCCAATAAAGCTTTATCTTGTTGTTGTGTTTGAGACTCCAAAAGCCAATCTTATTTGTCCATAATTTCAAGTCATTGACTCCGTGAATTTCAATAGCACTTATTGTTGTATATCCAATCTTAACTCGAATATCCTTCTTTTTATAGTTATAAACACCATATACTCTAAATCCTAAACCTCTCAAAGAAAGGGTAACATCATTAAGAAAGGGTTCACTCTTTGAGTAAAGAGAGATAACAGGATAATACGGATAAGTTTTATGCCTTCGCTTAAAACTAACACAACCATCAGTATCAAATAAACCTCTTAAGAAAGGAATCAGTAACCTTTCATCTCTAAGAAAAATTTTAGGTATACAAAGTTTATCATATTTCTTACCGTAAGGCAAGCCAACCTTATCAATCAAATAGTAAATTAATGCTCTAGAGTAAACAACAAATCCGAAAGTAGTCTCCCCATCATAAAGTTTTATATTAGGCAAAAATCCAAAAGTTTCCTTAAACAAAGGCCCAATAACATCAAAGTATAAAGGTTTTTCATCCTTAGGATTTCCTACACATTTTAAGAAATAATCATTTTTAGATTCTCTTATGTTAATACTGCCATCGCCAGCAAAAATACCGCAAAGATATGCCAAATTAGGGGTATAGTTATTAGGAAGAATCAAGCCTTTAATTTTGTCTTTTTTACTATATCCGCATTTTAATACTAACACTACAAAAAAACACATATTGAGTTTAAAAATCTGACGCGTGAGGTTGTCCAATGGACTAGTGAATTAAATATATATTTTACAGTATATTTTTATAAAAGAGATTGAAACTAAGGTTTATAAAAGCCACGAATATAGTTAGAATATGATAACAAAAGAACAAGTTACAGAGCAATTAAAGAAAGTAGTAGATCCAGAACTAGGTATGGATGTCTATACATTAGGCTTAATTTACAACATTGACATAAAAGATAAAAAAATAAACATCAAGATGACATTAACATCCCCAATGTGTCCTTATGGCCCTCAAATAGTAGAAGATGTTAAAACAAGGATTAAATTATTAAACGCAGAGCCAATTATAGAACTAGTTTTCAGCCCTCCTTGGGAAATTCCAAAAGAAGTAAGATCTATTCTAGGAATATAGCTAAAGGTTCAGTGAAGCCCTAACCATTCTCTCATTTTATCCAAAGCAAATTGATCGGCTTGGCTATAAAAAGGCCTTAAAACATCCATAGGGTATTGATCCTCAGATAAACCATTGGGTCCATGGGTCATGGTAAATACAAGAGAGTTATCTGCACCTGATTGAAAGTATTTTTCAATATGCCTGGGAGTAATTCCAGTTTCTGCTAGTCTTTGTTTTGCTTCTTCTAAGAACCTAGTTTTATAATCTGGTTCAAATTCTAATAAAGCATTTAAATGAAAATAAACAAATTGTCTATCTCCGCAAGATTCCAAATCTTCCCTTTTAAATTGTTCTAAAGTAGTACATCTTTCAAAAATCCCTGCATTGGTTCTAACACTATTTGGCTTTTCTTTTTTATCAGGAAAAACTTTCAATGTTCTTAATTTTTCTACTACTTTGTCTTGTACCATAACACTGTTAACATCAAATAAATTTATAAAACTTGCTTATCGAGTTCACTTAAGCCATCCAGATCTTTCTCAGTTATTCTAGAAGTTAAATCTCTATAAAGCAATCTCATAAAATTGTAGGTCATAGGCGTTTTCAATTCATCGACAGTTTCATCTGTGATAATAATATCAGTTTTTCCATTTTTCCAAAAAGAGTATAAAAGTCCTTTTGCGGCATAACCCAAAAATTCAATATAAACAAATGCTAAAACTATCTCATCTAAATTTTCAAGTCCCATAATAAGCCTACTTAATTGAATTAGCAATAACTTTTACAACACTTTTATCAAAAACATCAGGAATTATTTTCTCAGTTTTGACATCTTTTACAACACTTGCCAAAGCATGAGCAGCATTTAGCTTCATTTCATCGGTTATCTTATTAACTTTATTATCTAAAGCTCCCCTAAAAACACCAGGAAAAGTTAACACATTATTAATTTGATTTGGAAAATCACTTCTGCCCGTTGCTATTACTTTAGCTCCTCCTTTTTTAGCTTCATCAGGCATAATCTCGGGAATAGGATTTGCCATAGCAAAAATTATAGAATCTTTATTCATTAATTTAATATCATCAGCTTTCAAAACATTAGGAGCACTTAATCCAATAAAAACATCTGCCTTTTTCAAAGCGTCATTTAGCTTTCCTTCTTTGTTTCCTTTGTTAGTTATTTTAGCCATTTCTTTTTTATGAAATGTTAAATTTTTATTATTTTTATTTAAAATTCCCTCTCTATCAACTAAGATAATATCTCCAACTCCTTCTTTTAACAAGAGTTTAGCAACAGCTGTTCCCGCAGCACCAGCACCATTAACAACAATCTTCAAAATTTTAATATCTTTTTTAACAACTTTAGCAGCATTAATCAAGCCAGCTAAAACAACAATCGCAGTTCCATGCTGATCATCATGCATAACAGGAATATCCAATTCTTTTTTTAATCGTTCTTCAATTTCAAAACATCTAGGAGAAGATATATCTTCTAAGTTTATACCGCCAAAAACAGGAGCAATATTCTTCACAATATTGATTATTTCTTCAGTTTCTTGAGATTTAATGCAGATAGGAAAAGCGTCAATGTTAGCAAATTCTTTAAACAAAACACATTTTCCCTCCATAACAGGTATAGCTGCTTCAGCACCGATGTTTCCTAAACCTAAAACTGCACTTCCATCACTAATAACAGCAACACTATTCCCTTTGATAGTATATTTGTAAACATCTTTAACATTTTTATTTATCTCCTTACAAGGCTCAGCAACGCCAGGGGTATATGCCAAACTCAAATCAATTCTGTTTTTCAATGGAACTTTTGAATTAACAGAAAGTTTTCCTTTGTACTTTTCATGAAATTCTAATGGATTCATAGAAGTCTTATTCTCAATCTTTTTATAAATTTATTGAATGTATTTTGTCTTGCCAGTATTAACTATCAACATCTTCATATTATTAGGTAATTTACTCCTCATCTGCAGCATCAATGCCAATCCAGCAATTCCAGAAGGTTCACAACTTATTCCTTGAGCTTTTGCAATTTCAATTGCCTTGTCAAGATGTTTTTCTTGGATTTGATAAACATCACTGTTTTTCCCAGTCATTCCAGTATGTTTATAATATCTAATCCATTGCTGAGAATAATTCGTAAATGGTAAGAAAGGTGCAAAAAGTTTGTCTGCCTTGCTTCTAGGATTCGATGTTGTAGCCCCCAAAAAAGAAGTGTTTTTCAGAATTTTTTTATCGCCTAAAAATCTAGGATCTTTTACAGAATAGCAAATCTCTTTTTTTACAATATTCAAAACATTCTCATAAAGTTGCCCAGTTCCAAAGGGGATAAAAACAAAATCAGCATTACTGTTTATAATTTCATAGCTCATCCAGTCATAAAATCTTACAGTTGGATCATAAGCCTCATTTGAAGTAATGTCAAATCCATTTGGATTCTTAGTTAAATTGAGAATATCCTTCCAACTAAAAACAGTCCTGCCTAGATCTTTTAGGAATATTTTACATCCAATAAGTTCTAGATTCTTTAAAATTTTGGGGTCTGCATTTGAATCAATTAAAACATGTAAATTTGGAAGCTTATATTTTCTTAGTTGAGTTTGTATTGCAAAAGCTGCAGAACCAGAACTTAAAATAGAAAGGGAAGGAAGAGACTTAATAATCCCTTGTTTCTTAGCAACTATCATTTGTCTGTAAGTAACAACCATTTCCCAAGCCATTCTATCCTTATGTGTTCCAGTTGGATTAACGCTCTCATCTTTCAACCACACATCAGAAAATCCAGAAACATTTATTTTGTATGTAGGAGAAGCGGGAAATTTAGGATTGCCAGGAGGAAATTCTGGTTTGTTTGGATTATTTTCAGAAGGAATTTTTATTGATCTTAAAATCTTTTCTTCTTCCTTAGTTAAAGCCATATAAATAAAATAAGAAAAGACTATAAAAGCTTTATCAAGCTGCCTTATACTTATCAATGATATCAAAAGCCGTTTTCTTAGCAGTATCTGCTTGCAAAGCAAATCCCAAGCCTTCAGCATTTCCAACTTTAAAATTATTAATACCCACAACTTTACTATCTAAATTGATTAAAGGCCCGCCAGAATTTCCAGGATTAATAGGAACATCAGTCTGAGCATAAACCTCATATCCATTAGCCCCTTCTCTATTAACAGCACTTATTATTCCTTCAGTAACAGAAAAGCTTAATCCATAAGGATTTCCAACAGCAATGACTTTATCCCCGACTTTAATGTCAGAAGAATCTGCAAAATCTAAATAATCTAGACCACTAACATCTATTTTAAGAATAGCTACATCTAAGGGTTGATTAAAACCAATAAGAAGTGCATTATAAACTCTATCCTCAGAAGTAAAGACCTGAACATTATCTTTATCCTTATCAATAACATGATAGTTTGTTATGATAAAGCCATCTTCAGTAATAATCGCTCCAGATCCCAAGGATTGTGAAGTAGAAACTCCGACAACAGCGGGCACAACTTCTTCTATAATAGCAGAAAAATCCTGAGATTTAATCTTTACGTCTTTTAGTTGAGTGCTCAGTTCATTAAACTTAGTAGAACTTGCCTTATCAAGCTGAGAAACAACTCTTAGAATTTTCTCATCTGATTTAACAGTTTCCTCATTTAAAGAGTCTATTTTTGCATTCAAATTAGTGCTAGATGTTTGTAACTGAGAATTAAAATTATCTTGTAAAGAAACAAGATTAGCATTTGTAGCATCTCTAAAATTCAAAAAAGAATAGTGCTGGTACCCTATAAATAAGATTATTAAAAACAATAATACTAAAACTAAATTCTCTCTGGAAAATTCTTTTTTCATAAGAAAAAATTAAGAATTCTTCTTTAAAGCTTTTTCTATAGCGCTTTTATCAAATCCTAGAATCACTTCTTTGTTAATAACAATAACGGGAACACCTGTTTGCCCAGTTAATTCAATAATTTCTTTAACCGCTTTAGGATTTGTGGTTAAATCAACTTCAGTATATTTAACATTCTTCAATTTAAGTAAGTCCTTAACTCTATGGCAATAAGGACAGCTAGGTGTTGTATAAATCTTTGTAGTCATATTAAAAAAATAAAAAATTATGCGGATAATTCCGCATCTATTGCTTGTTTGAATGCTGTGAAAGGCTGAGCTCCAACAAGGATCTTCCCGTTGATGAAGAAAGTTGGTGTTCCGCTTGCTCCAAGAACACTTGCGTCATTCAAGTCCTTTTGGATCTTAGACTTGTAATTGCCATCCTTCATGCATTTATCAAACTTGTCTGTATCCAATCCTACATCTTTAGCCCATGTGCTTAATATCTCATTGCTCAAAGATGGTTGATTTGTAAATATCTTGTCATGATACTCCCAAAACTTACCTTGCTCATTAGCACACTCAGAAGCTTCTGCTGCAGGCATTGCATATTCATGGAAACTCAAAGGTAAATGTCTAAAAGCCAGTTTAACTTTTCCAGTATCAATATATTCTTTCTGAATTGAAGGTAAAGTCTGTTCATAAAATCTACCACAAAATGGACATTGAAAATCACTAAATTCAACTATAGTAACCTTAGCATCTTTGTCTCCTTTCACAGGTGCACCATCATATTTCACATCCTGCCTTACATTCGGATCAGGTCCCTGAGAAGGTGCAGTAGGCAAAGGTGCCGTAGGTGCAACAACAGCACTTCCAGTTCCTTCATTTGCACCTAAACCAAATCCACCTGTAAATAAAGAGGCGACAAATAAAACACCAAAAATTCCAGTTAAAATTTTCCAAATAGTAACTTTCTTTACTTGAAAACTTTCATTATCTCCATTCATATTAAAACCCCCTTAAACGATTTAATAACCAATTCTTTAAAAATCTTTCTTAGTCATAATCATTTCCTATACTAAGTATAAAAAGATAGTATTAATATAACTTAGGGTCTGAACGGAAGCCTCAAAAAAGACCAAAAAGCCCATATTTAGCCTTTAGAACGTTCATAAGGCTATCTTAAATTCTTAAATATACTGCAAGAGTCTTTCCTTTTTTAATTCTTTTTACAATGCCTTTTTTTTCCAACTCTTGTAAAACATAGCTTAATTTAGCTTTAGACATATTTAGTCTTAGCTTCAAAGTATTCTGAGTTATGCCATCTTGTTCGCGTATTGCTTTTATTACTTGCTGTTCAAATGAGTCTAAAGCCCTCATTAACATTTCAAATTTTGCGTATTCAATTTTCTCTCTTTTTTCATTTTCAAGTTTAGTTAATATGGCTTTTTCTGTTTTGTTAAATAATAATAAATAAAAGCCGAGTGCAAATATGAATGAAAAAATGCCAATAGCTACATGCGAAATTGATAATCCTTTTTCAATTGCAAAACAATCTTTATTATCAAAGCATCCAGCCTGTTGAGACTGTTGAGCAAGGCTGATTATAAAATAAACAAAGATACTCCCAACAATTAAAGAGATAAGCACTAAGATTATACCTAATTTTTTATTTTCCATAGTTTAAGTATTGATGAATAATTTATAATCTTTCCCATAATGATAATGAAAGACAAAAACCCAATCCTCTAAAAAAATTTCCAAAAAATAAGTCTCTCTTGATTAACATGCGTTTTTAATCCTTGCTTTTAATAGCGCTTGCAGCCAAATAAGAAAGAAAAGCAGGTAACAAAGGTAAGACACATGGACTTAAAAATGAGCCCAACCCAGCAATAAAAGAAATAGGTAATGTTAATGACCCACTTAAACCTCCTGTCTGTGAATCCAGTTTTAATAATATCTCAGTAAGAAAAGGAAAGTTTGCAACTCTACTTAGCTTATTTGTAAAAACAAGAACTCCTAATGCTATTAATAAAACTCCAAAAACATAATTAACATAAGTAAACCATTTTCCCGCTCTTGAAATAAAAACAGCTGCTTTCTCAGTAAATGCTCCCACAATCAAAAAAGGAATTCCTAATCCCAAAGAATAGGCTAATAATAATCCAAAAGCATTTCCGGGATTACTAACCGCCAAAGTTAATATTGCTCCTAAAACAGCCCCAACACAAGGAGTCCAGCCAACAGCAAATGCAGCTCCAAAAATAAAAGAGGTTAAATAAACGTATTTGAATTTTCTTTTTACTTTGAGTTTGTATTCTCTTTCTAAAAATGAGATTTTAATAATCCTTAATAAGTATAATCCAAATAAGATTATTATTGCTCCCCCAATGTATCCTAACCAAATTTGAACAGTTACTGAAATTTTAGATAATACCCCTTGCAGTAAAACCCCAACTAAAGAAAATACAATAGCAAATCCTAGAACAAAAAAAACACTATTGAGAAAGATATCCAACTGTCTTATTTCAGGCTCTTTTTTCATGGTAAGGAATTAACAATCTTTTCTTTAAGCTCATTTCTGTTTAAGCTTTCCAAAGTTCTAAAAAGTTCTTCTTCATTGCTATTAACAATAACTTTTGTATGCTGATAAGTTACTCCAAATTTCTTGGCTAATGCTTTCTCATTTTCATCTGTTTGGTCATCATTGTAATTAACCTCTAAAGCAACTAAGTCTTCTCTGCTTATCTCTTTTAAAGCATTGACAATATCAGGCCTTTCCCTTTTGCAAATAGGGCACCAGTTAGCGTAAAAATTCAAGAATACAAATTTATTTTCGCTTAAGGCTTTTTCATAATTTTCCTTGGTATAAGGCTGGTAAACAACACCTGAAGCATCAGCATTTTCACCAGTAGTATTTTCTTGTAATTCTTGTGACTCCTCAGACTCAGCTTGTTGATTGCATCCAATAACAAAAACAAGTAAAAATAAAATTAAGAATATACCTCTTTTCATAAAAATCAAAGTTAACAGTTGTTTAAATAGTTTATCTTTAAAAAAATCTTCTTTTAACTTGGTTCAAATCAACAGTTTCCTCATGCAAATGATGATCGCAACCAGCACCAGTTTTAACATCTAATTTAATACTAATCGGTTTAACTAAATTATTTTTAAGCAAATATTCTTCAACTTCATCTCCACTAACATCTGCTAACATTTTTCCATTAATTTCTACACAAGGGGATAAAGGCTGACCACTTTTTTCAACCATTTCGTTGTAGTTTTCTTCTACATTAATAACATCAATATCTTCATAATTTAAGTTATATTTTCCTAAAATAGCTCTAACTCCATTACTCCAACCGCAAGAAGGTTTCAAATAAGCTTTAATTTTTAACTCTATCATAAATATATAATAAAAAACGAGTTTAAAAGATTTGCTATAAAATTACGTAATTAGGTTAGGAGGTTAAATATACTCATCAATATGTCCATTAAAAGAGAAAAATATATTTAAGGACTAGAGGTATGAGGCACCTATGTCATTAGGTTTATTACTAGCAACAAATATATTAATCATTATCTTAATATTTCTTTTACTGTATTTTAAATGGATTGTGAACACTATCAGGCAGATTTGCCATAGCGGTAATGAGGGAGGCTATACAAAATTTATTCAGACAATTATAGTTCTTAGTTTAATATGCGTCTTTTTTGTGATATTAGTCTATTTTATTGTTTATCCCTCAGAAGTAAATGAAATAGATGTAATACTCACTGTGGTAGTGGGATGGTTAGGTGCTATAATTGGGGGATTTTTTGGAGAGAAATCAATGGAACAGTTTAATCAAAAGCAATCGGTAAAAAAAGCAGAAAAATATATGGCAAAATCAGAAGATATTATAAGCAAACTTATTGAAAAACTAAAGGAGAAATAATCTTTTTAACTCAGTTCTAATCTCTTTTGATTCATTTTTTAAATCCTCTGCCTCTTTTATTAGTTGATCTATTTCTTTATCGTTAGACTCATCAGAAATAACCCTCTTTTTATCTTGCATAATCTCACCCACATTTTTTCACCAAACTAGTTAAAATCTCTAAGTATATAAATTTTTTTCACTACTCCAGAAGTTTAGTCAAACTCATGTGTAACTCTTTTGATTAATGTAAATCCTAACAAGCCTACAGTAATAAAAATGGCTAAAGCAACCAAGATGAGTACCCAGTCAATTAGGTTTAATGGAACAACATCAAAGTAACTTCTTAGAGGTGTATAAATTACAATTAACTGTAAAATAAAGCTAGACAATACCGCGCCAATAAGCCATTTATTGCTAAACATCTCTAATTGATATTGGCTCCTTATCATGTAAACTCTTCCTAATTCAAAAACAACAAGTGATGTAAATACCATAGTCTGTGCTTTCATAACATCTGGTAAATTTAACTTAAACAAGATTAAACAAGCAATAGTGATAGTTATGCCAACCATAAATATGCTAAACCACATATTTTTGTCTACAATTTTTTCTTTTGGATCTCTTGGTTTCCTGTTCATAACATCTTTAGCAGCATTATCAACACCCAATGCCAAAGCAGGCAACCCATCTGTAACCAAATTTATCCATAATATCTGTACAGCAGTTAAAGGAATTATCACCATGTTATCAACCTTAAATGCTAATAAAATAGCAAAAAATAGAATCATAACTTCCCCCATATTGCTGCTTAGCAAATAATTAACAAACTTCTTTATATTATCATAAATACCCCTTCCTTCTTCAACAGCTTTAGCAATGCTAGAAAAATCATTATCTAATAAGACCATATCACTTGATTCCTTAGCAACATCAGTTGCAGTTCCAACCGCAACACCAATATCTGCCTTTTTCAATGCAGGAGCATCATTAATTCCATCTCCAGTCATAGCAACAATTTCTCCATTCGCTTTCAAAGCATCCAAGATTCTAACTTTATGACTTGGATTAACGCGAGCAAAAATATCAGTAAACCTAACCCTATCCTTAAGTGTATCCTCATTCATTGATTCTAATTCATCCCCTGTAATAACCTTATCCCCTAAACCAATTTGTCTGGCAATAGCCTGCGCAGTAATTTTATGATCTCCTGTAACCATAATAACTTTTATTCCCGCACTTCTACAATCTTCAATAGATTTCTTAACATCTGGTCTTGGAGGATCAATCATTCCAGTCAATCCAATAAAAACAAGTTCCTTTTTAGTCTCATCCAAAGAATAAGCAAAAGCAAGTACCCTCAAAGCTTTACTGGCCATTTTGTCATTTGCCTCAATAATTCTAGCTTTATCTTTTTCATTAATAGCTCTAATCATGTCCCCAATCTGGATGCACCTACACATCTTCATGGCAACCTCAACAGCAAGTTTATAATTCCAGAATTTCTTGCCTTTAATATCGCATAAAACAGCAGAATATTTCTTCTCAGAAGTAAAAGGATCTTCATCAGCTTTCTTGGCATCTATCTTGTTGTTAGAAACAAAATTTGACAAAGCTATATCCGCAGGATCAGTGAGTTTCTCAATTCTATGTTCTCCGACATCATTGCTTAAATAAATAGTTTCAAAAAATTTAGGAGCATCCTTGAGTAATATGTCTTTAGAATTAATTTCTTTTTCATTAACATAAACTTCAACAACCGTCATTTTATTTTGTGTCAAAGTTCCAGTTTTATCAGCTGCAATAACAGTGGTGCTCCCCAAAGTTTCAACAGAGCTTAATCTTCTGACTAAAACATTTTTCTTTAACATCATCTGAACGCCAAAAGCCAGGCTTATAGTAACAACAGCAGGCAAACCTTCAGGTATAGCCGCTACAGCAATACTCATCGAAACAAGAACCATGGTAATAATGTCTTCTCCTCTGAATATTCCTGTTCCAAGAATAATGAAAGCAATTATCACAACTGCAATTCCCAAGCTTGTACCTAATTTGTCAAGTTTCTTTTGTAAAGGTGTTTGTTCTTCCTCTTCTTGAATCATCTCAGCTATCTTGCCAACTTGAGTATCCATACCAGTTGCAACAACAATGCCTTTCCCTCTTCCATTGACAATTGTTGATCCTGAAAAAACAATATTTTCCCTTCCGCCAATGTCTTTAGCGCTAGAAACAGTGCATACTTTTTTTTGAACAGGTGTAGATTCTCCTGTCAATAAAGATTCATCAGTTTTAAGTTCATAAGCTTCTATTAAATAGCAATCAGCAGGAACAAAACTCCCAGATTCTAACAAAACTAAGTCTCCAGGAACAAGCAAATCCGTATTTATTTCACTAGCTTTTCCGTTTCTGACAACAAAGGATTTAGGCATTGAAAATTTTTTCAAGGTTCTTATAGATTTCTCAGCCTTATATTCCTGAAAAAATCCCAAAAAGGTATTAAGAACAATTATTGAACCTATAACAATAGCATCAAGTTTCTCTCCCAAAAATAAAGATATAAGAAAAGCCCCCATTAAGATATAAACAACAATGCTGTTAAACTGTGAAATTAAAAGTTTTAAAACTTTAATGCTCTCTTCTTCCCTTAATTTATTATTGCCATATTTCTCAAGCCTTAAAGTTATTTCATCTTCATCCAATCCATTCTCAGATGTATGAAGTTCTTCAAAAACTTGAGATTTAGAAAGTTGATAAAACTCCATAAACTAAAATAGAGTTATTAATATTTAAGTCTATTTTTTATTAAAAATGCTAAAATTGCCATTAAGAATAATATGGTGGAGGTTATTAAAATTCTCAGAAATATAGAATAAAACAGGTCATAGGTGTAAACTTGAACTAGATTGCTATCAAAGCTCCAAGTTCCTTGAGTAAAGAAAATCTTATGAAATGCTATAAACAGAAAGTCAAAGTCTGTTAAAGATAAGATCACTACAAAAGTTACAAAAAATAGTCCAAAAATTCCGGAAATTAATAATAAGTTAAACAAATCTTTTCTATAAAAATAAATAAATAGAATTAAAACAATAAAAGTAAGAAATAATAAAATATATCCGGCTATAAACAAAAATCTAACATCTTCTAAATGTTTTTTTTCCCTATTATCAAAAAAATCTGTTTCAAGATTGTTTTTCAAAAGAAAATATTCAAAAACTTGAGAGTTTACTTCATCTACTTTATCTTTTCCAAATGTATCATAAGCCCCATTTTGTTCAAATTTTTGAGAATAAAATTCATTATTGAAGACATGAAACGCAGAACTAAAAAGGATAACAAAGATAATGATATTTGCAATAAAAAAAAATCTAAGATATTGTTTCATGAGATAAAGGGCATTGTGATTTTTCAGCCAAAACTGTAAGTTGTTGAAGTCCAGATAAACTTTCATTGCCTATCTTCCACAAAGGCACAGAAGTAACACCTAAAGAAGTGCATTGCGTATTAAATTGGCCTAAAGGCCCGCATTCAATATAAACTCCAGTTGAATCTAAAAGTTTGGCTGATTTTTCAAACATCTTTTTTTGGTTTTGGCAGTGAGGGCATTGAAATGATCCGTAAAATTTAACATTTTTTTCACTTAAACAAGTAACAAAGGAGTCATAAGCTCCAGGCTCCTTCCCTTCAGAATAAAAGTAGTACACAGATCCAAAGAGCAGTAATACTATAAAAATTACAGTTATGGGTTTTTTAAAATTCCTTTTATGTTTAACAATCTCTTCTGGTTTGACTTCCTGAATCGGTTGTCCTTCTCTTTCTAAAGTTCTTCTCTCTTTTCTATTCATGCTTCTTCTACCTTGATACAATTCACAGGACAAACTTCAGCAGCTTCTTTATTCTTTCCTAAATCCTTAACAACCTTATTCCTTTCAGTAGCTTTAATCTCCCCTTTAAACTCTCCATCACTTTGTTCTTTAACTTCAAAATTTTCAGGGCAGGCCGCTTCACAAGCTGCACATCCTATACATGTATGTTTATCAACTTCAACCTTATATGGCATTTCAACCTCTAAAAAATTCATACTGAACCTTATTTAATGGTTACTTTTAATTTGGGTTTTCCTTCAGTTCTTATATTTCTAAGTTCAAAATTAGTAATGCTATGTTTTTTTAGCCAATCCAGAGCTTTTTCTTCTGATTTAAAGGCTTTAGGCTTGTCTGTCTTAGGTCTTTTAGCATGTCTCAAATGAGAGGACATGTACATCTTTCTCTTACTTCTTGTATGCATTTTTTTCATAAATTTAATCAAGAACAATGATTTTTAAAGCTTGCGTTGTGGGATACTGTTAAGTTTTCGTGGCTTGAACAGGGGTGTTAAGTACGTGGCTTTAAATTAACACCTCAAGTAACTTCTTATTTTTAAGAATTACTTAGTTCTCTTATATACTGCATGCAGAGGAAAGAATTCATAGTAATTATTTTCATCAAACCACGCACATTTAAATGATACTCCTCGACCTAAAGGTCGAGGTATCTGATGAGGGCTTACTCAAAGAGTTGCCTGATGTTCAAAATTCCAGCCATGTTGGCTTTGCTGGATGTAATGCTGGATTGTGTCAGCATCAGCAGTAACATTACCTACTGACCTGTAAAATTTTCCAGCACTCCAGAAATGCCCTCTTCGGAGATATGTTTTTCGAAGAGAAGGGAAAGCATGCAATATTCTGTATGCAGAATTTCCCTTAAGCAACTGCACAACCTCGCTCACAGAGTAGTGAGGTAGAAATTCAACAAAAAGATGTACATGGTCTGGCTGAATTTCCAAAGCATGGATTGTGAAGTTGTATTTGTATGCAACTCCACGAAAGCTTTTTTCACAAAGCTTTTTAACGCCGGGGTACCTGAAATAAGAGTACCTACATTTTGGGACAAAAACTAAGTGATAAATGCTTTGTCCATATCCATGTTGAAATGCTTGTAGTTCCATTTTTGCCTCCTGCGCAAGATTGGAACATAGCTCACGCTAAAAAAATTGGGTAGTGCGTGCGCCGATTTTCGTTGCGCACCACTTTAAAATAGGATTAAAGAAAAAATACTAACGGAGGATGGCAATTCCTCCCAGCACTAAACTGCTGGGTATCTTTGCCATGTATGTAATGAAAGAATTAGAATATTTTGCAAAATTGCTACAAGAGAATAGATCTGCTGTAATTAGAGACCTTCTAGAAGAAGGAAAGAAGATGAAAGCAGTAAACCTTTATAAGAATAAAAAAATAAGCTTGGGCTTGGGAGCCAAATTAGCAGGAGTGACATTAAGTGATTTTTTGGATTTGTTGGAAGTACATAATGTAAAATTGAATCTAAGTTTAGATGATGCTAAAATAGCTATGGAAAATGCTCAAAAGTTTTTATAGTTAATTGTTATTCTTTTGACATTTTGTCAAAACGTTGCGATTGGCTACCTCCAGTCACCGCTCGCCCCTTCGGGGACGCTTCGCTCTCGCTATAGACTGGTGGCATGACGCCAATCGCTAATATGCTGTTAGTCTTATCTGATTTGGATCAAACCATTTCTGTTTTTTTAGATAAGCATCTAAGCCTAAAATATTCTTTGGGCTGCTCATGTAATAACAGGATTCCACAACCCAGAGCCCCAGAACTTTTGCTTCTTCAACCATGGAAATTTTTGGAATAACTTCCTTGCTACATATCCCTTTAGCCTCTTTGCTACTTCTGGTCTTGAATAATTTTCAATGTCTATCTTCATGTGCACATGGTTTGAATTAAAACCTTTGCCTTCAATCGGAATTTGGTATCTTTGGGAAGCCTTATCAAATAATCTATTAGCTTCTTCTCTTACTTCCTTGCAATCAAATATTGGATGGCAATATTTGACCTTAAACATAGCATGCTGCCATGCTTCTCCTACGGCAGAGCTGTATCTAGTTGGATTCTCTTTTCTCATACAAAACACCTCGCGAAAGTTTTATTAAGAAGGAAGTTATAGTTCGCACTAGTTGGATTTTCTAGTGAGAAAACATCCTTCTCACTATTTTTTCTTTATTTTTTAAGAAGAAATAGCTTATGCAATTCAACATTAAAATACTGAGTGTTCTTGCATAATTAGTTATAAATAGAAGACTTATTATTTTTGTATTAAACGCTTTAAAACTCATTCTTTCATATCTTTTTATAAAAGAAAAGAGTCCAACCTTTCCCACCATTACAGTTATCAGGACAACCCGCTATGGCCCCTTTAATATTGTCCCCTACTTTCAATCCGGGTAATCTTGAATCATATGTAAGGTCTTCTATCTTCGTATCAGCCTCTCCAGATCCCCAATTCAAATAAACAGTCATGACATCGCCTTGTTCTATTTCTTTAAATTGTGCATTTTCATCTCTACTATAGCTAAGAACTTGGTTTATAGTAACTTCTGCATAATCTCCATCATCTTTATTTATTATATCAGAAACTGTGAGTTCAAATTCTCCACTATCAGAATAAAAAACAGGATTGATTAATGTATCTTCAATAGAATTGTCATTTATCTCATCATTTACTTGAAAATCATTTTTATAACACCCCGCCAACAATAAAAGAGTAAAAATAATAATAAAAGTAGTTGATAAATTTTTCATAGTTAACTATAAAGTAATTAATTACTCCCATTTATTATTAAATTGCTTCCAGACTCTATAACTATCATATCCCCGGAACCATCTAATGTTAATTCACTTATGGTTATATTTGAATTATTCAAATAGATTTTAGATCCAACTTCTATAGTCAAATTTGAGTAGTTTAATATTGTATTATAGAAATGGATATTTGTATTATTCCCTGTAGTTGCACATCCAAATTTAGATTCTAATGAAGCTGTGCATGAAAAATCACAACTATTGGTTCCTGCAGTGCTATTATACGCTGAATTCAACGGCTTGTTGGTACATGCATTTTGCGTAGCGCTTGTTGATCCAGCAGTACAATAATATCCTGCAGTGCATTGTCCATTCCCTGCAGCATATGAATTTGTTGTGTTGCTGCAATAATATCCTGCTGAGCAATCTGTTGTACTGCTTGCTCCTGCTGCACAATACTTTCCTGCGCCACATACACCATTTCCTAC
>JACOZR010000038.1 GCA_016181245.1 Candidatus Woesearchaeota archaeon | reverse complement strand
CATAGAGATTATCCTGAATTATTTGATGAAGAAGATACTGATGATACATTGCCAGGATTGAATTTAGATTCAATTGGACCGAGTTCTTCAACTCCGGGCATTGCCTATTATTATGATCTAGTAAACAGAGTTGATGATGTTACTTCTACTCAACTTGATGTACCTTATGCTCAAATAATGCTTAGATGGGGAGATCAGTATGTTGTACCGCATGAATTTGGGTTCTATAATTTTGTGGTTGCGAAGATGATGAGAACAGGAGAGCCTCTTGAAGATGCAATAATGTATGTTTTGGATGTTATGAAACTGCATGCTAATGGTAGAGTAAAGGACTTTGATGAGAAGAAAGGCAGTTCTTCTTGGCAAAATATTAATGGAAGAGACATAACCTCTATATTCTTTAATGATATGAGTCTTGCAACTAGATATGGGAGAGAAAGAATTGAGAAGATGTATAATTCTTATCCTGGATTATCTTCCCTTGTTAGGATTAGTATAGATGGTCCTAATGGCACAACTTTGTATATTCTTGCTAATCCCGAGCATAGAGATTTATTTGATGTGCAATTGAGGGCTGTTGTTAATAAAAGAAGAGGTGTTATTGAAGACTTAACTGAGGAAAGAGCTTATGCTCAGAGTTTACTTGAAAAAATAAAACTTCGGCCAGGCGTTGATTTATTTGGAAATGAAGAAGACGCTATTTTTGATTTCAATATGTCTGAATATGAAATAAACTTGTTAAAAAGATTATCTCACTGGAGGGCTGAATGCGATCCGAATGTTTTTACATTAGAGGATATTCCTTTCTAAGTTTTCTTAATAACTTTTAATTTACCCATATATTGTTGTAGAACTGTTGGAACCTTTATTGAACCGTCTTTCTGTTGATAGTTTTCCATTATTACAACCAGGGCTCTTGATGTTGCCAATGCTGTATTGTTCAGAGTATGAAGAACTAATTTTTCTCCATTTTTATCAACTAGTTTAATGTCTAAATCTCTAGCCTGGAAATCAGTGCAATTACTTAATGAACCAACTTCACCATAATCCTTTGTTGTTGGCCTATAAGCTTCAATGTCTTCTGATTTTGCTTTCCAGTCTCCTAAGTCCCCGGAGCACATTTCCAAAACCCTGTAAGGAATTTTTAATTTCTGCCAAATTTCTTCAGAATTTTTTCTTAATTCTTCGTAATATTTCCATGAGTCTTTGGGGTGGCAGAAAATGAATTGCTCTACTTTGTTAAATTGATGAGTTCTCCATAAACCTTTTTCATTAATGCCATGACTTCCAATTTCTTTTCTAAAGCACATTGAGTAAGCGAAGAATTTCAAAGGTAATTTATTTTCTTGAGTTGTTTGATTCGATAACATTCCTAGAACTGCGTGTTCTGCTGTTGGAATCATGAAATAATCTTCATTTTCTATTTTGTATAAAGCTAATTTGAATGCATTCAAATCTCCTGCGGCAGCTGCAACTTTTTTGCTTACCATTAATGGGGGCTCAATGTAAGTGTATTTCTTTTTTTTCATGAAATCTATTGTAAATCTTACTAATGCCTGATTTAACAGCGCTAAATCTCCTTTGAGGTAATAGAAACCATTTCCTGAAGTTTTAGCTGATGATTCAAAGTCCATTAAACCTAGGGATTCGCCTAGTTCTACGTGATTCTTGATTGGAAATTTAAAATTAGGAATTTTTCCCCATTTCTTTATTACCTTATTTTTAGTTTCATCTTTGCCTAGAGGAACAGATTTATGCATTATATTTGGTATTTTTGAAACATGCTCTGCTATTTCTAAATCAATCTTTTCTTTTGTTTCTTCTAAAGACTTTATTTTTTCTGGAACTTCCCTTACTTGTTTTATTATTTTAGAAGCATCTTTTTTTTGCTTAACTAACTCGTTTATTTCCAATGATAGCTCATTTCTTTTATGCCTTAAAGACTCTGCTTCTTTTTTTATTTGAATAGACTTTTCATACTTTTCCAGTATTTGGTCTACGAGAACTAAACGGTCTTCTTTATTTTTTCTTTTTAGGTTTTCCTTGACTAAATCGGGGTTTTCCCTTATAAAACGAATATCAAGCATTTTAAAAAAATGAGTTAAGTTGTATAAAAAGATGATGTTTTGTCATTGTGAAACGATAACCATTTAAATATATTGCCTAAAATATATATTTTCTGAAGAAACCTTTAAATATCCATCGGTACTTAACTAAATAAGGGGGTTATGAAATTGGCAAAGAAGAAAGAAGATATTTTCGAAGTTTTTTTTAGGAAAAAACCAGCTATGATACTGGTTGCTTTGAAAAAGGGTGGTAGAAATCGATATGGAAGTATTCTTGCTAAGGAAGTAGACTGCACCTATTCTCATGCTGTGAAGATATTACAGGAAATGGAAAAGGCGAAACTTGTTGCTTTTGAGAAACAAGGAAGAATAAAATCCATTAATTTAACAGAGAGTGGAGAAAGAGTGGCTGAACATATCTCCAAGATTAAAGATTTGCTAGTTTAATTTGGAGGATAAAATGAGTGAAAATATAACAAGAACGTCTATAAGGGAATTGCCTCCAGGATATAGATTGCTTAGAGATATACCTGTAGAAATTGAATGTAAAGACGGAGTATATTTGGCTGCAGAAACAGAAATTGGGTTAGTGACATGTGGTAGAGGAAAAAGTCTTGATGCAGCAGTTGCTGATTTAGTTAAAGTGACCTTAGAGCAGTTTGATGCATTTGATGGTCTTAGGGGAAGTCTTTTTGGATTGGCCAAGTCTACTACAGATAAGTTAGATGTGTATATAACCAGGGCTAGCCAAATTAGTACTTGATTTTTTCCAAAATTATTTAAACTGCTTTATCTTTTTTATTTTATGGTATTTAGCAAAGCTTTTCCAAGACAAATTAAAGGGAGTAGTTATTCTGTTTGGGAAGAGATTAGTTTAACAGATTCAGAAGAAAAGGCTATAGAAGAAGCTGTTAGGAGAGAACATGTTGAAGTTATGAGACAGTGCATAAATGATGCTAAGACCATTGATTTTTCTAATCACATGCAAATAGCTTTGGCGTTTTTTGATAAAAGAGCAAGCCATGCTGTTTTTTTGAAAGAGAGCAAGTGTAAAGAAAAATTTGATGCTTTGTTTAAGGATTAGATTTAAGAGTTTTTTGTTCTTGTAGTTATCATTACTTTTAGGGGGAATGTTAAGATGAAAGTTATGGTTAATGGATTGCCCGGAAAGATGGCTAGTGTTGTTATTGGACGTATTATTTATGATGATTATTCTCGTTTTGAATTGTTGAATCATTCATTTAGTAGCCAAGCCCGTAAGGGAGAATTTTTGAATCTATTTGGAACCAATATTTGTCTACACGGAAACCCTTCGGATGAACTTTTAATGTCCTGGGGGGACAACAGTTTTTTTACAGTCGATTATACAAGACCAGATGCTGTAAATGCCAATGCCGATTTTTATTGCAGAAATAAATTGCCTTTTGTAATGGGAACTACTGGAGGAGACAGGATTGCATTGGAACAAAGAGTGAGTGATTCTGATACTGTTGCTGTTATTGCTCCAAATATGGCTAAGCAAGTTGTAGCGTTTCAGGCAATGATGAAATATGGTGCAGAAACATTTCCAGATGTGTTTGCAGGATATACCTTAGAAATTGTTGAAAGCCACCAAAAAGGAAAGGCAGATACAAGTGGGACTGCGAGAGCTATGGTAGAATATTTCAATAGATTAGGGATACCTTTTACAAAAGAACAAATAGTTATGGTTAGAGATCCAGAGGTACAAGAACAAGTTTTAGGTGTGCCTAGAGAGCATCTTGCTGGGCATGGATGGCATACGTACAGGTTAACATCTAGAGATGAAGATGGAGGTAATAGAGTGTTGTTTCAATTCACACATAACTTAAATGGAAGACGACCTTATGCTGAACCCACTTTAGATGCATTGACATTCTTAGAGAAAAAAGTTGTTGCTGGAGAAAAAGGAAAAGTCTACTCCATGATAGATGTTTTGAAAGGTTAAATATTGAACGGGCTCGGAGGGATTTGAACCCCCGACCTTCTGGTTAAGAGCCAGACACTCTAACCAAGCTGAGCTACGAGCCCATACTCATTTTTTGATAAAACTTCTTTAAAAGGATTGTTATTATATGTTAAAAACCAGTAAAGTTTAAATATAATTTCATATCTGAAATGGACATGGAAATAGGCAAAGCTAATATTCTTAGTGCAAAATTGACCAAATACGACAGGAGAGCAAACACCTTTGAATATGAAATTCTTTTTGAAACTAACGGTGCTAAACAAAAAATTGTTAATGTTGGAGTTCCTGGAAAGGTGGAGCCGATTGTTGCAAGCATCATCAAAGAAATTAAGGGTATGAGCAAAGTAAGTGTTGATTTATGGGATAATTCTTCATTAGATACTTTTTCTAAGATAGATGATGAGATTATTGAAAATGCCGAGAGAAAATTAGGTTTATTTTTTAAGAGGGTTAATGATAAGATTGCGGCTGTTAAGACAAACAAGAGTGCTGATGGTTATTTGAATACCTATACGAGCATAGCTGGTTATTCAATGAATTTCTAATAAAAAAAGTTTAAAGATATAGAAAAAATATAAGAAGACTTATCGTCTTCTTTTCTTTGTTGCTGATTTCTTGGCGGAAGATTTCTTCTTTCCACCTCGAGCCATCTTTGCTTCGCAAACATTTCCCTTACCATCGACATAATAAAGGAAACCTGGCTTTCTTGTTACAACGTTTTTTGCAACTACTGTTCCCATCTCTTTTCACCCCCTTTTAGAAGATTATATCGACGATTATGATGACTAGCAAGTATTTAAATATATTGGAAATCGAGAATAACTAATTTTCCCGACGGAATGCCTAATTTTTTAATCTGAATTGTTGTTACTTATTGATAGTTATGAATAGAAAGATTTAAATTGCCAAAAAATCTAATATAAACTATGAAAAGTTGGACTAGATTAATTCAAAGATATAGTAGACAAGATGTTGTTGTGGCTGTGCATTTGGGTTATAATAGGACTAGCTTAGATAGGGCTTTATTAGATGAGGAAGTAAGGCTACTAAGTGCATTGAATTTTCCCAAGATAGAGCTTGTGGAAGGAAGCAAAGCTTACTTAGAGGGGGATAATATTGATCACTTCCCTCATGAAGATGAATTAAAAGGGCATAGATTCGGTACTGTTTATGTTTGTGGGTCTCAGGAGAATAGATGCATACCAAGGCTAGAAGAAACTTTGAAAGGATTTTGTGAAAGAACTGTGAGGCTAAGTAAGCTGATTCACTAGTTTTTTATAACTTTATAATTTAATTATTAAAATGAAAAGATTGTACGTTGGAAAAACTATTGGCGGTAATTATGTAATAAACTCCAAACCCGGAACTGGGTTAGTTGGTTCTGGTAGTTCTACTTATCCTACATTAAATGAATTTATTGATGCTATTGAGCTTCAATCTAGAAACAGGAGGGTAGTGGTGGAGATAATACATTCTTCTAGCCCCGAGGAAGTTATAGAAATCTCAAAGGGCGTAAGAGGAAGCAGTGCGAGAATTGACGACATTCTATATAAAAATGCTTCTCAGTTGAAAAAAAGGAAAGTTTCCTAAAAGCTGTCTAGAGCTTCTTTTCTAAATTGTTTATATTCTTTTTTTAGTAAATATATTAGTTAAATATTAAAAAAGCTTAAAATGTTGACTATTTGGAAAGAATTATAAACTTTGAAAATAAAAAGTTATTATGAAGGATATATACTGGAAAGAACTTTCCGGATTTCAAAAATTTATTTTTTCTTTAGGATGGTTGGGGGTATTAAGTGCAGTTTTTTGGATAGTTATGGTTATAGTTTATTATGCAAAAATTACAAGAACCCCAGCAACCTCTGCCTATAACTACTGAATTGTCTAGTTTTCCAAGCATTTCTTTTTGAAATTCTATGTTTTTTGTGTTTGGATGAAGTTTTCTTGTGAACGGAAGTTCGTAGACTAAATCTAGTTCTTTTTCTTGTAAAGTATGCGAAGATCTGTTATGTTGAATTAAACCCAAACCACAAGGTTCTATGAAATGTGCATCTGGCAAAAGATAATGCATTCTTGTTAATAGTGTAAAATTATTTTTTTCTTTTAAACAATCTTCATAAGAAGGAAGTTTTCTTATTTTTTCATTTATTTTTTTAATTCTAAAAGCTATACCATTTATTGATTCTAAGTCTAAAGAATCTTTTACTTTTTCAAAATCTGTTCCTTTTTCTTTTGGTGTTATTGTTTTTATTCTTTCTAATAAATTAAGAATTGATCTATCCCCGTTACCGAAAATTAATATATCTGCTTTTGTGTCATTTAGAATTCCTCTTCTTAGTTCATTGCTTTTGTAATCAAAATGCGTAAATCTTCTTAATGTTGCTTCAACACCACCAAGAACTGTCATGCATCCTTTGAATGCTTCTTTTACTTTTTGAGTGTAAACCATTAATGCTCTTTCTGGAACTAGAACATTTTCTCTTTTCTTTAGCATTGGAGTATAATTTGCTAACATAGAATCTAATAATCCTGAGGAAATACAGAAAAAATATTTTGGTTTTTTACAGACTTTGTAGTCTTCATCTTTTAATGGCTGAGGTATTATTCCTACTTTGTATCCTTTTGCGTCTAATAATCTAGCTATAATAGAAACGCCATTTAATGGGTGGTCATAATAAGGATCTCCTGTAATAAAAACTACATCGAAGGCTTCAAAATTACTGTAATACGCCTTTCCTTCGTTCCATGTGGTCGGGAGGAAACCCTTTGTCATACTAATTTTCTTTTAATTGGGTTTATAAGAGTGTGGATTTGATAGAATTTGTGAAACTTAAACTTCCTTTACTTTTCCTTGTGGAATATCCTTTATTTCTTGAGTTATATCTTTTTCTTTTCTTGTGATTTTAGTTGCTAACTTAAAATTTTTATTAAGTCTTCTGTTGAATAAATTTTTACAAATTTTTGTTTTTTTAAATCCTTGTCATTGCTCCAAATAGCATATTTTAATTTTAAGGCTAAAGCAAAATAGGCGACATCATCTTTGTCTGGAGATATTCTTTCTGCTTCATCTAGATATGGTTTAATTTCTTTTAAAGGAACAAGAACTATTTTTCTTCTTATGATACTCAGTAATTTGTTAAAATCTTCTTCACTTCTTTTTGTTTTTTTGGATATGCTTTCTTTGTGTTTTTCTAGTTCTACAAAAAAGAATTCTGCTGTAAAAAGTTCTATCTCTTTGTTAGATATAATATCGTAGGTTTTGCCTTCTTTTATTAAAGCAGCAAATATTATGTTCGCATCTACAACAAGATTCATCTTACTGATTTAGCTTCCTCAGCCTATTGCTAAGAGACTTGCTTACTTCTTTTCCCCATTTCAAAGCATCTTCTTCTGTTATTGCGCTATCAGATGTAAATTTCTTTAGAAACTCTAAGTCTCTTACTTTTTGTATAAATGCTTGCCTGGCTACTTCAGACCAGTTCATTTCTGGAAATTTTTCCATTTTATTTTTGAGTTCTGGCGAAATTGCCAAAGTTATGTTTCCCATTTTCTACCTCCGTGGTGTAAAAATGTGTAATATGTGTAAATATATAAATATTTTGTTTTTAATAAATTTTAAATATTAACTTTTATTTATTCTTTTTAGTTAAAGATACTCTTTGGTTTGACAGGCCTGGAGAGAGATTAAAACAGAAAAGTATTGAGGTTTTTGTGTTTTTTACTTCATAGCCAATTTTTCTATTTCTTTACTGAATTGCTCTGCTCTATCCAATGATGTTTTTGCTTTGGCAAACTTTATTTCTTCTGTAGATTCATATTGAAAGATTGAGCGCTTTATTCTCTCAAGGTCGTAATTTTGCAGAATATTATCTGATAAAATTAATGCTTCATTACTTGCTAGTTCATAATCTTCAATAAGATTATTTTTGATCTTGTTTCTCACAAATACTATAAGTGCATCAGAAGTTACCTTATGCGCTACTTTTTGACCCACTTTATGCCCGAGTTTATAGAGAAAGGCATTAGCTATATAGAACATTGAATAATAACTTATAACAACAACCCAAAGATTAGATAGATTCTCATTAAACAGTTTTCTGGCTATAAGTAAAGATTCCCTGTGATTCCTAATATAGGTTTCAAAGACAATGCTTCTAAACTTTTCTTTTTTAAGCAATCCTTCTGCCAAATAGGATTTGACGCAAGTTTCTGCTTCCTTTATTCGTTCATTGCTTAACATTGTTTACAATCTCGTAAAAACTTTCAATTCCGTGTAGAATTATATTATTTTTAACTACTTCGTTACCTACATTAAATTCCTTGCTCTTTAACATGGCTAAAAAGTGTTCTGAACTAAAGTTCTGCAAGTGCACGTTTATTGGTGTTACGCCAAGTATTGATTGCACTTCTTTGTTTATTTCTTCATTATCAGTAATGATGCATATATCAATATCAGAGCCTTTTTTGTTTGTTCTGTTTGCATAAGAGCCGAAAAGAATTAGACAGTAAAACGGACTCTTGACTTCTTTAATTCTGTTGTAAATTAGTTTTATGTCTTTATTTTTGAATAGCTCCTGCTTTCTTATTTCTTCGATTTCAACAATTTTACTATGATATTTGTGATTAAACATGCATACTTTTGCATTTCCATGTCTTGTGATTTTTATTAGGTTATTTTTCTCTAATTTTGTTATCTCTTCGTAGACAATTTTATAGTTTATTTTTAGAGCTTCTGCTACTTTTTTAATAGTAAATGACTTATCTTTATTATTCACGAATAAATTTAGTACTTTTAGATTGTTCTTCATTTTTTTATTACTTATTTGTAATATAACTATTACTTTTTAGTATATAAATGTTTCTATTGGCAAATTTTAAATATTAAATTTAACTTATTATTTTTAATGAAGATTAAAGACATGCCGTGGTTTGATAGGCCCGGAGAGAGATTAACACGAAAAGGTGTTGAAGTTCTTAGTAGTTCTGATTTATTGGCTATTTTATTAGGAAAAGGCAAAAATGAAAGCGTTATGACTTTGTCTAGCAGACTATTAAGTAAATATGATTTTGACAATCTTGAAGGTTTAAGTTTAGAAGAATTGACTGTTGAATGCAAAGGTGATAAAGTTTCTGCCTTAAAAATTCTAAGCCTTATTGAAATTAGTAAAAGATATCACAAAAAACTAGTTGGAGGTTATGACAAAAAAATTATTACTTCTGCTAAAGATGTTTATAATATGTTTTCTGATGAAATGAGAAACTTGAAACAGGAAGTTTTGAAAATTGTTTTATTAGATGTTAAAAATAATGTTATTTGTGTAAAAGACATTAGTAAAGGAACTTTAAATTCTTCTTTAGTCCATCCCAGGGAAGTTTTCAAAGAAGCTATTAAAGCTAGTGCTTTTTCTTTTATTTTAGTTCATAATCATCCTTCAGGTGATTGTAGTCCTAGCGAAGAAGATATTTTAATTACTGAAAAATTAAGTAAATTAGGTGATGAATTAGGAATCAAAGTTTTAGATCATGTTATTGTTGGGAGAGATGGGTATTGGAATTATGTTGAGAACTGATTTTTAAAATATTTATAATTAAATTTTTTTAAACTTCTTTAAAGAATTTAACTGCAAACTTACAAAATTTTATAATTGTGTTTTTGTCTAATTCTAATTCCTTTCTCCTGCTTAAATAGTTCTGAGAAATTGGTGTTACTTTACCCCCCTTTCTAAGCTCATAGTATGTTATACATTTAATATGCTTTTTAGATACTATAATGAAATATGTGTTTTTATATGGGTAGTCTTCAATTGACTTGCTATTTTTAGTAAAATCTGTTTCGTTTTTATCAAACTCACCGTCAGATCTAAATTTAACTTCTATAAAGTATACCTCTTTGGTCACTGGGTGTTGAATTACGAAATCAGGCATTTTTCTTATGTTAGATGCGACTTCACTATCTACTCCTTGTAATAGACCTACAATCCCTGGAATTGTATTTTCCATTCCGTATCTAAAAACCCCATAACCTAGAGATAAAAACAATTCTTCAATTAGAGTTTCAGCAATTCTGCCTTTGATTATACTCTCTTTATAACGGGTTTCTTTTTTTGACAACCCTTTGGAATTCTCTGAATAGCAGCCCGTACATAGACCTTTCTCGTACTTTGTGTATAATCCGCATTTTGTACAGTTTGGCATTTTATTTTATCCACGGTGAAAGTGTTTCTTAGTAAAATCTCTTAGGAATTTATCGACTTCCAAAAATAAAGGCAAAGATCTTTGTTCATCAATTCTTCCTTTTTCTAGGTCATAAAGAGGTCTTATTTCTTCGCCACTAATTAATGTATCAAATTGTGGGTTATCTTTAGCATCTTTTAGTATTTTTAAGAGTTCTTCCCCACTAGCGTTTTTTGGTATCTGTATTTTTTGTGCCATATAAAATGGTTGACCTCCAAATGTTTTTGTTACAACTTTTTTTACATTTATATGTTGGTATAAGTTTCTTATTTCATTCTTTATTTTTCTAAACCAAACAGTTTCCTCTGAGTCTATATAACCCTTTTTAGAACAAAACGTTATAACGTTCCCAAATGTTGCATTTGTCTCCCCTATTTCTTGAATTTCATGTGCTTCTTTTTTTTCCTTAGAGTATATCAAGTCTTTTAGTAATGCTTCGCACAAAACACCACACAGTATTATTGTAGCATTATGAAAACTCAAAGCACAAAGATAATAAGTCTCATAATAAAGTTTTCTTATTCCTGCCTCTACGGGAGGTAATTCCTCGTTTGGAAATTGCTTTATTCTATCTATAAATTCATTTTTAGAATTTTGAATAAACTTTTCAAATGCATCTTCTGGTGTTTTATAGATTTGTATTTTAACCATTTTGTATTAATTTTGTATCAAATACACCTCCAGTTTCTTTAATTCTATTTGTATAGTAGAATGATAACTTGGCAACTTTTGTTACTAGAGTTTTTAGAGGGTACGGTGTAAGATAAGTAGCACTTTTATCACTTTAGTCCTTCTTATCTCTCTTTTTTGACATTTCCCACATAGCAAGTAGTTTATCTCTGTCTTCTTGACTAATTTCTTTCTTCTCTTGATCTGGTTTGTATGCGCCAAGAGAGAATTTCTTAGGTCTGTTTTTATAGTTGCGTTTGCCTGAACCCATCGCAACTTAATAGAAGGATCTATTTAAAAAGTTTGTTTTACTTCTCTAATCTATGAACAAACAGGAAATGTTTAAACTAATTAAGGACGTTCCTTTCGATACTAAGAAGGTTGTCTATAAAGATGAGGGAATAGAGTTGTTTTTGCTCAGACCTTCCGAACTATCTAAGAGGTTTAAAGGCTATGATCCAAAAAAGAATTTCCAAATATGGTTGAAACATGCTGAAAGAGAGTTTAAGCCTAACCACCTCAGAATAATGATTGATTTAAACTTAAGAACCAGAAGTAGACCAGACTTGAAAAGAGATTTACTATTAGCTTTTGATAACATCTTTTACGGCAGTGACCCGGAAAAAGAACTCGAAAAGCTAAGCAGACAAAACTTTGATCATTTTCTTAATCCAATTGTAATGATTGGCATTTTGGCGCAACTATTTATTGTAGAGCAAGAATATGGCTATAATAAAGAAAGTAAGTTCGATCCTCCGACGTTATTTTTACAGGGATGGGTTAGAGAGTTTATAGACAGCCCTACGGAGATAGACAATCTGTGCATGAGTGTATGTAACAGACAGCCACCAAAAGCAAAGTATGTTAAATTAGAAAATAAAAAAGATAAAAAACATGTTAGAAGTCTAAAACCTTTGTGGTATACTGAAGAATTGTAATCTTTATAATGACTAAGTCCTATACGTTTGCAGAAAAGAATAAATTTTCTAAGAAAGGGATAGATGTTGTTTGCTTGTATCTCAACTCCCTTAAAAAGACAATTAAAGTAAAAAATGTAGAGGATGATAAGGAATGTCAAAAAAAAGACATAGACCTTATTTGGATTTACAAAAAAAGAAATAGTAATCTTATGATCTCTGTTGAGGTGAAGACAGATAGGTATACAACAGGTAACTTTTGGTTGGAAACTTTGAGCAACGAGAAATTTGGAACTCCCGGTTGCTTTATTAAAAGTGAAGCAAAATATTTGTTTTATTATTTCACAGGGTGGGATAGCATGTATATCATTCCTCTAAAGAAGGCAAGATTATGGTTTCTTGGAAACTTTAGTAGGTTTAAAGAAAGCACTACTACCACAAAAGATGAAAATGGAGATTATAAACACACTACAGTAGGTAGACTTGTTCCAATTAGTGTTATGGTGGATGAAGTAAAGGGTATTAAGTTAGTAAAAGACGTTACAAAAAAAATTAACTCTTAAAAGTTTCAAAAATAATTTCTGGTTCTTCTTGCTTGTATAATGTTTTTTGATCGAATTCTAATCTTTTCTTGATTAAAGGAATATATTTTTTGTTCAACTCGATACCAATAGAATTTCTGCCTAATTGCTTTGCCATGTAAGAAGTTGTTCCTGAACCGATGAAAGGATCTAAAACCGTATCTCCTTTATCTGTGCATGACAAGATTATTCTTCTCAATAATTCTTCTGGTTTTTGTGTTGGATGTTCTCCCGCCCATTTTTCTTTTTTAGGTGTTAAAGGTATTGCCCACACATTTCTTGTTTGCTTCCCTTTGGGATTAATCATATCTTCTATTCCGTCTTTAGTCCATTGATAATTAAATTTCCATTTACTTTTATTTCCATTCTTGGAAGCCCAAATTAGATGTTCTGTACTTTCCGTAAAAAACCTACAGGTGATATTTGGTTGAGCATTTGGTTTAAACCATACTATGCTATTGTTAATCTTTATGTCATTATAATGTTGAAGTATAAATCCTGTTTGGTATATGTTATGAAAACTTCCAGATATCCATAAACTTCCGCCGTGTTTCAAAACTCTTAATGCTTCTTTTATCCATTTTGAATTAAATTGAAAATAACCATCCTTGGAAAACATATCCCACTCTTCTTGCATTGTTACATGTTTGCTGTATTTCCATCCGAGTCCTTCTTTTTTAGACATGTTATACGGTGGATCGGCAAATACCAAATCTACAGAGTCGTTTGGTAATGATTCAAGAACTTTTAATGCGTCGCCATTGTATATTTTATGCGTAGTTTTCACATTATTCCCCTCTTTTTTAATATTTTTAGAATATCTTTATGTTTTTGAGAGGTTTGCTGGTGTATGTAAAGGTTTTGTTTAACGTGATGCTCGCTGAACCCAGTTATTTCTGCATCACAGTCTTGGCATTTTATTTTAAACCTCTTTTTTTCCATACCATTTATAGGGTATATGTGGTATATAAATTTAATTGTTTTATTTAATAACCTTACGCTTAGAATGCATCACAAATAAACCCTATTAGTTACGTCCTTTAAAAATAGACTTTTTGTGGTAATCAAAATAACCCGTTTTTATATGATCAATTTTGCCTACTATCTTTTTATTATGAAAACTGTCCTTATTGTCTATATGTATACATACACCATTTCTCGTGTCTATTGTGATATTACCTGCATCAAATTCTACATGATGATTTGGGCATAACCCAATTATATTATCCCTTTTATCATAATCTAGAATGTTGTTAAATTTTCTTACATGAGACCCAATAACTAAACTATTTCCCTTATGATTATTTTTCCCCCAACCACAAACTATACAATATCCCCCACTTAAGGAAATTCCTTTTTGGCTTTCTAATTTATTTCGGTATGTCATACATTTTCCACTCTTTTGTTTTATCTACTTTTTGATCAGCGTCAAGATACAGTATTCTCCAAAGCCCGGGATCTTTACTGGCTCTATTAATTTCACCATGATAAGCGTTTTTGAATTGTTTCATAAGATCTGATATCAAGGTGTATTTTACTTTATCGAACACTTGCTCTGGTTTTTCATACCACCCTACTTTGTTATTATTTTCATCATATTTTATATTTGCCCTTAAGCTTGCTAATAGGGGTAATAAGAACTGCTTTGGTAATTCAAATTTAATAGTTTTACCGAGGAAAATAGTTTTTTGAGATCTATTTTTTATATTTTTTATAACATTCAACCCTGTAAATCCTCTCGGAATATTTTTATCAAAAGTTGTTAGAACATGCTCATATAAGTTGATTATGTCTGTTATTAAAGGATAAATTGATTGATCTGGTTCTGGGTGTGTTGATTCCCATTCTTTAAATACTGCAGTTTTACTTGTAGCAGATTTATTTGGTTGGTCGCTGCTATTTTTGTTATAGTCGCTTTTATATTTTTTAATATTGAATAAATTCATTAATGCAATCAGATCCAATGCTGATAGCCCCCTGTTGTTCGGGACTTCTCTATTTTCCCACCAAACTATTTGTTTTTCGAAATCGGGTAGTATCTGTTGTTTAATTTTAAAAAAATACCCCTTCTTTTCGGCAGTTGAGTAAGGCTGTACATTAGATGCGGTATTTCTGCTTGCAGCAATAATTGCTAGCTCTTGTGGGCTGAAGTCATGTTCAATTACTTCTAGTTTAATAAGTGCCTCGCTAATGTCCCTTCGGTTTTTTGTATCTAAAACTGCTAATTGGGTATGCCCCCCATTTACAATACCTGTTCCGGGCGGGAAATTAATTTCGACTTTTTTCTTTTGTTTGTCTATTATTTTAACATTTGATGCTATAACACTTATTCCACTATTTTGTAAAAAGAAGTTTTTTGAATTCTTTTCTAATGTGTTTACCATCTCCTTGTAGGGATTTGACTTTTCTGTAGGATCCCTTACATTTGCGTCTAGGGGAAGGCTTAGATAATTGTCTCCGCTTATATAGAAAGTGTGAATAGATATCCCATTCGCATTATTATGTGAGTACTCATTATAGGTTAAAGTAACCCTAATTGGTGTTTTTGTTTTTCCCTCAGGCATTTAATTTCCCCCATTTAGTTATATTCTATTAATTTTATAAAGCTAACTTTTGCTGTAAATGTTTGTGAGTAACTAATAACAATCTATGGATTATAATTTAACTGAAATTACTTGTTTTCTCTAATAAAGTATTAATTTTATGTCTTGATTTTTCTTTTGGTTTAATTTGGTAATAACTTGTCATTTATTATCCTATGTTTTTACACCATACACATTTATCTTCAGGTTCTTTTCCTTGTAGTAAAGCAATTGCTTTCATAAATATTTTTTCTCCATTTAAGGAAGAAGTTTTAATTTTTTTCAGTTCAGTATCAAAAATAACTTCTCCAGTTTCCAAGACTTCTTTAGGGAAGTAAAACAACAAATAAGTAAAATCTTCTGTTTTATATCCGTTTTTATTAAGTAAAAAGTTGTAAAGATCCATTTGAGTCTGGTAATATTCATGAGTATCTTCTTTTAGAGGATAACCTCTAGTCTTGTAATCCAAAACAACTAATTTTCCATCTTTAACTAATAAGTTATCAATAGCACCATGCAATAAAATTCCAGA
>JACOZR010000025.1 GCA_016181245.1 Candidatus Woesearchaeota archaeon | reverse complement strand
AAAGGTTTTGTTAAAGTTAATGAATTTATGCAAACTTCCCAGAAACACATTTATGCTGCTGGTGATGTAACAGGATTAATGCCTCTTGAAACAATAGCAGCAAAACAAGGCAATTTTGCAGTTCTTAATATGTTTGAAAACGCAAACAAAAAAATAAATTACAATGAAATTCCTGCGGCTGTTTTTACATCTCCCGAAGTTGCGACAGTTGGCATAACAGAAGAAGAATTTATGAGAAAATACAAAGTTTGTTTATGCAGAACCGTGACATTAGACCACGTGGAAAAGGCAGCAGCGATTAAAGACACCAGAGGTTTGATTAGGATGGTTCTTGATCCTAAAACAAAAGTCGTTATTGGAGTTCATATTATTGGACCGATGGCTGCCGACATAATAACGACTGCAACTTATGCAATCAAAAATAAAATGACGATTTATGATATTAGAGATACAGTTCATGTTTTTCCAACATTAAGCGAGATGATAAAGAAAGTTGCACAAAGTTTTGACCAAAACTTAGATGAAATGGCGTGCTGCGTGGAGTGAGAAAATGGTTTACATAAAACATCAAAAACATATTCCTTTTGAATATAGCAGAATAACTGATTATATTTATCTTGGAACAAATCAATGCTGTATAAAACATAGCTTTGCAAGAAAACTAATTAGGAATGGAATAGAAGCAGATATTTCTTTAGAATCCGAAAATATTGATGCCCCATTTGGAGCAAAATACTTCTTATGGTTGCCTGTAAAAGATCATACGGCACCTACACAAAAACAGCTTCTCATTGGTGCAAAAACCTTAAAGGGTTTTATTGAGAATAAGATTAAAGTCTATATACATTGTAAAAGAGGTCATGGAAGAAGTCCCACGCTAGTTGCTGCATACTTTATTCTTCAAGGTAAAACCGCAAAAGAAGCTATTGAAATAATTAGGGAAAGAAGACCGTCAATTCATCTAAGAGGATCTCAGATCAAGTCGTTAAAAAATTTTGAGAAGAGGTTGAAAAATGGTAAGAGGAATTAATAAGAAGCAAAAAATATTTCAAGTGTATGTTTTGTAGATTAACATATAAAGAAAGAAGATTAGCAGAAGAGCATGAAGTTTTTGTGAGAAATATAACGCTCAGATAAAAATTAAATAAAGTAAAAAATCAACAATAAACTATACTTTCATGTGAAATTTGCAAATTTTATTATGAAAAGAAAGAGTTGGCAGAGAAATGCCAATCGTGGTGTAAAGAATATAATAGTTACAATATAGAAATAACTAAGCATGCTGTAAATCCTAAAGAAAATAAAGGTTGTTGTTGAAATGAAAATAAATAACATCAAAAACACGATGTGCCGCCCCGACTTAAAAACCAAGGTTTTCGTCAAAAATCTTGACATAACAACAGCGAAGCCACTAATTTACATCTTTGTTATTGGGTTTATTCTTAACTTAATCTGGGAATATTTGCATTACCCATTGTACAAAGACCTTTCAGGAATCCCCTCAAACTTACATCTTTGGCTGGCTGCATTCTTTGATGCTTTCTTTATTTTAACAATAATTTTATTAATCTCATTAAAAAACAGTAATTTCTCTTGGACAAAGAAACCAAAAACAATAGATTATATTTTAGCAATAATAATCCCCTTGATAATTGCAATAATGATAGAAATAATAAATCTTGATTTAGGAAGATGGGAATACTCATTTTCAATGCCAACAATCTTTGGATTAGGTTTAAGTCCATTAATTCAGCTTCCATTAATAACGATAATCTCTTTGTTTTTGGTAAGAAAATGAAAATAAATCCAAATTATATCATAACTGCAAGTAAGGAAGTGTTGAGCGGAAAAAATTATCTTATATCTTTTATAGCTTTAATTTTCATAATTTTAGCTGTTTTTATCTCAATACCTGTCTTTCTTATACCTGCGAATTCACTTTTGTTTCAATTAACAGTATTTACTATTAAAGATTATGTACTTCTTACTATTCTATCAGTCTTAACTTCTTTACTTATAGTAATGCAAATTTTTTCCTACAAAAAGGCAAAGCTTTATTCTTCAGGAAGAACAGCAATCGGAGGAGGCTCAGCCGTTGTTGCTGCTCTTTTTGGGACTGTGAGCTGTTCAGCATGCTTGGTTGCTGTTTTCGGTTTTTTAGGAATTGGAACAGTTTTCTTTTTAGTTGAATATCAGTGGTTTATTGTAGGCCTTGCTATATTGATTATGTTGGTTTCGTTATATTTCACATCTTTAAAATTAAATGGAGGTTGTGATTCATGCAAGAAATAAAAATCAAAAAGTCATACCTAGTAACTGGAGTCATAATCATTTTAGTTTTAACTGTTTTCTTTTTCGCTCCAAAATTTACTGGAAATGCCGTAAAAGAAACCACAAATAGCTCTGGCTCAGCACAAGATTTTAGTTTACAAACAACAAGTGGAGAAACAATAACGCTTTCTCAATTTAAGGGAAAAGTTGTTATCCTGCAAGCGATGGCTTCTTGGTGTCCAAGCTGTAAGTTACAAGCACAGCAGATAAAGCCACTTTATGAAAAATACGCGAATGATGGGCTGATTGTTATTTCTTTAGACATTCAACCAGAACGGTCTAGTTTGCAAGAGTTGAAGAATTTTAAAGCAAACTTCGGCGGAGATTGGTATTTTGGTTTTTATCCAGAGTTTATCAATTTATATGGAATACGTTCTCTTGACTCCAAAGTGATTATTGACAAAAATGGAAACATTGCATACCGCGATGATATGATAACAACAACTGAAAAGTTGGACGAAGTTATAGGAGAGTTGTTATAAGTTAGACGCCCCCTAGTTTCTATAAAACCTCTGCGAAGCAGACTATTTGTCCAAAGGACTAAGTTGGAGAGCTGTTATCACAAACAGTACCTTATTCACAATTCTCGCAGATTTTTATTTTTGTTATAGATTTTCCTGTCAAATAAATAGTAAGAAGCAATATGAATATACTAGCTACCATTATTTCATTTTTATATGAGAATAAGAAAAGTGTTGCCGAACTGCCTATACCTATAAATCCTAAAATAGCCCCTAAACAAATTGGGCAGAGTTTAGCAGAAAACAAAGTGCCAGTGAATGCAGCAAGACCTGTTCCAGCACTCTTTGCCACATTACCGCCTTGCAATTTCTTTTTATCTGAAGCGTAAATCTGCATGGCAATTGAGATTCCAAACAAAGAAGAAAACAAAACTATCAAACCAATATCGCTTATTTGTAAAATTGACAACTGCGTTTTTAATGTATTTCCAGGGGTTAATATGGAGAACTTTGCATAAATGCTCTTTTTTAACAAGTGCATAGCTATTTTGGTTTAAGCCGTAGATATCTTACCAAAATCCTTCTTTTTTGCTTATTTATTA
>JACOZR010000037.1:17010-18319 GCA_016181245.1 Candidatus Woesearchaeota archaeon | reverse complement strand
CTGACAAATCCAATGCCTTCCTGGCTTTTGAGAGTGGTGAATGGATAAGATGCTATTGCTGCTTCTGCTAATGTTGCTGCCTTGAAAAAAGAGCTTTTTCCTACTGATGGTTTTCCGCAAAGTCCGATTAACATAAATTTTTGTATATAAGCATAGTATAAATAAGTTATCTTTTTTGAAAAGAAAGGTTTTTATATTTTAAATCATTGCTATTTTTATGGATTTAGGACTTATAATAAGCAGATTAATGCATGATTTTGGAATTGCATTCGGAGTTGGAGGAGCTACAATAGCTTTTTTAATAAGCAAGAAAGCTGAGAAAAAACCAGAGATATCGCAAAATGCAGCTTTTTTGATGGAAAGCATATCCAAATTAATATGGATAGGATTATTGCTATTGATTGTTTCTGGAATTGGATTAATTGCTTTTATAAAATGGCCTGTGAATATTCCTTTATTGATTGTGAAGCATGCAATTGTCCTGATAATATTAATAAATGGGATTTATTTGGGAGTAAATTCAAAAAAAATGGGAAAAGCGATTAAAGAAAAAAATGTTTTAGCGATTAATAAGATAAAATTAAGGTTGAAAAAAGTCGGATTATTAAATCTTATTTGCTGGTATATTGTAATGGTTTTATCAGTTTTATTATAAAAAACTTTAAATATGCTTATTTCTGTGAAATGATCAAGGGCCCATAGCTCAGCTTGGCTAGAGCGATGGTCTTATATGACAACTTATGGTATAAGTTCACTAGGACAGCCATAGGTCCTGGGTTCAAATCCCAGTGGGCCCACTTTTTTCAAAACGAAAGATTTAATTATTATATCCTTTTATTATATAAGATGGTAAAAATAATTGACAAAGAAGAAGAGAATAAGGAAAAGATAAAGGAAGTATGTCGAGATGAGTTATTGGGGATTATAAAAAGAGAGTTGCCTAATCATGGCTATAAATCGGATAATTCTTTTGGATCAATTAGGATTAGAGTATATGAATTTGGAAAAAGTGTATTTCATAGTTCAAAAGAAGTAATTTATTTTGACTTGAATAATATTATTCCGGGTATCATAGTAAAGGATAAATCATTAGAAAAAATTTCTATGAAGATTGCAGGAGAATATGAAGAAATTTTAAAAAATAAAGGTAATTTTTATGGGGAAGTAAGAGTGGAATTTGATTATAAAATTTTTAGTTAACTTTAAAAACTATTTTTGTTATAAGTTTCTTGTGCCCCGGTAGTCTAGTCCGGTCAAGGATTCTGCCCTTTCGAGTAAACTTTTAAAAAAAGTTTAATCAAAACAAAGA
>JACOZR010000037.1:0-16997 GCA_016181245.1 Candidatus Woesearchaeota archaeon | reverse complement strand
GGGTTCAAATATTAAGCTAGGTGATGATACCTAGTGATAAGAAAATCCCGTCCGGGGCACTTTGAATTTGCTTTTATATCTCCAATTTTCTTAAAAGAAATTCCTTCGGCAATATATTTAATCCCACATAAAATATTTAATCTTGGATTTAACCTATTGATCTTATTTTGGTTTTTATCTTTTATATTCTTAATTTATAGAAATTGTCTAAAAGACAAAGAGGAATAGCTCTCTGTCACAAAGTCGTGGCTCGATTCCGCCTGTCACATTCGTGGCTTTTTCTCAAAAAACCCAAAAAGGATGGTTTTTAAATGAGTGTGAATAGGAAAAACTTAGGGATGTATACGGCAATATTTATTTGTATGGGAATTTTTATAAGTAGTATTATTGCTAAAGAAATATCTGGTTTGATTGGATTAATTTTAATGATTTATTTACTCTACCGATTATTACATCAATTACCTCAAAAAAGGGGGTTTATATAAAATGAATTTATCACAAAATAATAGCAAAGAAGGTTTAAATAGGAATAGAAGTATCATTAGAAGAATAATGGCAAAAATACAAGATTATATAAGCACTTTTTTATCTTTGATAGGAATATATCTAATACTTATATATTTTGGATTATTTGAATATAGTGAAGGAATAAAAGCGATTATAAGTGGAAAAGGGGGATTATTATTCTTTGGTTTATTCTTGCTTTTATTTTCTTATATAATCTCTCCGATATTATGGGAAAGAATACTTAATAAAATTAAGAGATAAAATGAATTGGGACACTTGCAAAAAAGATATTAGGACTAATCTATTTGAATTAATAAAGATAGATAGTTTGATTTTACAGATAATAGGTTTTACAACATTTTTGATTAAGGTATCCAAATTAGAGTTATTCGTTGCTTTACTATATTATTTTATAGTTTTTGTAATTGCATTTGTTTTAACAATATTATATACTATCATTATACACTTTATATTTCCTGAAAACTCCTCGCCACTAAACTCAGACTAAGTAAAAAAGAAAGGTTTTTAAGGTTAAAACTCCCTTAGATTTTTATGGGATATTGGGAAGATAAACAAAAATATGAAGAAGGATTTGAACAGAAAGAACTGAAAAAAGGTTTTTGTAATGTTTGTGGTAGAAAATTAACTCCAAGTAATATAAAAGGAAAATGTGTAAGTTGTGAAGAGATTATATGTAATTCGTGTGGGAAGGTATATAAAAATAAAATAATATGTAATAATTGTAAAGAGGAAAACAAGACTTTTAAAGGGAGATCTGTTTCAGGCAGTTTATTTAATTTAAAAACACAACCATTAAAAGCACAACCTCGAGGAGTAATTCATATTGCTTGGGTTATCGCAGGATTTTTCTTTTATATAATACCTGGAATTATTCTTTTAATAATAAGAAGTATTCAATTACAAAATAGAAATGATTATGATTATGTTTGTGGGAACTGTAGAAATATTTTTAGTTTGGAAAAAGATGAAATTAAACATCTAAATAATAAAGGTTGGGTTCAGACTTGTTGTCCTTTTTGTAAAAGAATAAATCAAATCTAAAAGGAGGAGGAAATGAAAAGAATAATACTATTTGGATTAATTTTAGTAACTATGTTTTTGATTTCTGGTTGTGGAGTCACAAAGGTTGATGTTCATATTGAAACTGATAAAAACGCTCCCACCAACCCAATTATCAAACCAACAGATATGTTTAGATTGATTTATCTTATTGTAAACCCTTCTGTAGATACTACTTTCATTGGCACTGTAGATTATAATTTTGATAGTAATTGTTTGGCTGTAGTAGAATATCCAATTAATAATACTATAGAAGTAAACCCAAATGATAAGAAACCTGTTATAAAAGAATTTAGATATAATGGGTATCCTCCTTATCCTATTAAAGAACAATGTCTAAATGTTCCATTAAAAATTACATTAATTCTTAATGATAAAAGTGGATTATTTAAGGATAGTTACGAAACAATTCTGAGAATTGTAGAATGAGAGAAAGAATAGAAAAAGGGTTAGATAAATTACAAAAAGACCATCCTGTATGGTATATCTTTTTGTTAATAATTTATTATGGTGGAACTCTAATCTTCGGAATTTTAGTCGGTTTTATTTTAAGCGATAGACTAATGTATGCTGAACATTATGGATGGTTCGGACTTTCAAGTTTTAGTTATTATAATTTAGATAAAGACCGTTTCAAATTAACTTATGATGAAAATTTTACTGTAATAGACCAGACCTTAAAAGTTCATAGTAGTTGGAAAGATGAAATAGGAGCAATAACAGAAATTGTTGTAATCCCTAATTCAACGGGGAAAATAAATATTACTTGCGAAGTATCATCCCCCAATCAAAATTGTAAAGATTATGAAATTGAGGGAGGTAAACATCAACTTTTAAAATTAAAAATACAAATCGGCTTCCCAAAAGAACAGAACTATAAATTCTGTTTTACAACTCGAGAGGGTAATAATGCGTGGAATAAATATCATAAATGTGTGGACATTACTGTCTTTCCTATGAGATATTAGATTTAAAATATATACTCCACTACCGAAACATTTATATACTACCTTATCTTATTATATCACATAAGAATATATGAGGTGATACGAAAAATGCCGAAAATCCAAATAAGATTAACAGATGAAGAAAACAAGAAAGCAAATATTGTAAAATCATTAAAAGGATATATAACAAAAGAAGACGCAATAAAATTAATGATTAGGGAATATAAATTAGATAAAATAAAAATATAAAAAATTAGCGGGGACAAGCCCCGCAGGAGTTCAAAATGTCCGTTCAGGAACAAATCAAACCCATAGAAAAAGGTAATGAATTAGATTATAAAAAACTTTCGCAAGACAGGGAGTTAAGGGCTAAATCTATTTTAGCAAAATCAAAGCCAGAGCTAATTAACGAGAATACCTATTTAGTGCCTTCTCAATTTGACAGCAATAAGAAATACAAAGTAACTCATATAGATACTTATTCTTGCGAATGTCAGGACTTTCAAACAAGATGTAAAAGTAATGGTATTTACTGCAAACACATCAAAGCAATTCAGTTTTTCCTAAAATTCAAGAATAAGGTAGAAATAGATGACCTAAATGTTGATAAGGAATTTAATAAAGAAAGCTGTGTTTATTGCAGTTCAGATAAGATATTCAAGAGAGGAGTAAGAAAAACAAAAATTGGAATAAAACAAGTTTATTGCTGTAAGGATTGCAAGAGAAGATTTGTTTTAGAGCCAATCAAATATATCAAAGGCAACGCTAAACTAATCTCTTTGGTAATGAATGACTATTTTAAAGGTCATTCTTTAAGGGATATACAAGACAGCATATTTCAGTTTTACAATCTAAAAGTAACCCACGAAACAATAAGAAGATGGATTAGAAAATTCTGTGGTTTGATGAATGATTATACAAGTAAATTCAATAATGACTTAAAATTAGGCAATAATTGGCACGTAGATGAGCAAGTAGTTAAGGTAAACAAGAATACTAATGAGAAGTTGGTATGGAATGTTTTAGACGGAAAAACAAGATTTTTGATTGCTAACAATGTTACAAAGACAAAGAATGAAAAAGACGCAAGAGCAATTTTCCAAAAAGCTAAAGAAGTAACTAACCAAAGACCAGAAACAATTTCAAGCGATGGATTGCCAACTTACATAAAAGCCATTAAAAAGGAATATCCAACACATAAGGATAACATAGGAAGACCAAGAAAAAATAGTGTTTTGCATATAGCTAATGTTGGAATTTCCAAAAAGGATAACAATAATATGATAGAGCGTTATCATAATGAATTTAGGGAATTTGAAAAGATTAGAAGGAATTTCAAAAAGGTAGATACATTAGAAGAATGGAATGATAATTACAGGTTATACCACAACTTCATTAAAAAACATATGGCTTTAAATAATCTAACACCTTCGCAAGTAGCTAACATAGACTTGAATTTGGGTAAAAATAGATGGTTAAGTTTGCTTACTCAAAGCATAAAAGCCACGAATGTGACAAATTCAGAAAACATTAAGAAAAGCCACGAGGATTAGACAGAGAGAGGAATAGCAATCTTTAAAAATAACAAAGAATAGAATATAAACATGCTTGAAGGAAAAGATAGGTTTTTAAAAGTATACTCTAACTTATCTATGGATATAAGAAGAGAAATTATAATATTAGTAGATAATAAACCAATTTCATGGAATGTTGCTTTTGAAGAAATAGAAAAAGAAACAAATTTAGGCAAAAAGATCCTAAAGAATTTAATAGAATTAGAATTTATCTGAACTATGGAAGAAAACGATAAGGTAAAAAAGGAAATTAAAGATTTAGTATTGGTACGTTTAGAAGCAATGCCAAAAACCATAAAAATAGCATTTGGCTCTGATGGAGAATTAGGTAAAGAAGAGTTAATGAAAAATGTTAGAGAAGAGTCTTCATTAGGCAAATTGATTGTCAAAATGCAGTTAGAGTATTTAAAATCATTAAAAACAGGATTACAGAATGAATAGTGAGCAATTCTTAATAACAAGACCAACTCATGATGATAAAGTAAGCTATTTAGATTGTTGGGGTTTAGAAATATTATCTTTTGCAGATAAAAATAATATAAAATATAGTGATTTTAGAGGAGAGAAAGCAAATAAGGGAAATGTAACAAAATTTTTAGAAAAACAAAAACCAAAATTAGTTATATTTAATGGGCATGGCACAGCTACTACTATATTTGGGCATAGAGATCAACCCTTAGTAATAAGCGGCGAGAATGATATACTCTTAAAAGAAAAGATAATTTATGCTATAGCATGTAATTGCGCTTTAAAGCTGGGGGTTACAGTTGTTGAAAAAGGCAGTAAAGCATTTATTGGTTATGAACAACCTTTTGGATTTGTGGTAGATGCTTCTAAAGAATGCACACCATCTAAAGATAAGTTTGCAGAGCCTTTTAAGAGATTTTCAAATGAAGTAAGCCTTGCTTTATTAAAAGGCAAGAATGCAAAAGAATCAAGAGAGAGTTCTCAAAAAACTGCTTTAAGCTTATTAAAATTTTATTCAACAAGTGATGCACTGCCAGAATACAAAGATATAAGATTTTGGTTGTTTTGGGACAAGTATTTTCAAAGGTTGATAGGAGATGAAACTGCGAAATTCTTAGAGGGATAGCACCTACTTGTAAGTGCATAGCAACTTTTAAAAACTAAAGAATCCTATTAAAATAAGGGCATTTTACAAATTCTCCCTGCTCGTTCGGGGCATATAACTTTAAATTATATATCTCAAAGTTCTATCAATGTTAAGAAAATGAATTTGTAGAAATTATAAATAACTTTTATAAATCGAACATTTCTAAGAGATTATGATGGATGAAAAAATAATCGAGGAAGCAAGAGTATTGATTAAAAATGGAAAATTTAGATACACTATAGATGCAGCAAAAGATATCTCTATACATAATTTCTCCTTAAGTTTGATTATAGAAAGTTTTGAAAAGGGTTTGTTTTTCACAAAGGAAGAACTTTATAAAGAAGATAAAAAGGATAGATCAAGCGATTACTACTGCATACATAAATATAAAGCCTTGTTTGGCGCAAGATATATCCTAATCGCGTTTACTATAGAAGAGGGTTTAGTTATAATCCATACGAGTCCTGCTGGTAAAGAAGCAGTTAGATATAGAGAAAAAATCAAAGAACTCGGCCTTTAGCAAAATTATGTTCTTTAGAAGTTATTGATGAAAATAGCCCCTTAATTTTAACTAATAAAGAGGGATGTAGTTCTTTTCTCATCCTCTCAACTTCTTCAGGTTTGATATAAGATTTACTGCAGTTTTTACACTTCTCAACTTCTATTTTAACTCCTCTTCCCTTAGCAAAGATAAATTCATTTGCTTTAGCAAAATTGTGATTGCACCTTTTCATAATAAGATAGATATGAAATACTTATATAAATATATGCTTTTACCAAATAGTTGCGATAATATTCCAAAAGAATAATTAATAATCTAAATGAAGTAAAAAATCTTTGACTTACTTTACTAGGGTTATTTCTATTTATTCAAAGTTCTGCTTAATCTCTAAAAACATATTTTCCTTTATCTTTATAAATAACCTTTCCATTTATATGTTCATTTGTATTATAAAAAAGTGAATTAGAAGTATTAATTAAAAGCGCTTGTAATTCTTCAGATGTTTTTTCATTAGTTGCTTGGGTATTGCACCAAAATTGGCTTTAGAAATATTTAAAAATTGAGAAATAAACAAATGTTTTATGAAAAGAGGTTGGAAAAAGATTCTTGGTTTTGGATTAGGTACTTTATTAGTTTCTAGATTATGTTTTGGGGATATTGATATATTAAGCGGAACAGATGGAAATGGAAATGCTGGAAACCCAGGAAGTTCTGATCAATTAACAACTTTTACTTCACAGTATGTAAGCAATGAAAGCAATGCTTATATTGGAGTAGGAGCTCAAGATAATCCAAGCTGGACTTTAGATAGAGTAGGAAGCATAGCTTCTCAAACAATAACAACTACAAATACAAATGACAGCTGGGGAAAGTTTTATTTTGATTTTAATCTTCCCAATAACTTCTCAAATCCAAGAATAGACTTAGATATATTTTTAGATGATGGGGGAATGGTTTATTTAAATGACAATAGTGTTGCAATTATAGATTTGGTTCAATGCCCTAAAAGCATTGCAATAACAAACTCATCATATTTTAAGGCAGGAACAAATACATTAAAGTTTTATGTTGCAAATACGGGCGATGGGCATTATGGGATAGCAAGAGAAAGGCAAAGCAGCGGAGATGCAATGTATATTGAATTTGATGGGAAAGTAAGTTTTGATTCATCTAATTCATCTGCTTATCCTATACTGCTTGTTCCAGGATATAAATTGTTTTCATCAAGCAATCCTTTAGAAAGTTTTGGGGATTTAGAGAATATACTTAAGGAAGATGGCTTTAATGTTGAGTCATTGGATTTTTCAGGTTCAACATACAGCGATAGCATAGAAGCCTTGGCAACTGCTGTTGGAATAAAGATAAGCGATGTAAAATCCATGTATAATAAATCAAAGGTAAATGTTATTGCGCATTCAATGGGTGGATTAAACACAAAAGCATATATTTCTGGAATGGCTTCAAACAGGAGCTATGGTGATGATATTAATTATCTTATGATATTTGGGACTCCTAGTTATGGCACTGCATGGGCTAATCTTATTTCTGGTTTTTCTGACAATGAGCAAACAAAAGAAATGTCTTTGGGAAGCAGGTTTTTATGGGATCTTCATAATGCATGGAATTTTAATGCGGATAATTGCGTTGCAGTTGCAGGGCTTTTATCAAGTGTAGAGGGAGATGGTATTATAACTGTAAGCGGCGCTTATTCTGAAGACAGCCAGATAAGATATGTTTCTTATGGCCATACTGATTTATTGAATATTAATGATAGAAACCATCAATCTTACAAAATAATCAAGCAGTTTTTAGATAATGGAACATTGCCTGAGCAGAGCAGCATTACTGATGTCCGTAATATTGTAAATGGATCAATAATGCTTGGTGTTTTTGATGGAAGCAGTTTGTTAGATGCTACTTGTTCTTATTTTTATAAAAATAATGACAGCAATATTTTTTATTTAAGCGATGTTTTAGCTAAAAGAATGGATTATACATTAAAGAAAGAGGGTTATGAGGATTTAAGCGCATATTCTACATTAATAGCTGGAAAAACCATTGTTGAGAATAAATATTTAAATAAAATTTCTGGTGGTGGAGATTCAGGAAGCAGTGGTTCAGGTGGAGGGGGTGGAGGATGTTTTATAGCAACTGCATCTTATGGAAGTCCGATGGCAAATGAGATTAAAGCATTAAGCAGATTTAGAGATAAATATCTTTTAACAAATGAGATTGGAAAAATGTTTGTTAAATCCTATTATGAATATGGTCCGGGTATTGCAAATTATATAGAAAATAAAGAAAGTATAAAAAGAATTACAAGAGGGATTTTAAATCCTGTTGTTTGGTTTATAGATAAAATATGATTGCTAATTTTCTATCTAAAATAAAAAATGAAGCATTTAGATTAGAATTACTTCCTTGTTATGATATAGAAAAAGAAAGAGAATCGTTTAAAAAATTCGAGAAGGGGGTAGAAGTCCAATCTGATAAAGAGCTATTACAATTTTGTAAGATCATTTCAAATTTTGCAGGGCAAGGAAAAAAGATTATAAAAGTTCATGTAATCCCAAAAAGATTAACAAATTATTTAAGATTTGAAATAGAAACTGGTTACTTACCACAATCGAAAGCTGGTGCAGAGATTTATCTTATCTATTCTGATATGTATAAAAATCTTTTAGCAGAGAATTTTAATCCAATAGATTTCTGGATTTTTGATAATAAAGCAGTTATAGAGTTGATATATAACAAAGAAGGGAAATTTCTTAGAGAGAGGATGATAAAAGATAAAGGTTTACTGGAATTGTATATAAATTTAAAAAATAATCTTGTGAAAAATGCAATTCCTTTAAATGAGTGGTTAAATAAAAATTTACCTTAAACCAAGCATTTTCAAAACACCATAAAACATGCTTTTTTTCTCTTCACTTTCAGAAACTTCTTCATAATTTTTACCCAATAAATAAGCAGCAAGTTTTTTATATGCAATTGCTGATTCGCTTTTGGGATGAGTATAAACAACAGGATCTCTTAACAACAAGGATTTTCTTATTGATTTATCTTCTGGGATAATGGAAATCACAGGCTTGTCAAGCAAACTTTCTATATTTTTTATGCTTAGATCAATCTCATTATTCTGAGTTCGCGCAAGTATAACCCCAATAACCTTCTTATTAAATTCCTGGACTACTTTTATTGTTTTCAATGCATCTGTTACAGCTGGAAGTTCTGGATTTGTAACAATCAAGATTTCATCTGCTGCTTTTATTGTTGATAATGCTTCTCTTCCCAGGCCAGCTGCAGCGTCCAATATAATAAATTCGTTGTTTAATTCATTTAGACAATAAGCTAATTTATCCGGGTTAACATTTTTCAAGTCTTGTATTGAAATTCCTCCGGGGATAATCTTTAATCCTGAAGGATGCAGATAAACTGCTTCTCTTATTTTGTTTTTTCCCTGCAAAACATGATGAATAGATATTGGAACAACTGGAGCTCCTAAATGCAGACCAACATTCGGAGTAGTAAAATTAGCATCCAAAACAACAACATCTTTGCCAAAGAAATTTAATGCTGCTCCTAAATTGATAGATGAGCTTGTTTTACCAACTCCACCTTTTCCAGAGATGATTCCTATTGTTTTTGTCATTTTTTCTTTAAACTTACAAGAGTGTCAACCCATTCAACAAATTCTCTTGTTTTTTCAAAATATTCTTTTAATTTGGGTATATTTATTTCCAATATCATCTCATCGGTTACTATCATTGTAACATTTTTCCTGTATTCTTCTTTTTTTGTGTATTCTGCGCGATCTACTCTCTTAAGCAAGTTATAAAAATCAATATATGTTTTTATTTCAGGGTATACCTTATTTAAATCTTCTGCTCTTAATTTATTAAGGTCTGATATTTTCTTTATTTTTTTCTTTTTTATTGTCCATTCCAATGCTTCTAAAATAGCATAATCAAATGCGTTAATCAGCCTTTTAATCGTGTTTTTTATAACATCAACTGTTCTGGTATATTTCAAAGTAACATAAAGCAAATGGTCTGCTCTTTTCAATTCCTGCTTTGCATTATCCTCTAGTTCTCCGATGTCTATCATTTTTTAATCTCCTTTTTTATTAGTTCTTCCAAATAATTGCCAACAGACATGTTCTTGTCTATGCATTTCTTCTTGACTGTCTTGATTATAGACTGGTCCATTAGTATGGTTAATTTCTGCTTTTTCATATACGTATAGAAGTATTTACGTATATATAAATGTTACGTATTTACGTGGTTAAATCGATTTTGAAATTGTTTAAGTACTTGGTTCAAAACAAATATTATTCCCTTAGTCTGAGTAATATATTTCTTAATTTTATCCAGACTCATTGTTTTTACCTGCAGATTAGAGTACAAAACAAAACTATTTTTTCTGGAAAACTCCATCTGCGATTTTTTTCTTTCTTCAATGAATTCCTTAATTTCTAAAATGATTTCTATGTTTTGATGAGACAGATTATAATATTTTGCTGATCTGGTTTTGAATAGCTCGAATTTTGAGTAAAAATCATTTGGAATGAACTGGATTCTTTTGTATAATTTATCATAATAAAGCAATGCTTCCATTGTTTTTGTCAATGCTGTATTCAGATTTTCTGCAACCAAAGCAATCAACTTGATATCATTAACGATTGGATAAGTAACATAAGCAAGATGATCTGCTGTTTCAAATGCTTTATTTGCTTCTTTTACCAGAGAAATAAATTCCTCCATATAATTGCAAGGTTATAGAATTATTTAAATGTATTGATTAGAAAAGAAAAAATCATGCATAAGTAAGGTTTTAAGCGTTAGTAGCTACAGGCTGAATACATTGCCGAAGCTTTGTACTTACACCCTAGCTCTATCAAACTCCTATTTTTGGAGTGCTTTAAGATCTATTTTCAAGGCGAGTTTCGAGCTTAGATGCTTTCAGCTCTTATCTCTTAAGGCGTAGCTGCTCTGCCTGCCTTATCAGACAACAGATCACCAGAGGCCTCGAATCCTTGTTCCTCTCGTACTAAAGGATCCTTCCCTTCAGATCTTAACATTTCCAGTGGATATAATACCAACTGTCTCACGACGTTGTAAACCCAGCTCACGAATCGCTTTAACCAGTGAACACCTGTACCCTTGGCTGCTGCTGCACAGCCAGGATGCGATGAGCCGACAATGAAGTAGCAAGCCGCGTCGTCGATGCGAGCTCTCAGACGCGACAGCTCAGTTATCCCCGAGATAGCTTTTCTGTCATACCTAACTCCCATCAAGGAAGTATAGGGGTTCGCTAGACCAGACTTTCGTCCCTGCATCTCTTATTATTAGAGATACAATCAGACTAGCTTTTACTCTTGCACTCTACAGTGGATTTCCAAACCACTTGAGCTAATCTTTGGGCCCTTCTGATACTGTTTCAGCAGGGTGCCGCCCCAGCCAAACTGCCCACCTGATGATGTCCTATTTCTAGTAAGCAACATAAATTCTGAAGGGTGGTATTTCATCTTTTGTCTAGGCTTAAACTTGCGCCTAAGCTTCAAGCAACTTCCACCTATCCTACACAACAAAATTTACATTGCAACAACAAGCTACAGTAAAGTTCTACGGGGTCTTATCTTCCTACTGGAAATCGCCGGCCTTCACACCGGCAGGATGTGTTCGGGGGATTCTAACTAGGGACACTAGGAATCTCGTTCCACTATTCATGCACGCCGTCATTCAAACGGCAAGGCATTTGGCTCATTTTTGTTACTTCCCTTAATTAAAGGTACTTACCATTTTTATCTTTTAAAATGGCGTACACTTATTTCTAAGCGTATCCTTATATCGCTATAAGGATCGGACTATATCTTCATTCAGCAAAGAATGTCTAGCGTATAGTCTCTGAGGATTCTAGATATTTGGATTTTATTTTCTTGTTCATTGTCGCAGCTATTTCAGCGATCTCTTTTAATCCAGTTCGCTTAAGATGTTTTCTTTCATTCATCATTTTGATTACAGTCGCAAATTTTTTGAAATTATTGAGTTTTGAAGTTTTTAATTTGTTAATCCTGAAAAACTCAACAATCTTCATCAAGTTGTTAATGCCTCTCACTCTCAACTCATTTCTGTCATCATGGTTCACTGTTATTATCCCACAATCAAGTCTTTTCTGAATCATTCTAAGAGTTTGCGTATCTTTTTTGTGTTGCACAACTCTAAATTCAGGTAGCACTTGCCACCCTAAAGTCATTTTTGGTTGTCTATTTATTGCGACATGAAAACATCATTCGCCGTCGACAAATCCTGCAATCCAAGAATCTAGTCTTTCCTGCTGATTATCTGCACCCATAAATTTTCACCAAGTATCTATTAAGGTATGAATCCTATATAAATATTTGGTATTATGAGATACTCAGACTTTCCAGCATATAGCTAGATTTTACTAAGGCAATCCTATTACCTTAAGAGAATTATAGTTATTCCCGCTGTTTGCTAGTCCTTAGCTTCCTTGAAAAGAAGTTTTGGATACTAGTACTGAGCAAGTGTCACCTTTCATACGCACCATTTCTAGTTAGCGAAAGGTTAAGTTTTTATTAAACAGTCGGACTCCTTTTGTAATTGCACCCTGTAATTGCATTTGAGATACAATCGCAGGGACCCCTTATGCCGAAGGCACGGGGCTAAATTGCCGATTTCCCTTAATTAGATTGACTCCCACATACCTTAGGCTTCTCACCTAGGACACCAGTGCTGGTTCTTGGTATAGTTATCTAAGATTCATCTTGATCCTTTTTTCATGGGTTCTATGCATTGGTTAAACAGACAAAGTCTGCTATTCTTAATTTAATCAAGTTCTCATTGTTATAATACTCCCTTGATTTATCTTAATTAATACTAAAGATTTTTAGTATTAACCTAGCGCAAAACGTCAAAGATCAAGCTTGTGTTACCACATGTACTTAGACAGTAAAGGAATCTTAACCTTTTTACCCTTCCATTATTCCAATTAGGAAATAAGTTAGGTCTAACTTACTCTTAGCTGATAGACATTGCTAAGAAACCCTTGTCCTTACGGTATTAGAGATTCTCACTCTATTCTGATCCTACTACCACCAGGATTCTCAATTTTATGAGGTCAACTATTTCTTATGAAATAGCTTCTACCCTAATAAAATGCCCATCTACTACACAAGAATTTAATCTTGGTCTATGGTAACGGTAATTAGTTTAGCCCCGTCCATTTTCAGGGCACATTACCTTGAAGGGTGAGCTGTTACGCTTTCTTTAAAGGATTGCTGCTTCTGAGCAAACCTCCCCCTTGTCTTTGGTAATATACACCTTTCAACCTTTTGCACTTAACTAATTTTAGGGACCTTGACCATAGTTAAAGTTGTTCCTTTTTCGGGACATAAGCTTACCCCAATGCCCCTGTTTCCTTTGTTCTAAGATGTTAAAATATTCGGAGTTGGACAGAGAAGCGACTTTTTTCAAAGCCAAAATTCTCAATCCGTAGCTCTACCAATTTAACTATCTCCCAAAAGACTGGACTACGGCCCATTTCGATGGGAACCAGCTATCACCAGGTTCGATTGGCTTTTCACCCCTAACCCAAAATTAAAAGAACCGATGCTCCGAGTACCTCCTCGGACTTCCACAAAGTTTTAGCTTTGCTTCATCCTATTTTGGGTTAGATCACCTGATTTCGGGTCGTATCCCAGTGACTAAAAGCATTTTCATACTTTGTTTCTCAATCAGAGATTTGCAAACAATTGGTTTCCCTACGAGTAGACTTTTAAGAGTTTACTCTTGCCACTAAGATACACTTCCTGGTCCGTTATTCAAAACGTACGATACAGTTTTCAAGCAGTATCTTACTATATCTACTAGGTTTCAGGATCTTTTCACACCCTGTCATGGGTTCTTTTCAACTTTCCTTCACAGTACTATTTGCTATCGGACTTAATATGTATTTAAGGTTGGAAGTTGATGCCTTCCAAATTCTTACTCAATATCCGATGAGTAATACTTAAGAGATTGTTAAATCTTTTTGATTAAATCTTACGGGACTATCACCCTTTATAGTATCTCTTTCCAGAGAATTTTAGAAATAATCAAAGAGGATTATATCACAATCCTTATAACACCACATTTCTTTAAATTTTCATCTAAAGATTCGGTTTGCCTTTTGCTGTTTTCTCTCGCTGATACTCGCAGCATCTCAATTGATTTCTTTTCCTCTAGGTACTGAGACGCTTCAGTTCCCTAGGTTCCCAATCCTTTCGGATTTACCTTGTAGGTAAAGATGTCTCATTAAGGGATATCTAGTTCAAAAGTCGCGTACACTTCACTAGATCTTTATGCAGTTTGCTACACCCTTCTTCGGCATATTAAGCCAAGTCATCCACCTAGTAGATTAAGACCTTACCTATGCATGATTATCATAAATATGATGATAATCCTTCACCCAAATAAATTATCTGAGTTGCACTAAACTTTTCTATGGACCCATCGGGGTTCGAACCCGACACCGCTGCCTTGCAAGGGCAGCGCTCTACCAAATGAGCTATGGGCCCATTAAGAAGTGTATGAACAATAAAGCATTTGACAAAATAAAAAAAGGAGGTGATCCAACCGCAGGTTCCCCTACGGTTACCTTGTGACGACTTAACCCACCTTACTGAAAATAGGTTCGAGCTAATTTTTCAATTAGATCTCGCCTAATCCCTGCTCGGTTGGTTTGACGGGCGGTGTGTGCAAGGCACGGGGACATATTCACCGGACGCTGTTGACATCCGATTACTAGAGATTCCGACGTCATGAGGACGAGTTACAGCCCTCAATTTGAACTAAGATAGGATTTAGAGGATTGACTTCTCTTTTCAGAGTTGTATCCCATTGTTCCTACCATTGTTGCGCGCGTGTAGCCCAGAAGATTCGGACCGTACAGACCTACCGTTGCCTATACCTTCCTCCCAGTTTCCCGGGCAGTCTCTATAGTGTGCTCATTCCTCTTGCAGAGATGTTAGCAACTATAGATATAGGTCTTGCTCGTTGCCAGACTTAACTGGACACCTTACGGCACGAGCTGACGATGGCCATGCAGTACCTCTCGGTTTGTTAGGTAAGACCTTTAATCTGACCTTCATACTACCGTCGCTTCTGGTAAAATTTTCCGTGTGGAATTGGATTAAACCGCACGCCGCACCTCTTGTAGTGCGCCCCCGCCAATTCCTTTAAGTTTCAGTCTTGCGACCGTACTTCCCAGGTGACGAACTTAATGCCTTCGCTTCAGCACTGCATGTTCCCAAAGAACATGCAATACTTAGTTCGTAGTGTTTACTGCTAGGACTACTCGGGTATCTAATCCGGTTCGCGCCCCTAGCCTTCATCCCTCACTGTCAGACCCGTTCTAGTTAGATGCCTTCGCCATAGGTAGTCTCCTAAGGATTAAAACATTTTACCGCTTCCCAAAGGATACTTCTAACTCTTCCCGGTCTCGAACTTAACAGTTTCTTTTGAACACCATTAAATTAAGTCTAATGATTTTACAAAAGAGTTATTAAGTCTGCTACGGATGCTTTAGACCCAATAAATGTGATCACCACTCATGGCGCTGGGGTTACCGCGGCGGCTGGCACCAGTCTTGCCCACCATTTATTCGCCAAGTTTTTTACGCTTAGCAAAAGCCTACTCAAAGAGTAAGCACTTAGGATTCCCTTATCACGCTTTCGCGCATTGTAAAGACTTCGCACCTGCTGCACCCCTTAGGGCTAGGACCCTTATCTCAGTGTCCTTCTCGAGGTGAGGACTCTCATCCCCTCTACTGATCTTAGGTTTGGTGAGCCTTTACCTCACCAACAGCCTAATCAGTCGCCGACTTATCCTTTGGCGTTGCCTTTAAGAGAAAGCACATTCCAGTATCTTTCCCCTATCTAGTATTAGCCTCAGTTTCCCAAGGTTATTCCAAACCAAAGGGCAAATTATCGACGTGTTACTGAGCCCTTTGCCACCCTCTTACGAGAGTTGACTTGCATGGTTGACGAATCCTAATAGCAGTGATCTCCCGCAGGATCAACGGGAATTATTATCGCAAAACAAATCAAATTGAAATTGTCAAATTCTGCTTTGTTCATACACTTTTGATCGTAAATAATCATTGGATTAAGTACTCATACAAAATATGTTTTTCATTGATCCAAACATATTCAAAATTTGATATAAATCTGAGAAATATATGTGGAAAAGATATCACAAATATTTATCGATTTCCATTTTGATCATATCTCAGGTTAAATAACTTATATTTAAACATTACTATTTGGCTTTTCTTCTACTCTTTTCTCTTCGCATTCTCTTGCGCTGCCATTTCCATCTCATCTGACCTTTTTTCTTCCATCTTCTACTGCTTCGCTTCATGAGAATTAATTAGTAAAAAACTTATTTATAAATGTTTTTAAAGTTGGGCAAGACTGGTGCAATAGCAAAATATTTATATTAAATGATATTTTTGACTTTTTATGGCAAGAAATTATGAAAAATTAGAGGTTTGGAATCTGTCTTATCAATTTGTTTTGAAACTTTATGATGCAACTGAAGATTTTCCAGAGGATGAAAAAGGAAATATTATCCAACAGATTAGAAGAGCTGCTATCTCAATACCCTTAAATATTGCCGAGGGGTGCAGCAGATATTCTAAAAATGCATTTTTGCAATTTTTGAGCTATGCTTATGGATCTATAAAAGAGCTGCATGTTTTATTGATGCTGTCTAAAGATTTAGGTTATTTAAATAATGAAGAGTATATTAAGTTAATAGATGATGCTGAGATAATTTCAAGAAAACTGTTTGTTTTTATAGACAGGGTAAAAAAAGAAAAATGGTTTGATTGGTTCAAATAAAATAGTAATTACTTAGTATTCTAAAGTTAACCGACGATAAGCTATTTTTAGCATTTTTCATCTCAGCGACGATATCGCTTCAGAAAGCTAAGTAGATACATAAAATACAAAACTTTATAAATTATTTATAACCTGTTTATGATATGGCAGACAAAATACAAATGCCCTCATCTGGGGGGGGAATAGTAAGATATTTTGATGATTATAAGAGCAAGATTGAGTTTAAACCAGTTTATATTATTGTGTTTATTATAATTGTAATAATAATTGAAATGATATTATGGAGTTCTAGAATATTCGGCTAAAATGAATCTAAATCCAAAAGACTTTTACTTACCCATATAAGTCAAAGATATGAAGGCAATTTAAA
>JACOZR010000011.1 GCA_016181245.1 Candidatus Woesearchaeota archaeon | reverse complement strand
ATTCTGCTTTTACTTTATTAGTAATCTTACCCTTAATGTATTCTATATCTTTTAAAGGAAGTGATGATTCAACTGGGTTTATTTTTTCTCTGTATTTTTTAGCTGTATCTAAACTTGTTGCAATTTCTTTCTTGTATCTTTCTGAAAGCTCTTCATTATTAATAGCGCTTTCAATTATACTGTGCATAACTGAATTTGCCAAGTTACCTATAAATAACTCGATTACTTTATTTCTGTTTTGAACCATTATCTATCGTATCCATGATTTTGTTAAATGTATCTTTGTAGATTTTATTGTATCTATGCAAAAAAGCTTTTTTATCCAATAGATTTTGCTTTATCTTTACAACATCAATTCCAAAAAGCTTTTTTATCTCTTTGTTTATAATATCATGATTAAGCTTCTTATGTTGAAGAAATAAATATATGGCAATCATGTTTCTTACTAGATAGTATTTTTCATTCCCGTTTAATATGTCAAAATTATACATTAATGTTTTGCTTTTTAATAAATGAAGATCAAGGAGCTTGTAGTTTATTTCGGTTTTTATCTTGTATATGATTCTTTTTTTAGCTACGCACTTGCTTAGCATCATTTGATATAGCGGGTCTATTGATAAACCTTTAATTAACGAATTATTATCTAATGCTATAATGTGCGTGCTTATTTTAGTTATATCTTCTATATTTTTTTTAATTAGATCTTGGTTTATCTTACTGCTAGTTACTATTACTACGTCTATATCATTGAAGTTAAAACTACTTTCCAAAAATGAACCAGTGATAATTATGTTCTCGTAATTTTCTATTTCATTATCAATAATCTTCATAACTTGGTCTATTAGTTCAAGTTTAATCGGCTCAATTTCTCTAATGTTATAGAAAAAAGGTTTTTCTTCAGGTTTTTCTATTTCTATTTGTTTTAGGATAACATAACTACCAATGCTAAAACCGCTTCTATTTTTAGGAATGTATACTTGATCCATTTTGCTTCCTCTGCTTATTTTGGCTATTATTTCCATGTTACGTAATATTACGCTATTATATTTAAATGTTTTCTTTATGAGTCATGTGCAGTTATTCGTTAGTAAATATCATCCTCCATTTTTAGGAAAAGATAATTTTTTAATTGAGCCAAAGAAATTTTAGATGTTAATTCTCTAGATGATTTGAGATTATAAGATATTTATCATGCACTTAGGTAATCTTCTAAATTGAAGTTTTCACTTCTTGTTATACTTGCAGGGTTGTCGTCCATATTAATTATTAAAGCACCTTCTACTTTTGTAAAAAGAGGCTCATGGGTTGCTATAAATACTTGCCTTTTATCTTCAAATGCCCATTGGCTGATTGTATCTACTAACATTTTTCTTCTTTTTAATGCAACTCCGTCTTCCGGTTGATCTATAAAAACTAAGGGGTTTTCATTACTCTCTGCGTTTTTTAATAAATTTTGAATTTGATGTAATCTATATTGGCCTTGTGATAGCACTCTGAGTTTATTGAGTCTTTGAAGTTCATTTTCACTTATTATTCCATAGAAGTAACTTCCCGTGTACTCTCTTTCTTTTTCATCTCCGATATCAAAAATACTGCCTCTTTCTGAGTATTCTATTTCGAAATATTTAGGAGATTTTATTTTGTATTGTCTATCTCCCAACCTTGACCTAAGGTTCTCCGAGAATATTTGATGGCATAATTTTTCTAGTAAGGTTGTTTTTCCACTACCCATATCTCCGATTAAAACTATCAAAGGACTATCTGTTTTTAGGCGATATCCTATTGGTAACGAAGGTATTGGATAGCTTGCATATACTGTTGCGAGTTTAGAAATACCTCCTTTCCAAGGATGATAACCTTGCTCAAACATTTCGGTTATTGTTATTGATTTAATCATGTTTTATTACATTAACTGATATTAATCACAAACTCATCTAATGATCTTTCTATTCCTTCTTGATAAGACCACCATTCTTGTTTATATTCTTCTTTTGGGGATGTTGTGTTAAAGTCTATTGCAAAATGTTTGAGATCTTCGCTTTTTTCTTTGTTCCATTTGTTCCAGAAGCAGATATGATCCAGATCACTTGTAAATAATCTTTCTATGCCTTTTGGACAAGGTCCGGGAGTTATTTCTCCGAAATCTTCAGATAAAAATCCTATATAATCGGAATCTTTTTTTACTAAACCAAATATTCTGGAGGTTATTACTTGTGGTTCTTCATGATATTTTTGATTTATCAATAAAATGCTTGGTCCTGTAATCCATAGGCGACACTCGTAAAATTGTTTATCATTGTGTCTACCTAAGACTAAGACTCCAATTTGTATGGTTTCGCCGTTACTAAATGTATGATTACCAACACCGTAGAATGCTGAGCCTGAATCAATGCTATCTCCCATAAATCTTTCCTCTGGCCTTTGTGTGGCTACTCTGTGAATTTCTTTTACTAACCCAATGTTTTCTCTTAATTCTTTTATTCTACTTCTGTATGGTTTTAGTGATTTGTCTATCTTATTTTCAGATAACTTTTCATAAAGCTTCTTTGTAAGAATGCGTATACCCTTGTTTATTGCCATTTTTTAGAGATATTAAACTAGATGTATTCTGAACTTTGGATTCCAGTCATATTCTTTTCTATACTTTTTGTACAGATCATAGTGTCGTCTTTCTGTAACGTGATCAAAATCTACTACAGGTAATCTTATCACCTTACCTCTTTTATTGACTATACGAAATACCATTTTGTCTATCCCATACTCAAACCCATGTTTATCGCGGAATATTTCCGAAAGAATTTTTGTTATTTTTGCTCCTGGCGCCCTGTCTTCGACTTCATAAGCTCCATTTTTACTCATGTCTTCTGAGACTATGGCTAGTCCTCTCCCTTCTCCATCTATGTCTAATAGTGCATATACTCTTGAAAGATCTACTTTTCCTTCTGTTAAATCATGGATTATCCTCATCTTTGCTAGTATGTCACTGAATATGAATCTGTGCCCTTCTTGTAGATCAAGACCCAAGTAAATTCTACCATGTTTTAGTCCTGTTATTTCATACAAATCTGCCCAGTCAGGCTTTTTTGATATCTCGAAAAGACGCCTAACCAAATCAACATTATTTTGCAAGCTTTCATGCCTTGACTCATACTTTGAATTGAAATCTTCTAACATCTTTTATCACTACTATAAAATTGAACTATTCCTTATTTAGAACTTAGTTGTTGTATTGCACCACAACACTTATAAGTTAAGGATTCTATTTGTTTATAATGTTAGAAGACAGTTTAATGAAGCTTGGACTTAGTCCTTCAGAAATTAAAGTCTATATGTTCTTGGTTAATGAAGGGAGTAGTTATGCTAGTAAAATAAGTTCTGGGACTAACTTAAATAGAACTAATGTTTATGAAGCCTTAGATAGATTGATTTCTAAAGGTCTTGTTTCATATATAATTAAAAATAAAGTCAAATGGATTGAAGCGAAACCATTGAATTCACTGATTCTATTGATAAGAAATAAAGAACAGGATTTTGCAAATTTAAGGAAATCTTTGATTGATGATATAAAAGGAATTAAACCTGCAGATAATAAAATACCACTCGAAGCAAGTATCTTTGTAGGTAAAAAAGGATTAAGAATGCTATTTGAAGAAATTTTGGAAAACAGGAATCCGGTATCATGGGTGGCTTCTCAACTGCAGTTTAAAGAATTTTTTGGCCCATACTTTGAGTTATGGCATAAGAATAGAGCGAAAAAGAGAATTATACAAAGATCTATTTGGCCGATAAGTTTTAAGGATAAACTAATGAGAAGGAAACTATTAAAATATAAATTTATTAATGATAAATTTACAAGTCCTACTACGACTGTAATTTATGGTGATAACTGCCTCTTTATCCAGTGGTCAAAAGAACCAATTGCCATAAAAATACACAATAAAGAAATAGCTAAATCACATCTTAATTATTTTAATATGTTGTGGCATTCTTAGTTAATCTTTAATTCATCGTCCTGAACATATTCCAAATTATTTTTTAAGGCTAAACAGGCTTTTTCTATTTGTAGAACTCTTTTAGTCTTTTTTCAACAAAAATTTTAACGGCATTAAACTTAGGAAGATTTGTCGAAAAACCTGTAAGTTCTTTTTCCCAGTAACCCGATAGCGCTGAGATCTTCTTCATAAGCTGGGTTATATCAAACTGCTCATTGTAATACATCATCTTATTTTCTACAAGCTTTATGTCAGCATGTATACCTTTCTGAAGAAGAAAATTCAAGTCAAACAAGTCTCTGGCTCGTTGCCTTGTAATTAGAGCTCTTATTTTTTCAGCAAATATTTCCTCTGGCTTCATGCAGACAATATTGAATTGGGCTATTTCAGGATAGATTGAAGAGTAGGTAATTGCTTCAGGTTCCATAATCACGCTGGATTTAAGATTTATATCAATCCCAAGTTTTGCATACGTCTGCGGTTTTCCTGTAAATAATGGGCCTTCAATCCTTAAAGTGATTAAAACAGAATTGTGTGGCTCTCTTTTTTCATGCAGCTTTACTTTAATCCCAAAATTTTTAAAATCTGAAATAACTTTTTCTACGATTTTTCTTGCATCAACTTTTTTTACAGCGCTGAAATCAAGATCTTCACTGAATCTATTGAGCTTATGGAACTTGTAAAGGCAAGTTCCACCCTTGAAAACGAGTTCATTTTTTGTATTTTCTGAGATGCTTAGCAAAGCAATTTCTATAAGATAGTCTTTTTCGGCATTTCCAAGAGTTAATCTTTTTAGCCTTGCAAATTCCTCAAGATCTTTTCTTGTTATCATAGTTCTGCGTTAATGATAATCTTCCAATTTCTTTCTTTTTTGCCTTTCTTTTTCCCGAGATAGTCCAGCAAAATCCAGTTATTGTCTAATGCTTTTAGCCCATAGGAATTGCCTGTTTTTTTATGAAGCATATATCCGAGTCTTTTGATAAGAGATATATTTTTTGTTCTTTTTGCGTATTCTGCAAGTTTTTCAAATCTGGTTTCACTGGTAATGGCTTCAAATACGTCTTCTAATGGCAGCCTGAAAAGAAGAGCGTCTATTATGGCTTTTTCCCTATCTGCTATAAAAATATCAAAGTCAGCATATCTCTCTTTTATATAGCCGAACATATGCTTTGTTTTTGAAAACTTTATTTCAGTATCGCCAACCTTTACTGGCTTTTTTGAAACAGGGCTCATGATGAATATATTAAATGGCTGCTGTTGAGTCATATTATAATATCTAAATGCAGTCCAAAGGCTTAGATATGAGGGCTTTGTGATATAAGAGGCAAAAATCATTTCATTGTGATGGGTCGTATATTTCCCTTTCTCTATTCTTCTTATAAGCCCTTCTTTATTAATTCTGTATAATAATGTTCTTACGTATTTTGGGCCTTTATTTGTTAGTTTGGCTATATCATTCTCTGTAAACAAGGGAAGTCTTTCAAGCCTTTTGAGCAGGTGAATAGTTTTCATTTAAATGGATAGGAAGAAGTTATATATAAATATTTTGTTTCTTTATAATAATCAAATTTGATTATTTTGTTCAAATGAAATATTATTTTATGACTATTTTATTTGTTTGTTTTTGCTCAATTTGACTTAACTGATGAATTTTCAGAGAATATTAAAAGCTAAAGTTTTTATGGCACTTAATTTAATAATTCTTTCTTAGATTTAACTCATCATCTTGAACATAATCTAGATTATTTTTTAAAGCTAAACAGGCTTTTTCTATTTCTCTACCTAAATATGCAGCATGCCCCATGTTTTCTACTAAACCTTTTTTTATTATTGTCATGTATATTTCTATTGGAACTGTTCCGTAAACCATTACATCTACTTTATTTAAATTGGAGCAATGACCAACTTCAACTCTTTGTTTTTCTTTATTAGCTCTTATTAAGAAATAGCCTTTTTTGTCCATTGCAAATTCTTTTAGATCATTGTATTCTGCTTTGATTTCTTCGACTTTGTCTGTTTTAACATCAACACTTACAATATCTTCTTTTTCATCAAAAACCCTAATTGCATTGACAGGACATGATTTTGCTGCTTCTATCACATCGTTTAATTTATCTTCTTTTATTTCTGCTACAAAAATATCGTTTTCTTTTTTTATTGAATGATTCAAAATTGCTTTGTTAAATTCATCTAATGTAAAGTAAAATGGAGATGCAGCTACACAATTTCCTTGACCTATACATTTATTCTTGTTGTATTCTACTTTTGCCATGATTAATCTTTTTATTAAAATCTTAAAAAGGTTTGTTTTTCTTTAATTTCTAAACCAGAAAGGGTCAATGTCTGTTAGTATTATCCCCTCTTCTACTCTGGGGTATAACCTATCTCTTGTTAACCTAGTTATCTCCTCTTTAATCGGTCTTAATTGCTTTTTAATTCGTTCAGGAAGCCAATAACCTGGTCTTGTTACTAGTTTTTTTAAAAGTGATTCTCTAATTGATTCTGGAACATCAAATCCATTTTTTTCAAAAATCCATTTTACTTGTTTTCTCATCGTTCTATCTTTAACCAATTCTGTAATATTTCTATTGCTTTTAACCCATATATACAATACTGCATCTACAAACTGTGAGTGAAATTTATGTTCTTCCATTACCTTTCTTGAATATAATGTTACATCTAAATCTTCTGCACAATCAATGTTTGTATCAAATAAATTATGTTCTCTACCTCTCATCATTAATTCCATCATTTTTCTTGACCACATGGATGTATGATGTGGAAAGCCCATCCCCATAGGAATAGAACATTGTCCGGGTCTATTAAACTCATTTAATGTTAATTGTTCATGTTGGTATACTGTCAATCTACCATATGCCATCTCTGCTCCTTGTTTTAGTGCATTAACTCTTCTTTCTAAGGAACATTGTGTGATCAAATCATCAGAGTGCACATAAGCCAAATATGAACATCCTTTATCCATTAGGTAATTTAAACCTGCATTAGCCGCTACTGATGAAGTTAGTCTGCTTCTACTAGTTCTTTCTAGTCTTACATAGCTTACTCTGTTATCATGTATGCTTTGTACATAGTCTGGCGTTTCATCTGTGCTACCATCATCAACTACAACACATAGAAAATCCAGATTTTGTGCTAGAATGCTTCCTGTAGTATCTTTAAAATAGTTTAATCTGCTATTTCTTTTTGTGCTGTACACTGGAGTTACTATTCCTAGTTCTTGTTCCATATTTCTTCTTTATCCCGTTTGTCTATATTCTACTCTTTTTGCAAGTGAATCATCTTTTCCAGATACTTGTTTTGGTTCATACTTTTCTATCAAACATGGTTGATGTAATTTTCTCTTTGCAGGTGTAATTCTTAGCATAGAATATCCTTGTACTAACTGTAACTTTACCCAGTTATTATCTACACTGTAATGTTCCCACCAATCCCTTTCTAGTTCCTCCATATAATCTTTCCATTCAATTTCATCAAGTAAACTAGATCCGTAAAAATGATAGGAATTTCCCGAAGCAACAACAACTCCAGTCATACCCAATTCTTCTAATGTTAAATGGACGAAGCCAATATCTCTGCATGTAAAATCCAACATAGGAATGTGTTTTATTCCTGAATTTGTTTCAACTAAAGATGTTAATCCTACTGCTCTCTCTAGATTTAGACCTTTACTAACACTTTCCAATGTTTCATCTCTCCAAATGAATGGAACTTTTATGAGTTTTTTAACAGGATTAATTACTAGCTCTGGATTGTATGGTTTTCCTTTTTTTCTTTTTGGAGAATAAACGGCAAAAGTAATGTGTTCTGGCTCAAGGGGCAAATTAGAAAGAACTTCATTAACAATAGCTTTAGCTCTTGTATCTGCTGCCTTTACTTCCACTAAATCTGGAGAACGCAAGTGTGATAATAACTCTAATTGGTTTTCTAGCCCCCATTGTGTAGAATACTTATCTCTTCTTTTTACTACTGGAACATATCCTAAATCTTTAAGCACTTCTATCCCTTTAGGAATATATTCAAACCTCCCACTGTCAATTATAAACGCAAAATCGTGATGTGGAAATAAAAATGCTATGTCGTGTCCAAACCTAAATTCGTTTCTCCAGCTTCTTCTTAATTCTTTTTCAAATGATTTCCATTGATCCATTGGAATATGATTATGCCAATCTCCTACAAATGTATCATGAACAGATATGTAACCCTCGTTATTTGCAATGAAATCTAATTCAAAACTACCAAGCTTACTATTGAAGAACCCATCAATTTTTTTTGGAAATCTTTCTTTTAAATCATTAATGTTTCCATACAATTCTTCTTTTTGGGCACTTCCTGCTATACTTGTTTTCATAAAATTTTAAGAATAATTAAATTATTAAATGGTTCTATGGCGTTTTAAAACGTTTTTTATTGTTTGCACATGAAAAAAAGGTTGTAGAAATTATATATTTTAGTGAGATAATCTTTATATACCACTTAGGTGCATGAATACTATATATTGTTATTAAACAATTGCTGACACACAATATCTTGTGTTAGAGGTTAAAAATCAAATGCCCTTATTGCAATCATAGTGAAACCAAAGTTGTGGACAAAAGAGAAACAGATGACCTTGATGTTACTAGAAGGAGAAGGGAATGTTTGAAGTGCCAAAAAAGGTTTACAACTTACGAAAGAGTTGAAGGCATTGACTTGGTTATTGTTAAAAAAGATGGGAGAAGAGAGGCTTTTGACAAAGAAAAACTGAAAAGAGGCTTGTTAAGGGCTTGTGAGAAAAGGTCAATTTCGATTGAACAAATAGACAAGATAATTGATAAGGTTGAGTCAGAACTAAGAAATCAAGATACAAAGGAAATAAACAGTTCAATTGTTGGAGACAGGGTTACAAAGGAATTGAAGAAATTAGATCAAGTGGCTTATATTCGCTTTGCTTCGGTTTACAGGAGCTTTGCAGATGTGACAGACTTTCAAAAAGAATTGAAAGAGTTGTTGAAAAATAAGAAAAGGTGAAAAATGGAGTTAATACTTAAGGCAAGAATTGAGCTTGAGTCTGCTTATGACAGCCTTAAAGAACTTGAAAAATTAGAATAAAATAACAATAGATAAGTTCATAGTGGGAGCTCGCACCTTTTTTATTCACGATCTTAAAATAAAGAGTGGGGTGGTTAATAATGGTTAAGGTTATGGAATATGATGAAAAGAGGCTGGATAGGGCATTAGAAAATGTTTCTGCACCGCGTACAGGTAATACGGATGCTTTTATTGAGAGAGCTAGGGTTTATAGAACTTTTTATGGGGATAACACCTTAGCTGCTGATGTTTTAAGGGATAAGTATTTGGCACCTGCTGATGAGGGAAGTGTTCTAAGATTTTGGGATAGGATTGCTAGAGCTATTTCTAGCGTTGAGGATCCATCTCAACAAGATAAGTGGTATCAAGCTTTTATGGATTCTTTATTTGATTTTAGATTCGTTCCTGGAGGAAGAATAATGCATGGTGCAGGTAGGATAGATGCAAAAAGACAACCAACACTTTCTAATTGTTATGTCATTCCTATTACAGAAGACAGTCTTGAAGGAATTTACCTAAATTTGAGGGAAGCGGCTATGGTGTATAGAAGTGGTGGTGGGGTTGGAACTGATCTTTCTGTATTAAGGCCTAGGGGCTCTCTTGTTAACGCTACTATTGACAAATCTCCTGGTTGTACTGCTTTTATGAATCTTTTAAGTGAGAGCACTAATGCTGTTTCACAAGCTGGAAGGAGAGGAGCATTAATGTTGACTCTTAGGGCAGATCATCCAGATGTTGAGGATTTTGTTACTATCAAAAATGATTCAACTAGAACAAAAGTACAATACGCAAATATTAGTGTTCTTATTACAGATGAACTTATGCGGGCTGTAGAAAGTGATAGTAACTTTGACTTGAAATGGGGTGACAGAGTATATAGAACTGTGAGAGCTAGAGAGCTATGGAATAAAATTATTACAAATGCGCATTCCTCAGCGGAGCCAGGCATAATATTTTGGGATACAATGAGAGCTTATCATAATGTAGAGTATGCTAATCCATTATCAAGCACTAATCCTTGCGGTGAGCAAGCATTAGCCGCTTATACTGCATGCAATCTTGGAAACCTTAACATGATGAAGTTTGTGAGAGCTGATGGAAGCATCGATCTTGATGGTATTGTTAGGGCTGCTAGAGTTACAACTAGATTCTTAGATGATGTTATTGATTATAATATGGAGAATCACGCATTACCAAAAATAAGAGAGGCTGTAGCTTCTGATAGAAGGGTTGGTTTAGGCGTTACTGGATTGGCTGATGCATTAGTTTTAATGAGGCTTAAATACGACTCTGAAGAGGCCTTAAAAGTTGTTGATGAGATTATGAAGGCTATTTCTCTGGCTTCATATGAAGCTTCTATTGAGTTAGCAGAGGAGAAAGGTAAATTTCCAATTTTTGATTCTGAGGGAATTTCTAGAAGTAAATTCATCCAAGGTTTACCAGAAGAGCTACAAGGTGATATCCAGAAGAAAGGCTTGAGAAATTCTACGTTAATTACCATGCCTCCTGTAGGAAGCGGGTCGATTATAGCGCAAACTACTTCTGGAATTGAGCCTATTTTTTGCACAAGTTACATGAGAAGAGTTAAACAAGCTGATGGTGAATCCTTTAAGGAATATAAAGTGTATCATCCTCTAGTTAAAGAATTATTTGGGGGGGATGGAAATCTTCCTTCTTATGTTGTAACAGCCCACCAAATAGATCCTTTCTTTAGAGTTAAGATGCAAGGAGTTATTCAAAGATTTGTTGATAGCAGTATTTCTTCAACAATTAATTTACCTGAAGATATTCCTGTTGAAACGATTGGTGAAATCTACATTAATGCATGGAAAATGGGGTTGAAAGGAGTTACTGTTTATAGGGAAGGAAGCAGAGAAGGTATATTACAAACGGAAGGACATACTAATAAAAAAGATGGAACATTAGAGCAGAGAGTTGCAAGTAATGGGTATATCCATCCTATGGAGAGACCGGCTGTACTTGAGGGTGTTACAATTAGAACAAAGACTGGAGAAGGCAATCTTTATAATGTTTTAAACTATCATCAGGGAAAACTTTTTGAAGTATTTTCTTCTTTAGGGAAAGCAGGAGGAAATGCTGCTGCTCAATCAGAAGCCATTTCCAGATTAATCTCTTTGGCTCTTAGGTCAAATATAGACCCTCGCGAGGTTGTTGAAGAGTTAATGGGAATAAGTGGACCTATGCCTGTTTGGGATGGGGGAGAACAAATACTTTCTACACCAGATGCTATTGCGAAGGCAATGAAGAGCGACTTAATTAGGAGAGGTATGTACACTTTATCTGAGGAAAATCAAACACTAGTCGCATCATCAGACGAGGGTAAGAAGAAAAAAATGCTTGGAAATGGAACCTGTCCTGAATGTGGATCTCCTACTCAAGAAGAAGGTGCATGTATGATCTGTGCTCATTGTGGTTGGAGTAAATGCTAAACAATTTAAACTTCTAATTCTTTTTATTTTTTTATGTTTAGAGTATCAACTTTAAAAGAGCGTGAATTATTTTACAAGAAAGAATTTTCTGTTTCTAAAGTTAGGAAATGGTTTACTGAAAAACCTCAGCTATTTGCTTTAGATGTTGGAACTGAAACTGGAATAGCTAAATTTTCAAAAGATAAAGGATATATTGTTAATTTTAACTTTAATTTTAAAGATTTGAAAAAGAGATTAGTAAAATATTTACCTGAAGATGCTTATTATGACCGAAATAAGTATAAAGACTTTAATTCTTGTTTTGAAAAATTAAAATTTGATAAGTTTGAAACTCAGGAGTTAGCTTTTGACTTGGATTCAGATGATTTAGAATGTGAGAAATGCAAAAATAAGAATTTTGTTTACACTTGTGGAGATTGTTTAGAAAAAAGTAAGGATTATGCTTATAAACTTTATAACAAATTAAGAGAAGATTTCAATAATATAAAAATTGTTTATTCTGGAAGAGGATTTCATTTTCATGTTTTTGATAAAAAAGCTTATAGTTTAAGTATTAGGGAAAGAGAAGTTTTGAATAGAAAGTTAAAAAAATTTCCTATTGATCCTTGGGTTTCTAGAGGGCATATAAGATTAATAAGAATGCCTTATACTTTGAATGCTTTATGTTCTAGGATTGTTATTCCAATTAGTATAAAAGAACTAAGGAATTTTGATTTTAATTCAAAAGAAGTATTACCTAAATTTCTTAAGTAACTATTTTCCTTTCTTTTGTTTTTTACTGTAGTATGATTTCTTTTTCGTTGTTTTTTTAGTTGGCATAATTTAATTATTCTATTTTTATTAAAAAACTTTTCTAATTACTTCTGAGTTGTGTTTTTATTAAAAAGTTTGACATGTGGTGTTTAATTGACTATGGGGGTATGTATTAGAAAAACTACTTTCCTATCGCTTGAAAAAATGCCTTTAGTACAATGTATAACAAAGCTGCGCCCGCTGCATATTTTATAAGATTTAAAATTTCCCTATCTGCATACCCTTTTTTATTCATTTTTTATCTTTTCTTTCAAGACCCTTATATCTGCTTTTATTTCTATGAGTTGTTCGTGTATTTTAAGTTTTTCATTTATTTTTCTAATATCTTCTGAGTGATTATCTATTTTAGTGTACATATTATACAGGAAGTATCCTGTAATAAATAATGAGAATAAACTAATTATCAACACTCTATCTTTTTCATTTACTATTGCTATTACCCCTATTCCAATTGATGCTATAGATAGGATTATACTCCAAATATCTTGATTTTCCACAACTTATTATTTGGAATAGCTTTTTTAATCTTTTTGATTAATACCCTATTTCTGTTTCTAACTTTTTTAAATTACAAAAATTAGTGCTAAAATTGTAAGCTCCAGCGTCTAAAAAAATTAATTTGTTTCCAACTTTTGGTTTATTCTTTAATTTAACTTTGTACCTGAAAATATCTAAAGAATCTGGAGTAATTCCTTTTATGGTGTAGTCTTCTCCTTCTTCTGATTCATTTTCTAACAATAACCTGATATTTAACAAAAAAGTGTCCATGCCTCCATTAAAAACACTGCAGTCTATTGTAATGTTATTTTTGTCTATACTTTTAATTTCTGTTTCTAGCTTTATTGATGGGGCTGCTATGAATCTACCTGGTTCTAAGAATAATTTTCCTTTAAACCAAGATCTTAACTCTTTAATCTTGTTAAAAATTTCAGGCAAGACATTCATGTTGTAGTTTCTGTAATTCCAGGGAATTCCTCCGCCAATATTCAAGAAATCTATTGAATCTAGTGTTTCTTGAGATAATGCTTCTTCTAATTCCAGTTTTAAATTCCATTCGCTTACGTTTTGTGTTTTTCTGTGGAAATGAATTCCTATTGTGCTTATATTCTTATTATTCTTAAGTTCCTTAACCCATTTATCGACTTCATTAGAATACATCCCAAAAACAAAATGTTTTCCTGTATGAATTGTGTTTTCTTTTAAACGCATCCTTAGAGCTAAGTTAATTTTAAAATTTTTATTTTTTAAGAAATCTAATAAAACAATTAAATCTGCTTCATTGTCTACTACAAAGCCATGAACTTTATCGATTAAACTATTAATTTCGTTTTCATTCCAGGCTTGAGCGAAAAACCAGACTCTGTTTTTTTCTTTTATTTCTTCTAAACTTTCTGTTGTATGAACTGCTAATTTACAATTTGTTTCGTTTTCTAAGATTTTTCCTACTTCTTGATTTGTTTTAAAACTATAAATTACTTCATCACATAATTCTGTTAAAATATTATATTGCTCTAATACTTTTGATTTACTTAAGATAAATTTAGCCATTTTCTAATAAGTTTTCTTTGTTTAAAACTTCCAAAACCTTTATCATCATTAATGGAAATGTTATTGAAACGTCTCCTATGACAGTAGAAGCGTCTGAGTCATCTTTTATTTTTCCCCAAGACTTAGCTTCTTCTGTTGTTGCTCCAGACATTGAACCAGACTTAGATGAAGCTGTTGTCATGTAAACTGCGTAATCTAAACCCCCGTTTAATAATGAAGCTAATATTGCATGATGTTTTGAGATACTTCCCCCTAAACTGATTAAACCTTTTTTGTCATCTTGGCTTATTGATAAAAGAATATTTCCAAAGTCTTGAACTACATCTACTATGAAATCTTTATGCTTTTGCTGGAATAAGTATAAATGGAAGCCAAAGGCACCATCTGTTATTGCAGGGCAGTAAATTGGAACGTTGTTTTTAGAAGCCTGATATAAAATTGAGTTTTCATCATTCAGAGTTAAACCAATTTCCCTTAACATTTCAGAAACAGTCCACCTATTTTTCTTGTTATACAGATTTGTTAATATTGGATTTATTAAATCTTCAAATTTCATGTAGCTTTCATTTGAAATGAATAAGTTACCCACCCTGTTTATTCCTTTTTCATATAAGGAAACATCATCTGAGTTGAATTTTCCTATAATGAACTTTTCACCATGGGCTTTCATTATGTCTTCTTCTATTGAGCCTACTGTTGTGACAATCGCATATGGAATTTTTAACTTAATTAATTGGGCAAAGAAGCCTCTTAAACCAGAAGTAACCATATTAGAAGTGAAAGTTAAGAATATTTTTGCTCCTTCTTTTTTCATTTTAATAACTACATTACTTGCTTTATTTAATTCAGTCCCTTGAAAACCAGTTTTTCCTATTCTTTCAACTAGGTCATATACATTCATTCCCTGGTTCCATTTAAAATCTTTTATAGTTTCCATATTAACTCCTAAAATTTTTGTATTAAAATAACTAGAAAAAAGTTTTAACTGTGCCCTCTGATATTGTCAGACATAAAATTTTATTTAAAAACTAGGTTTATATTGCTTTCTGTTCTATCTTTAGTATGGTTAATGGATTGTTAAAAGCGACTATTGTCACTATGGGGACTTTTATTGGGTTTGGCGTATATTATGATTCTAAGGTTAGAGAATCATCAAAATATGTTACTTTTGGTGAGATTTCTGTCGGTAAATCTTTTGAACAGTCGAGTGTTAACTTTTATAGGCATTATTTGGGTTTAGCAGATTTTTTTGGTTATGATATTCCTGTTGCAGATGTTTTAACCGAGACTCCTCCCTTTAATAATTTTCCAAGAGTTTATTTGGATTTATTTTTTTTAAATGGCAAGATAGAAGCTTATGGCATACAGGAACATGATAATGCTAGATATTTTGTTGATGGGACTATTGCTGAAGCTGCTGTTGAATTTTACCAGAAGATAGGACTTTTGCCTGAAGGTCAGATAGAGCTTAATTATTTTCAATTGAGCAGAGCACAAGAGACATTTGATAAATATTTAGAAGAAATTTTAAGAGCAAAAAATAATTAATAAAAAAAGAAAAAATTAGACTTTTACTTTGTCTAATGGTATCATGTCTTTCCAAGCTAGTTCAAACATACCATCTAGTGCAGATGTAAACAATGGTGTGTTGACCCAGATACCCACATCATAACTTGGGTGGACATTTTCGTCATTCATTACCATAAAGATAAGGTCTTTGTTGTCAATTATGCAGAATCTTGCATTTACTTTATTTGTTGATTTTACTTCTGCAACTTTTCCCATTTCTTTTGCTGCATCTAATGAAGCTTTGGTTATATTTGCGGCTATTCTTATTCTCACATTTTTCTTTTTTAGTTTATCTAATGTGGATTTTAATGCTTCACTCTTTCTTATAAGACCTTTACCTGTTGTAACAATTGTTACAGACTTTTCTGCATTCTTAATCAAAGACTCCATATGTGCATAAATGTTATGTCTGCCTCTGATTGCTCCAGATAAATCTGTCGGCTCTATAAATTCTATTCCTTGTTTATGCAAAAGATCCAATTCCCTTAAGACATCTGTTGTTTTTAATTCTTCTAATTTCTTTACAGAATCATGAGCATCTTCCATTACTAATTTCTTAACTCTTTCAACAACTTCTTTAGGTTCAACTGCAATGTATTTTATTGGTTTTCCTAACTTCATAACTACAAAGCCTTTCTTTTCTAAAGATTCAAGAATATCATATGCCCTAGATCTTGGGACATTACCTATATCGGATAATTCTCCGGCGGTTGAAACTCCTCTTGAGAGCAAAGCAGTCCAAATTCGGACCTCATATAAATTCAAACCGAAAAATTGTCTTAACTTGTTTAGGAACTCCTCTTTTACAATCATGTAAAACCACACTCCTGGTGTTTACCACCTCTTTTTTTAGGATTTTGTTATTTACTTGTAAAAACATTTCTATATATAAAGATTGTTATCGGTTAGTTGTTATATTATAACCTATTTTTTTCCTTTTTGTGAGTTGTAAACCTTTATTACCTTTGCTAAATCATCAATTTCATTTACTGTTTTTTCTTGTATTCTGAGTCTGAGAATTCGTGGGAATCTTAAACCAAAACCAGATGCATATGTTTGTGATTCTTGAATCTCTTCGTAAGCAACTTCAATTATTATTTTTGGTTCTACGATTACTTCTTTCCCTTTTTTTTCTAAAATTAATGGCTTCAATAATTTTGTTAGCTCATTATATGTTAAGCCAATAGCTTTTTCTTTTACACCTGTGGAAACTTTCCCTAATTCTAAAAGTTTATTTTTATCTTTGCAGGCAATTGTAAAACTTGTTAGCCATCCTGCTCTTTTTCCTTCACCATATTCTGCTTTTATGATAACTACATCCAAGGGGTCAAGAATTTTTTTTATTTTCATCCAACCATTAACATATCTTCCTGGTCTGTAATTAGATTCCAAGTTTTTTGCCATTATCCCTTCATAGCCTTCTTTTATTGATTTTTTGAAAAACTTCTCAGCTTCCTTTTCGTTTGATGTAACAATTTTTTCTGTTAGAACTATTTTTTTCTTTTGTTGCTTCACAATTGATTCTAGAATCTTTCTTCTCTCTTTTAATGGCTTATCGGTTAAAGATTTGCCATTATAATACATTATATCAAAAATATTTAATTCAACAGGAAACTTTTTTGCCATTTCTTCAATGTTGTATTTCCTTTTAATTCTCTGAGAAATTGTTTGGAACGGCTTGTGTTTGCCTGTTTTTAAATCAAAGGCTACTGCTTCTGCATCTAAAATAAAATCATGAGCTGAAATGTATTTATTGAGATATTCAGTTATTTCTGGAAATTGTTTTGTGACATTTTCTAATCTTCTTGTGTAGAGTTTTATTGTTTTGCTTTTATGCGCTTGTAACCTAAATCCATCTATCTTGTATTCAAACTGAATTGGTTTGCCTAGGGCTTCAAATGCTTCATCAACATCTTTTGCCAGTAAGGCTAACATTGAATTTAAAGGTCTATCGGGGCTAAGTTTTACATCACTCAAGTTATTAGAAATTGCTAGTTCTGCTACTTCTCCGTAATCTCCTGTTATGTCTGCTGCTTTTTCTATCTCTTTTGTGTCTAGAGAATATGCTTTTGCTATTGCATCTCTCACAATTCCTTGAGCTATGCCTATCCTAAGTTTTTCTAGAATTGTTTTAACAATATATTTTGATTCTTCTGGGCTTGAATGAGTTAAAAGCTCTATTACTAAAGCTACTTTTTTATTTACGGTTCCTTGACCTTCCAATGTTGAAAGCTTTTGCAAATTTGAAAAAATTTTATTTACATCTAGACTCTTTTTTGTTAAAGTAAACTGAACTTTTGTTTTGAGAACTTCTTCTGCTACTAAACCAAGGTCTCCTAATTTGTTTAATCTTAATTCTATTTCTTTTACTGATTTTCCTGAAGCAGAAGATATTGCTTTTATCATTAATCTAGTGCTGAAACCAATTTTTCTTTCATCCCATTCAGGAAAAACTCTGCCTTC